>SLKI01000007.1 GCA_007134695.1 Balneolaceae bacterium
AAAAGGACAGAACGGTCCGTACTGCCATATTACTGGCCATGACCGGCCTGCTGCTGACCGGCAACTTTTTTCTATCTGGTGATGCGCCCCGCAGTGCTGCCATCACCGTTTTTATCGGATTACCGGCACTGATAACTGGTGTTGTCATCTACCTGATGACGATGTTTCGTAACCTGAACAGTTCAAATTGAATAACCGATGGCATCTCTTACATATTTGATTCTGGCTGCAAACCTGTTGTTGACCGTCAACCAGGATTCTACCGAAGTCACAGATATTGATTTTAAACCTGAAGCGGACGCGCTGCACCTCAAAGTGACAGAAGCCGAATCTAATCCCGATGCGGAAAGCCAATTCCTCAAAGCCGCAAAATCTGATTATCACTTTGAAGCGAACGACCCCTCATTTCAGCAAGCCCTCACCTCCGGTTCCGTCTGGTTCAGCTACCGGATGCGCTTCGAGTGGGTAGAGCTCGAACCGCTGAAGAGTGCCGAAGCTTTGACCGGAAGGATCCAGCTCGGCTACGGCACCTCATCCTATCGCGGATTTTCGGGATACACAGATTTTACCGGTGTCCGGGCGATCGGTGCAGACCGTTATAATGCAGCCGGGCTGAATGAACGCCCCGATTTTGCCGTTGTAGCTGACCCCGAAGTCACGGTGTTGAATCAGCTTTACGGTCAGTTTGAAAACGATTCAGCAGATCTTCAGTTGAGAATCGGCCGGCAGCGAATTATTCATCAGGATGCCCGTTTTATCGGAAATGTGGGTTGGCGTCAGAACGAGCAGACGTATGATGCTGCCACTGTTCGCAGCTCATTGGGCGTTGATGACCTAAATCTTCAATACAACTACCTCTGGCAGGTGAATCGAATCTTCGGCCCGGGTCACGATCAGGGGGTGTTCGACTCCTCCGCACACCTGATGCTGGCCGAATACCGCGGCTTTCCCGGCCAGATTTCCCTGTCTGTATTTTATTATCACCTCGATTTCGATAACGCACCGGCACTATCGTCGGGAACAGCAGGCCTTAGAGCCGAAGGAGACCTGCCAGCAGGCGAGAGGCTGACCCTCTCCTGGAAGGGTGCTTTCGCCGAGCAGTCTGATGCGGGAGATAACCCGGACTCCTATTCGGCCAGCTACTACAAAGCTGATCTTGCACTCCGGCAGGGTACGGACTGGAGTGTCGGCGGAAGCTATGAAGTGCTTGGAAGTGACGATGGGCAGGCGTCATTCAAAACACCCCTTGCCACACTTCACGCTTACCAGGGGTGGGCGGATCAGTTTCTGGTGACTCCGGATGTCGGCCTGAGAGATCTCTCCTTTGGCGGCTCAGCATTGTTGATATCCGATATTCGGTTTTCGGCTCGCTATCACAGCTATCAAAGTGATACCGGTTCAATCTCTTTCGGCAGCGAAATCAACTTCTCGGCCGCCCGGCCTTTCGGAGAATATTGGAGTCTGCTCGTCAAATATGCCCGTTTTTCTGCCGAAGATGCCGGAATTGATACCCAAAAACTCTGGCTCCAGGCTCAGTTTCAGTTCTGACAGATTGATCGGGGCGGGAATGAAAACCCCGCCATACCTCATGCATCTGACGGTGAAATTGTCTATCATTTTGCCGAGGTGTTGCAATGATTTCAGATGATAAAAAGGAGGAGGTTCGAGAAGCGGCCGATCTGGTCGAAGTGATCGGCGACTACGTGCGTCTGAAGCGATCAGGCAGCAGCTTTGTCGGACTCTGCCCCTTTCACGACGAGAAGACCCCATCATTCCATGTCACACCGAAGATGGGCATTTACAAATGTTTCGGGTGCGGAGAAAGCGGTGATATTTTCAATTTTGTAATGGAGATGGAAGGTGTCGGTTTCCACGAAGCGCTGCGAACACTTGCTGAACGGTACGGAGTTTCGTTACCGGAACAACACTCTCCGGAAGAGGAGGGCCGGCAGAGAGAGCGTGAGGCGATCTATCATGCCCTTCGGTTTGCGGGTCTCTACTATTTCCGGCAGCTCAAAGAGTCTGATGAAGCTGAAAAAGCGCGGAATTATCTCGATAAGCGGGGGTATGATGCCAAAACGATCAAGACATTCGGTCTCGGCTATGCTCCTGCGGATGGAGAGTCGCTGTTGCGGGAAGCGGTAAAAGAGGGGATCGATGAAGAGTTTCTCTACAAGGCTGATTTGATAAAACCGAGCCGTCGCGGTGAAGGAAGCTATGACACATTCCGCGACCGCCTGATGTTTCCCATTTTCAATCCCTCGGGCAAGGTGATCGCTTTTGCCGGAAGAGTACTGGGTGAGAAGAAAACGGCCAAATATATTAATTCATCACAGACTCCGGTTTACAATAAAAGCCGGGTGGTTTACGGGGTCAATTTTGCCAAGAACGAAATCCGGAAGGCTGAAGAGGTGATTCTGGTCGAAGGGTATACCGACGTGATCACCCTCTGGCAGCATGGTATCGGAAATGTAGTCGCCTCGAGCGGAACAGCTCTGACGCCCGACCAGGTCCGGCTGCTTAAAAGGTATGGAAGCCGGATCGTAATGATCTACGACTCCGACCAGGCGGGCCGGGCTGCCATGCAGCGCGGAGTAAATATCACACTGGGAGAGGGGATGGAAGTGGAACTGCTGCCGCTCCCGGACGATGAAGACCCCGACTCTTACGTCCGGAGCCATGGTGCAGACGCATTCCGGCAATTCAAGCAGAAGAGTGCGGTCGATTTTGTTGATTTTGCTATCCGGGCCGCCGAAAAGGAGGGACGTATGGAACGACCCGCCGAGCGGGCGAAGGTGATTGGACAAATTCTGGAAAGCATCGCCGAAATGCCGGAATCGTTGACACGGCAAGTCTACGTACAACACCTCCATCAGAAAACTCAGCGCTTCCGGAACAGCAGTGACAAGGAGCTTTTCGATCAACTTTCGAAGTTGCTTGAGGAG
>SLKI01000029.1 GCA_007134695.1 Balneolaceae bacterium
CACGACCGAGCACCTCGACCGCGTGGCCAAAAAGCTGGCCGGCTTCTACAACGATCAGAAACCTGATGAGTCGATCAGGAAATGGGGAAGCGTCAATAAGATTCGGGAGAATATCGAGGAGAATTTCAGGCAGACCGAACCTTTTGTCGGAGGAACGATCGACCGCGAAACCTTTCAATCGATCCGCAGTTTCAACGAGCTGGCACTTGAACAACTGCAAACGCTTTTTGAAAAACGAATCCGTGAAAACCGAATTGTTGATGGCCACGGTGACCTGCATCTTGAGCATATCCATTTAACCGAAAATCGCCTCTGTATCTATGACTGCATCGAATTCAACGACCGGTTTCGATATCAGGATATCGCTGCCGATATCGCGTTTTTGGCTATGGATCTCGACTTCAACGGCCTGAAGAATGAAAGCGATTATTTTATCGAGAGGATCTCAGAACTGCTGGATGACCCGGACCTTCTGCATTTGATCGATTTTTATGCTTGCTACCGGGCTTATGTACGCGGAAAGGTGAACAGTATCGAAAGTGACGAGGAGGAGGTGGAACCTCGGGAACGCCGGCAAGCTGCCGAACTTGCCAGACGCTATTATTCACTTTCATTGAACTACGCTCTTATCGGGGGTGAACCGATCGTACTCCTGTTTATGGGGCGCGTTGCATCGGGTAAAAGCACATTGGCCGAGCAGGTGGCTGAACGGCTCATTGCAGAACATCAATCTTCCGATACTGCACGGAAGAAATGGGCCGGTCTTCCACTTTCAAGCCGCACACCACCCAAACAACGATCTGATCTCTATAGCAAAAAGATGACCGATGATGTGTACAGTCTACTTGCGAATCGGGCAATCGAAGCTTACAAAAACAAGCAGAATATCTGTCTCGATGCCACATTCGGCGATCCAGGCCGACGACGGAAATTGATCGAAACGTTCGATACTGCGGGGGTTCAGTATCTGTTTATTGAAACTGCGGCAACTGATTCGACCCGGATTGAGCGACTTAAAAAAAGAGAGACAGACGATGATACCATATCCGATGCCCGGCTGGAAGATCTGGAGAAACTGGATCGGAATTACTCTCCCCCATTGGAAATCGACCCGGGTCGCCTGATACGAGTTGGCACAGATCAACCTCTTGACAAGACCCTTACTCAGCTATTTCAGGCACTCATCCGGAACAACCTCTCATCTAAAAGCTTCGATGCCTGATTGATGAGGCACAGACAACTTATGGGCTCAGAAACAGCGGTTTTCGTGTAGCGGTAATCAAATCGTGGGTGGTCGAACCGAAAGTTGCGCGCCGGATTGCCGATACTGCATGCGCCCCGAGTACGACCAGGTTTGGCTCCATCTCCTCCTGCATTTGAAGTAATACGGTGCCCGGTTTTTCTCCCTGCCGCTTCAGTTTGTTGATATAGTTAAAATTATGAATTCTCAAGTAACGCTCTGCCTGATCAAGTGACTCGGATTTAGCCTGATCTTCCTCTCGGGCCTTGCTTTCGATAATTCCCACCAGGTCGATCTCAACATCTTTCCCATACGGCAGCAGGTGTACAAAACTCTTGAGTGAACGCGCTGCGGCGGCACTGCCGTCAAATGCGATCAGCACCTTCTCGACCTCCTCATAAAGATCGGTAGCTACAAGCACCGGAGAGACTCCGTTTTTCACAACCTGTGCAAGCGTATCGGTATTTTTATCTGGTTCATTGTAAAAAAAGTGTGTATCCCGCCCTGCGATCAGCAGATCGTGATACTTCATCTGCCCGATAATCCGTTCTGCAGCGGCTCCCTGCTCCTTGATCTGATCGTGTCTCAGATTTTCTCTTTCGGCACTATTTACAAATGCTTTCAAGAGTTCATCGGCCACTTTTTCCGTATCTCCTGTCAGATCCTCGACGCTGTCCATTGCATAAACATCAGATCCGTATCCCCCCACGCCAATCACGGCATGCACATTCCCTATATCGACGACCGCCAGGCCTGTCAGCGTCGCATCAAATCTTCTGCTCAGACGAATGGCATACTTAATGGCAGTTTTAGTGTCCTCATCCGGGTCTAATGCAACAACGATACGTTTAATCATGATTCCAAGATATTTCAGGTTGTCCTGTTTCGAATTTATGATCGGCAGAAGCTGACTCCGGTTCTGGAGCCTTCTGCCACTATTCAGAGTCACTGCCAGATTTTCAAAAATCCGTGTATTTGCAAGGTATCGAAGGAGAAGGGGGGAATTCGTACGATAATCCATGGAAAACAGGTAATGGATTCCCTTACGAGATACTTTTTTGAATCCCTACATCTGCGGTCAACCTTCTCACTACCTATAGCCCGACGATGGATGACTATCATGTATAAACAGTCGGAGAGGTCATTCGGTTTCACACGACATTTTGAACCATCCTTAAAAGAGAACATCAGCACCATGAACAGCACTTATGAATTACCGTTTAAAATCGATCAGGAATATGCCTTGCTCAATGAAGTCGCCGATAAAATGGGAGATGAAGGAGATTTATATGCAGGCTACCGGGCATTAAAAGGAGTCCTTCACACCATACGAGACTTGTTACTACTTGAAGAAGTTTTCCAGCTTTCATCACAGCTGCCCCCGGTCATACGAGGCATCTATTTTGAAGATTACAATCCCGGCCAGATTCCGGTTATGATGTACAACCGGGAACTTCTGGATCAATTTCGCAAACGAATGGGGCCCAGAAACAGTGACTATTTTGAACAATTTCTCAACGAAAATAGTCCCGGCAGGATCGATGAAGATCAGTTTTTCAACACCATACAGGAAAAAACCGGATTTGAAGATCGCTTGATGGCCGAAGAAGCTTTTCATGCGGTCATTGATGTTCTTCGGTCGAAACTCTCTCCGCCCGAACTGTACCAGATCAAAAATCTGATTCAGGACGATGTCAGCAGGCTGATTGCATGAAACCGAGTAATTCGACAGGATCAGCCACACAACCCATAATTCAGAACTGCCCAATTATAACGACCTGACCCTCCAATGCTCGATTATACTGCCACTTATACAGACCAGTATGAGCTGACCATGGCAGAGGTCTACTTCCAATCCGGTGTCGGCAATAAACGGGCGATATTCGACTATTTCTTTCGAAAGTTACCCTACAAGGGAGGTTATGCCGTGTTTTCCGGCGTTGAAGACCTTTTGACCATACTGGAAAAGCTTCGTTTCGACAACAGGGATCTGGAATATCTCCGCCGGCAGGGATTTGATGAAGATTTTCTCACATATCTTGAATCATTCCGATTTACCGGCACTCTCTACAGCTGCCGGGAGGGAGAAATTGTGTTCCCCGTCGAGCCGATTGTCATTGTTGAAGCACCCATCATCGAAGCTCAGATTGTGGAGACTCTCCTATTGAATATCCTCAACTTTCAAACACTGATAGCCACCAAAGCGGCCCGTATGCGACATGAAGCGGGTGATCGGGTGCTCGTGGATTTCGGGCTTCGGCGGGCCCAGGGAGCAGGTGGTTATTACGCCACCCGGGCTGCCGTCACAGGGGGGTTCGATGCAACAAGCAACGTCCGGGCAGGCAGGGACTTTCAGATACCGATAGCCGGTACCATGGCCCACTCGTTGATCCAGAGTTACGACAGCGAACTTCAGGCCTTTCGCGATTTTGCCGCATACAGGCCCAATGATTGCGTCCTGCTTGTCGATACCTACGATACGATAAAGAGTGGTCTTCCCAATGCCATTATTGTAGGCAGAGAGATGAAAGAGCGGGGAGAGTCTCTCAAAGGGATCCGGCTCGACAGCGGAGATCTGGCCTGGCTGGCAAAAAAAGCACGGCGAATGCTCGATGATGCAGGTTTGGACGAAGTTAAAATTACTGCTTCCAACCAACTGGATGAAACAGTGATCAGGAGCCTGATCGACCAGGGTGCGCCGATCGATATTTTCGGAGTCGGTACCCGGCTGGTAACCGGCCACCCGGACGGAGCTCTCGACGGCGTCTATAAGCTCGCTTATGCCAATGACAAGCCGCGCATCAAACTCTCCGAGAATGTTCAAAAGATCAACCTGCCCGGAAAGAAGCAGGTGCTGAGAATGACAGACGAAGATGAAACCTTTTTCGGTGCCGACGTGATTATCAAAAATGAGGAAGAAGATGCAGCCCTGATGCATCATCCCACAGTATCAGGAAAGTCGCTGGAAATCGGGAATTTAAAAAAAGAACCGCTGTTGAACTGTGTTATGGAAAGTGGAAGCCGGCTTGAAAAACCATTGAATCTGGCCGAAATTGCCGGCTACAATCGAAGAAGAATGGAGAGGCTCCCCGAAGAGTACAAGCGTATGGTCAATCCGCATCAGTACAAAATCGGCCTGAGCAGCGATCTGAAGAGCGAACGAGATCAACTTGTCGAACAGCTGAAGATGGCCCCGAAAGAAGATCCTGTCGGCTGAGCCGGCCTGCCTTTTGTTACCTGGCAAGTTTTACCCCGGAACGGTCCAGAAATCGGACAATACTGTTCAGATCCCGCAATTTGCCATACTCCTCTTCCGGAATTTCCACATCCAGCTCTTCGCTGATCGCCACCATCATCGAATAGAAATCCATCGAATCGATATCGAGAGCGGAACCGAGTTCATCATCGGGACTCAATTCTTCAAGATCCGCCTCTGGGGCAATGCTTCGAAGATGCTTTTTTACAAGCTTTTCCAGTTCACTATTACTCATGAAACAGGGGTTTGATGCGAGAGATTATGAGGTTGTTGCAACTCCTTGTAGAGTATCTCCAGAAACCTCGAGCCGCTGTGGCCGTCGGTTGCCCGATGATCGCCGGCTAAAACTGCCGACATAACGGGCCGGATTCCGATCATCCCGTCACTACTCCATGGCCGCTGAATTATATTACCGAACCCGACCAGGCCGACTTGAGGCGGGTAGATCACGCCGAACACCTTCTCTGCCCCTCTCTCACCAAGGCTGGTAATAGTAAATGTGGCACTACCGATTTCACCGGTTTTCAACCGGCCTTCCCGGGCCCTCATCACCATATCCACAAACTCCTCGCGAATCTCATCCAGAGACTTTATATCCGCATTCATGAGGGCCGGAATCACCAGCCCTCCACGTCGAAGTGAAATGGTAAATCCGATATGTATCGACTCCTGAACCTGGAGCCGGCCGTCGTTCCAGTACCCGTTCAGTTCTGGTACTTCCGCCAATGCATTTGCTACCGCTTTGATCATCAACACAGGCGGCATCAGCCTCTCTTTGACTTTCCGGCTACTGTTCTCTTCTTCAAGCCACTCTGTCACAGCTTTCATATCGATATCTTTCTCCAGATAGTAATGCGGAATTTCACGGTTGGATTGGCTCATCACGGCTGCAATTGCCCTCCGCATACTTTCCTTGTCAAACGGAACAGGGCGCTTTCCATCTTCCCTTTCTTTCGCAGCAGTTTCCACATCCTTTTTATGAATAGTTCCTCCCGGTCCGGAGCCCGTTACCTCCTCCAGGTTCACTTTCAGCTCTTCAGCAACACGCTTTGCCAGCGGGGAGGCCTTGACTCGCTTCGGTCCGGCACCATTCGGCCCCGGTCTTGGCGGGGGCTCTTGCCTTTCCGTGCCCGGTCTTGGCGGGCCCGGTCTCGGCGGTGCCAGTTCACTCTCTCGCTCATCCGACACCTCTTTTTCGACTTTACGTTCTGACTCCGGTTCCACGGCCTTGTGCTCCGGAGGTAAACCCTTTTCACTATCGATAACCGCCATCACGGTTCCAACCGGAATTGTATCGCCCTCCTGAACCCGGAGCTCCCGGACTATACCGCTCTCCAGCGCTTCTACGTCGATATCTCCCTTCTCGGTGTGTATCTCACCGATAATGTCTCCTTTGCTGATGCGGTCTCCCGGCTTGACCAGCCATTGGATCAAGGTTGCATCCTCCATCTGGGAGCCGAGGCTCGGCATGACAAATTCACCCATAGATCCCTCCCAACTGCCTGACAGTTTCTACGATATTTTCCGGCTGAGGCAAGGAGGCTTTCTCCAGGTGCCCTGCATATGGCGCCGGCACTTCTGCAGCACAAACCCGTTCCACCGGACAATCCAGCTCATAAAACAGGTTTTCGGTAATTCGGGCACTCAACTCGGCAGAAAGCCCCACGCTCTTCCACCCTTCATCGACAATCACTGCCCGGTGTGTTTTTCTTACCGACTCGAAAATTGTTTGGTTGTCGAGCGGCCGTAAAACTCTCAGATCGATAACTTCCGCTTCAATACCATCGGCCGACAGCATCTCTGCAGCTTTCAGTGATTTGTGCAAACCGATACCGTAGGTAATGATACTGACGTGGCTCCCTTCCCGCCTCACTTTGGCAGAAGTGATATCGACCTGCGTGCCATTAACTGGAGCCGCCTCTTCGAAGTTGTAGAGTGTTGTGTTTTCGAAAATCAAAACCGGATCGGGATCTTCAAGAGCAGGCCACAGCATACCCCTGGCATCTTCCACAGTTGCAGGCGTCAGGATTTTCAGGCCCGGAATATGAGAATACCACCCTTCCAGGCTCCGCGAGTGCTGTGCAGCCAGCTGCTTGCCTCCACCGGTCGCCATACGAATAACAATCGGCACATTAAACTGCCCGCCGGACATATGCAGCAAAATCGCAGCTGTATTGATGATCTGATCGGATGCCAGCAGGCTGAAATTGACCGTCATAATTTCGACAATCGGCCTCATTCCCCCCAGTGCGGCACCGATTCCACAACCTGTAAACCCGGACTCCGACAGAGGGGTATCGATGATGCGCTCCTTCCCAAACTCTTCGAGCATTCCTTCACTGACGTTAAAGCAGCCGCCATATAATCCGACATCCTCACCCATCAGGTAGACCCGGTCATCGCGGTTCATCGCTTCCCGCATCGCTTCCCGGACCGCCTGCCGGTAACTCATCTTCTGTTCAGCAATCTCCCTTTCAGGCATGATCTCCACCTTTTATTCAGAATTTTTCATGTCGCTGTAGACGTAGCGTGAAAGCGTCTCAATAGGTTCATCAGACGACTCTTCGGCATACCCGACTGACTCTTCAACTTCCTGTTGTGCCTGACTTTCAATATCGGCAAGCTGCTTCTCGTCCAGCAAGCCTTCATCCATCAGCCGTTCGGAAAACATTTTAATCGGGTCGCGTTTTTTCCACTCCTTTACTTCCGATTTGTCGCGATACCGTTCCGGATCGAACATCGAATGAGCCCGGAATCGGTAGGTTTGGCACTCCAGAAACCAGGGTTTACTTTCGCTTCTTATATAGTCAACCGCTTTCCGGGCTGCTTCCAGTACAGCTGTCACATCCATGCCATCGACCCTCTCTCCCTCGACCCGATAAGAGGCAGCCTTTTTGAGCAGGTCGGTTTCCGCCTCTGCCAATTCAAATGGCATTCCCATCGAATAGAGATTGTTTTCGCAGACAAACAGCACCGGGAGTTCCCAGAGCGATGCAAGATTCATCGATTCATGAAATTCACCTTCACCAACCGCCCCGTCACCGAAAAAACAACATGCCAGGCTGCTTCTCTTCTGCATTTTATACGCCTGTGCCAGGCCAACCGCCATCGGCAATCCGTTTGCCACAATTGCCGAACCGCCGAAAAAATTGGTCTCCTTGTCATACAGATGCATCGACCCTCCTCTGCCGCCGCTGCATCCGGTGGTTTTGCCGTACATTTCTGCCATTATGCTGTTCATCGATACACCCTTGGCAAGTGCCTGGCCGTGCTCTCTGTAGGCGGCAATCACTGCATCTTCTCGTTCCAACACTTCCATCACCCCGACTGCCACCGCCTCCTGTCCGTCATAGAGGTGGAGAAATCCCCGAATCTTCTCCCTGGTATACAATTCATAGGACTTTTCCTCAAGTCTGCGGATGCGTATCATCTGGGCAAGCAGATGGTGCATCAACCTGGCATTGTCTTTTCCTGAGCCGGCCTGTTTGCGTTTTCCGGACTTGAGTTGAGCGTTGACCTCCCTGCTTTTCGTCTCTGTTTTCGAATCAGCCATAGGGAATCTCTCCGTCTACTTTCTTCTTCGTTTTCAGTTTACCCATTTCGATGTCGCGCAGGCAGCGGCGCATGATTTTACCGCTTCGGGTCTTTGGAAGCTCTTCGACGACCTCATACTCCCTCGGAGCCACAGCCGACCCAAGCTTTTTTCTCGCAAAACCCTTCAGGTCCATGAGTAACTCCTCTTCGTTCTCTCCCGCTTTTTCCCTGAGTACCACAAATGCCTTGACCAGCTCTCCCATCATCGGATCCGGTTTGCCGATAACAGCCGCTTCGGCTACATTCGGATGTTCCAAAAGGGCGCTTTCCACTTCGAACGGCCCCACCATATGGCCGGCTGTCTTGATGATATCATCGGCCCGTCCTACAAACCAGTAATATCCCTCATCATCCCGGTATGCCAGATCACCGGTCATATACCATTCCCCGGCAAATGAGTTTTTATACCTCTCTTCATCGTCCAGATAGGCACGAAACATCGACGGCCAGCCGCTCTTCAGGGCAAGTTCTCCGGACTCACCCGGTGTTTTGACAGGCTTGACCCGAATTCCCTTTCCCTCTGGCCTCGAGACTTCCATTACCGCCGCCTCGATACCGGGCAGCGGTTTCCCCATCGAGCCCGGCTTGACCGGCAGACCAGGATAGTTGGCGATCATGATTCCGCCGGTTTCGGTCTGCCACCAGTTGTCAAGAATCGGCATGCCGAGGTTTTTTTCACTCCAGCGAATCGCTTCGGGGTTCAAGGGTTCTCCGACACTGTGGATGAGCCTCAGTTCACTCAGGTCATACTCTTTCCGCACGTCGATATTGATCCGCATCAATCTTCGAATTGCAGTGGGTGCCGTATACCAGATGTTAACTTTTTCCTTTTCGAGGATGCCATACCACAACGACGCGTCAAAATCCGCTTCAACTATCAGATTACCGATTCCATGCATCAGGGGCGATAAAATGCCGTACGATGTGCCGGTCACCCAGCCCGGATCGGCCGTGCACCAGAACAGATCACCGGGCTGAAAGTCGAGAACGTACTTGCCGGTCATGTAATGGGTAACCGCCGCCTGATGAACGTGAACCACCCCTTTCGGCATACCGGTAGTTCCGCTTGTAAAATGCAGCAGTGCCTGGTCTTCAGCATCAGTTTCTACGACCTCAAAGGATTCTGAAGCTTCGCTCATCAATCTCGAGAAACATTTTATAACTACATGGTTCTGGTCCACCCCGGTCAGGCCGTCGGTTAACAGTATCAATTTCAGGTGTACCAGCCGGTCGAGTATGGGGGTCACTTTTTTCTTATAGAGTTCACTTGAGGTCACCAGGACCTTTGCCTTTCCCTTGTGGAGCCGCTGATAGATCGGTTCCGGACCGTAAATAGAGAATAGCGGGCAGTAGATACTTCCGTTTTTCAGAGTCCCCAATGCAGAAAAATAGAGTTCAGGAATTCGTCCTGTTAATGTACAGACGACATCCCCTTTGCGGATTCCAGCTGACCGCAACAGGTTGGCAAATCGATTGGTCTGCTCACTCAGCTGCTGGTAGGTGAACTCTTTTCTTTTACCATCTTCACCGATCCAGCGTATGGCGAGACTCTCTTTCAAATGGCTCTCGGCATGACGATCCACTGCTTCATACCCGATGTTCAGTCCCTTGTTACCGGGCAGTCCGGATAGTTCAGCGGCAGCATCCTCCCACCTAAACGATCTCCGAAACTGTTCGTAATCCTGAAGATTGGGAGTACGCTGCTTTCTCTTTTGTTTTCGAGGTTCGAGAGCGGCTTTTTTGCCTCTCTTTTTCGTTTTCTGTTTCATCATTCCATCCATTGCCTCCCTGACATGCTTGGTTGCCTCTCCTTTATCCTTGTTTCAGAGTAAAAAAGATTCCTGCGCGGTCTTGTAGGGGATACTCTCAGGTAATTGTCAGTGAATTTTGAATTGCGGTATAGCCACTTCCAGGCAAACCCACTCCCAGGCAGAGCCAAACTCCGCCCCAACCGGGAGTACAAGTAGTGAAAAACACTACAAGGGGAGTCAGAATCGTCTCTCAATCCGACGGGGCCGAAATGCATAGCTTATCTATTCGCAAGTCCCAAGTTCGAAAAATCTCATGAGAGACTAATGAAAGGGAGGGAACAATGAAAGAAGCCAATCACAATACAGTAAGAAATCACGGCAGAAAAGATCCGGAAGCAGATCTCAAAGAGTATTACACGATATTCCGGCTAATCGGACTTTTACTGGTTTTGACTACCTTTATCATTATTGCGAAAGTCGAAATCACATCGGACAAGGAGTTGGTCTATCACCTGGTTGAACGGGAAGTGATCGAGATAGAAGAGATTGTGAGAACCGAGCAGATCGAGATTCCCCCTCCGCCGCCCAGGCCCCGAACCCCTCAACCGGTACCGGATAACGAGATAATCGAAGATTTTACTTTTGAGCTGGACGCAGAGCTTCGGCTCGACAGGCCCCTGGACTTTCCACCGCCGCCGGCTGCAAATGAAGAGGAAGAGGAGGATTTCTTTCTCGTCGTAGAACAGATGCCTGAACTGATCGGAGGCCTTGCCGGGTTACAGGAGAAGATCCGATATCCGGAAGCCGCCCGACGTGCCGGTATCGAGGGAAGAGTCTATATTCAGTTCATTGTCAATGAACAAGGTGATGTGGAAAACCCTGTTGTAGTTCGGGGCATCGGCGGCGGTGCCGACGAAGAGGCGCTCCGTGTTGTCAGTGAAGCAAAATTTCAGCCCGGAATGCAGCGCGGCCGGCCGGTTCGCGTACAATACAGCCTCCCTGTCGTTTTCAGATTAAGAAATTAGAAGAGAGGATTTATGACAAGAGAATCAGACTGTTTGCAAGTCGTTCGAACAGGGGCTTTTTCCGCTTCATCTCCGCTTCATCTACTCCGGCGCCCAGCATCTTGCGACGGGCTATCAGAAGGGGCCCGGGGTAGTGAGAGAGTAGATCTGTATCGATCGATCCATACATCTCACTATTGACAAATACCTGATCTTCAATTTCCGGAAACCATTTGTGGACTTCCTCTGCAAACCGATCCCGTTCACTTTTTTCCATCAGTTCTTCACTCCAGAATAGTCTCGGGGTTCGTCCGAGGGTAGCTGCGAGCCCAAGAGTCCAGTTGACCACCTGCACGCTCTCCTTCGGTGTCGTGCAAAGTCCGATCAGCTGCGTCGGCCATTCGGGAGTCGGTTCGTTCCAGATACAGAGTGGTACGTTACACTGACCGGCAAGGTAACGCGCATTTCTACCGATACGAGCTGTCCGCCGGCCTGAAATTCTAACCCGGCCGATGTGTACAAGATCGGAAATCGAAGCAGCCTTGAGAAGCTCCCGGTCTACCGGCCCGCGCTTGATTTCATAATTCCAGCGGACCTGCAACTGTTTACTGTACCCCGAAAGCAATCTTTTATGAAGTGCACCAACAGCTTTTGATTCATCGGAGAGATCCTTTTCGGTAAAAGGAAGCAGCTCCCCGGTATAGCTGCTCACCTGCTGTGTAAAACTGAAACGGCTTGCCTCAAACCATTCACTCTCTTCGATGTAGATCGCTCTCAGGTTTGCCTTTGTTCTGAATGCAAGATGAATGGCCGATTTAACCAACGGCCTCGCAGCCGAAGTGGAATCGATCGCAACCAAAATCGAAGTGAGGTTGAGCTGTACCTTCTCCGGCTCACGGATATCGGAACGATCAGGTTGACTCATTACTGACTCCTATTTCTGATTTTTCTGATGGTTACCCCGACCCAGAAATTCCTGCTGAATAGAAGCGAACCGCTGCAGTTTTTTCTCGACCCGGTCGTTTACAGACCCTTCCGGATAATTGCCCTGCTCGTCGGGTTCACCCATCATGTGGCCGGTTAAAAGTGCCATACCTTCATCGATCGTCCGGATCGCATAGATATGGAACCGACCCTTCTCAACGGCCTGTACCACCTCTTTCTTCAGCATCAGGTTTTTTACATTGGCCTGCGGGATCAATACACCCTGTTCCCCTGTCAAGTCCCGCTCTTTACAGATATCAAAAAATCCTTCAATCTTTTCGTTAACCCCTCCGATCGGTTGAATCTCGCCGTGCTGATTGACCGAGCCGGTTACTGCAATCGACTGATTGAGCGGAATCTCTGAAATGGCTGAGAGTAAAGCATAGAGTTCCGTTGATGATGCACTGTCTCCATCCACCCCGCCATAAGACTGTTCAAATACCAAACTTGCATTCAGCGACAGAGGCCTTTCACCGGCATAACGAGCTCCCAAAAATGACGAGAGAATCATCACACCCTTGGAGTGGATAGGGCCACTCATCTCCACCTCCCGTTCTATATTGACCACTTCACCCTTCCCCACACGGACTCGGGCTGTTATACGGGTTGGGTGGCCAAAAAGGCTGTTACCCAGTCTCACCACCGAAAGCCCGTTCACCTGCCCGGTCTTTTCTCCTTCGGTGTCGATAAAGATAGTTTTCCGTAAAATCTCTTCCTGATACCGATCCTTTAGACGGCCGGAGCGGTAATGTCGCTGTTCGATTGCTTTTTCAACCGCTTTTTCTCCGATCACCTTATCCCCCTCCTGCCGGCACCAGAAATCGGATTCTCTCAAAATATCGAGAATCGTTTTCATCCGGGTTGTCAACTTCTGACGATCTCCGGCAAGACGAGAGGCATACTCAATCAGTCGAGCCACTCCCGAACGATCCATCGGATAAAGGTCGTTGGATCGGACAAGCTCAGCGATAATTCTCGCATACAGATCCTGGTTTTCCTCATTCCAGTTGAGCTGATCTTCAAAATCGACTTCAACCTTGAAGAGGTTTTTAAAATCCTGATCGTAAAAGCAGAGAAGATTGTACAACAGCCTGCTTCCGGTCAGAACAACTTTGACATTCAGATCAATCGGCTCAGGCTCAAGAGTCAGAGTGCTGAGCAGCCCATACATATCGCCTGGTGACTCCACTTTCAATTTACTGCTCTGAAGAGCCCGTTTCAGGCCGTCCCAGGCATAAGGCTGCGTCAGAAGACGGAGTGCATCGATCACAAGATACCCGCCATTAGCCCGATGGAGTGAACCCGGTTTGATGTAGGTAAAATCGGTGGTCATAGTCCCCATTTTTGAGATATGCTCAACCCTCCCGATCAGATTCTTATATGTCGGATTGTCTTCGTAGATCACCGGAGCTCCATCCTTTTTTGAATGATCCACGATGACGTTGACCGTATATCGCCACAAAACCGGATGTTCGGAGGGTGGCATCTGCTTCATTTTCCGCTCGCCACCGGAAAGTGCCTGCAGGAAAGGATTCCCGCCACCCGGGTTGATGATTTCGTCTACATGATTAAGGATATCCTCTTCAGTTCGGTTTAAATACTCCTGAACAGCAGGACGGTGCTCAAATGCATTTCGAACTTCGCTGATGAGTCCCCGAATCGAATACTCGGCAAATCTTCGGTTCAGTTCATTACGCATCTCCCGATATTTCCTTTGCCTTTCCGGTACCTGTCTCAGGATCGACTGAAGTTCTTTTTGAAGATCCTGAACTCTCTCTTCCAGCTCTTCTCGCTCTTCGTCCGAAAGTTTTTCGACATCTTCATGAGTAAGAACTTTCCCTTTGCGAACCGGGGCAAAGCTGTAACCAACCGGTGTATTCATAATCTTCAGCCCCTGTTCTTCTGCCTTTCGCTGCAACTCATTAAACTCGGTTCGCTCCTCTTCGGTAAACTCCTCCTCTATCGACTGCCGGCGGGTCTGATACTCTTCACTCTCAAAAGCACTGGTAAGCGCGTTCGGCAGATCCTCTGCAAAGCGATTCATCAAATCCCGCAGCTGTACCGCCTCCCCCGGTGCCAGCTCCAGGGTAACCGGCTTGAATTCATCTTCATAATTACAGACGTAACACCAGTCGTTCGGAGTCTCCTTGCCCGAAGCCTCTCTTTTAATCACTTCGTCCAGAAGTGTACGTTTGTCGGTTTCATCCGGCCCGAGTGCGAAGAGGTTGAAACCATCCTTCTGCATCTTGACGCCGAAAAAAGCAGATGTCAGTGCGCGATCCTGACCGGCAAAAGGGTATTCGACAGGTTCCGCTTTATCGGTCAGATCAAACGACAAGGTGGAATGCTCACAAAACCTGTACAACTTGTCATGAGAGAGCTGATTCTGTTTTACCACTTCATCCGTTTTATGAGTGCTCATACAATCTCCTTATAAGCAGTTATAGCCAGTTAATCCAATCCCGATTTCGTGTCAATAAGCTTTGTCAGCCCTTGATCACTCCTGCCGGCCGAAGCAGCGCAACTTTGCTTGCCAACCCGGCTTCGTGCACTGTATCGACCACCAATTCCACATCCTTGTAAGCCGCAGGTGCTTCTTCAGCTAACCCGGCAAATGAACCTGCTTCGACCGAGATCCCCATTGAAGCCAATTCTTTTTTCAGTTTTTGGGCATCCACTTCTCGCTTCGCAGCACGACGAGACATTTTGCGGCCGGCCCCATGACAGGTCGACCCGAACGCCTGATTCATTCCGCTCTCTGCACCGGCAAGCACAAACGACCCGGTTCCCATGCTGCCCGGAATTAAAACCGGCTGCCCGGCTTTTCTGTAACGTTCCGGTATTTCCGGATGTCCAGGCCCGAAAGCCCGAGTTGCCCCCTTCCGGTGAACAATCAGCTCTTTCTCTTCGCTGTTGACCCGATGCCGC
The DNA here is from genome assembly GCA_007134695.1 of Balneolaceae bacterium. Classification (GTDB taxonomy): domain Bacteria; phylum Bacteroidota; class Rhodothermia; order Balneolales; family Balneolaceae; genus SLK101. The sequence goes on from SLKI01000029.1 coordinate 14,758, forward strand.
TCCCGCTTGGCAATATTGTGAGCCACATCATAAAGCAGCTCTACTTGATCGCCCGGCGACTTCATCACATTTTCCCAGGCCTTACGAACCTCCCAGGAGATCACCTGCCGATTGCAAAAAGCAAAGTTGGCGGCGGCAGCCATTGCCTTCAGATATCGAACACCATCTTCCGAATTGATCGGTGCACAGGCCAGTTCGCGGTCGGGCAGGTTAAGTCCATACTCCGGCAGTTTTTTAACAAACATACGGAGATAATCGGTCGCCACCTGGTGACCCAGGCCTCTCGATCCGGTATGAATCATAATCACAACCTGATCTTCAAACAGCCCAAATGCCCGGGCAGCGTCGGTATGAAAGATCTGCTCCACACGTCCAATCTCGACGAAATGATTTCCGGCGCCGAGTGTACCCAGTTGATCATGCCCCCGTTTCTTCGCCTGTTCAGAAACAAAAGATGCATCAGCGTCCGGAAGCTTACCATTCGACTCCATCCGAATCCGGTCCTCTTCAAATGCATAACCCTGCTCGACAGCCCATTCAACACCCCGCATCAGCACCTGATTTATCTGGTCGGTCGACAGCTTGATGGGGCCGCCGCGGCCCATGCCCCTGGGAACCATCCGGGTCATTTCATGCGTTAATTCGGGGATTTTATTACGAATATTCTCATATTTCTCCGGGGTAAACATCAGGCGCACTCCACAGTTAATGTCATAGCCGATTCCGCCCGGAGAAACCACCCCTTCGTTGATATCGAATGCGGCAACTCCGCCAATAGGGAAACCATAACCCTCATGGCCGTCGGGCATGACGATCGCTGCTTTTTCGATTCCGGGCAGTGTAGAGACATTCATAATCTGGCTCACCGTACGGTCCTGCATAAAGTCTTCTATGAGCGCTTCTGATGCATAGATTCGGGCCGGGACCCTCATATCCGGGCGGGTCGAGACCGGTATCTCCCAAAGGCAGCGATCCAGCTGTATCAGATCGGACACGTGAATTTCAACTGACATAATCTTCCTTTCTCACTCATTCAAATTGACTCTACCTATTATTACACATCAAAGACAATAATCGTTTCGAAATTCCCTTGATCATTGAGCACAATATCGGCCTCATGATAGGTGACCGCCTTAATATCCAGATCCACTTCGTTCACACTTCGCCCCTCCAGTAATGCAACCAGATTATGGTCACTAATCGATTCAAAAGAACAGTCACAGAAAATAGATCGGTTCAAAGAGCCGAGCGTCAACACTTCAGAAAGAAAATCGATCAGCAGAACTGTCGAGTCGGGAGCTTCCAGTTCAACCTTCTCCACCCGAGAAACTTCCTGCTCCTCTTCACAAAACCCGGGCTTCAAAAGCCGGTTCATACTTGCCAGGCCGGTCAGGAAGAGCTCGGGCAGAGACTCACCGGTCACTTTTAATTTGATATCCGCAGTATGCGGTAGTATTTCAACTCCTTTCGGCATCTTCATCTGTCGGGGATCTATTTAAAAGAGCATATTAGTCAAATTGTTTTAAAAAGGCTTTTTCTGACTCCTCTTTTCGTTTAATTTCTGCATTGGCGACCTGCCGGACCACCTGAAATACACTGTCCGGCACCACGGATATGGAGTCAATACTGCATTCGACCAGGAAAGCAGCGTAGCCGGGATCATCACTCGGAGCCTGACCGCAAAATCCAACCTTGATCCCCGCTTCATGGGCCCGTTCAATCACCTGTCGAATCGCCGTCTTAACGGCGGGATCATTTTCATCAAACAGATGTGCCATCCGCCCCGAATCCCGGTCGACACCGAGCACCAGTTGTGTCAAATCGTTGGAACCGATCGAGAATCCATCGAAAAGTTTCGCAAATTCAGTTGCCAGTATATAGTTCGACGGAATTTCGCACATCATATAGATCTCCAGGCCTGATTCGCCGCGTTTCAGGCCATAATCAGCCATGATATCAAGCACTTTGCCGGCCTCCTCGAGAGTGCGGCAGAAGGGAATCATCACAATCACATTATCGAGGCCAACCTGCTCACGCACTTTTTTGATCGCTTCGCACTCCAGCCGAAATCCCTCTTTGTAGTCATCACTGTAGTAGCGTGAAGCTCCTCTCCAGCCGATCATCGGGTTCTCTTCCCGGGGTTCGAAGTTACTGCCGCCCACCAGTCCTGCATATTCGTTGGTTTTAAAATCACTCGTCCGAACAATCACCGGCTTCGGGTACTGAGATGCAGCAATTTTCGAAATACCGCTGGCCAGCCGATCAACAAAGTATTGAGTCAAATCCCTGTACCCCTCCGTCAATCTTCGAATCAGCCGAAACTGGCTTTCTTCTTCCACTTTTTCCGGGTGAACCAGAGCCATCGGATGGATTTTTATATGATTACTGATGATAAACTCCATCCTTGCCAGTCCGACTCCATCGACGGGCAGCCGCCACCACTTGAAAGCCGATTCAGGAGTTGCAAGATTGAGCATCACATCGGTATCGGGTTCCGGCAGTTTTCCGAGATCGATCTCTTCGATCTTGTAACCGAGTTCGCCTTTATAGATTTTCCCCTGGTCTCCCTCTGCACTTGACAGGGTGATTGCCTCTCCCTCTTTCAATTTTTTAGTCGCATTCCCGGTCCCGACAACCGCGGGAATGCCCAGTTCCCTGCTCACAATTGCCGCATGACAGGTTCTGCCGCCGAAATCGGTAACAATTCCGGCTGCGTTTTTCAGTGCCGGCACCCAGTCCGGTTCGGTCATTTCAGTGACCAGTATGGTATCTGAACCGATCCCCCTCAGGTCGGTGGTATCATGGACCAGTTTTACCTTACCGTTTACAATCGTACTGCCGATACTTATACCCGAAATCAGCAATTCGGGATCCGGCTCGGTAAGAGAATAGGATTTGAATATCCCGTTTTGCCGGTGAGCATGAACGGTTTCGGGCCTTGCCTGTACGATAAAAAGCTGCCGGGTCGCATCATCTTTGACCCATTCGATATCCATCGGTTTGCCGTAGTGCTTTTCAATAACAGTACCCCACCGGGCCAGCTTGAGAATTTCCTCATCTTGCAACACAAACGATTTTCTTTCGGAAAAACTGGTCGGAACATTTTCGGTATTGCCGTTTTCATCCGAAGTGTAGATCAGTTTGATCTCTTTTGAACCTTTTACTTTTTCGAGAATCGGCAACTGCGCCTTCTTTTTCAGACCCGGTTTGAAAACATAGAACTGATCTGGATTTACAGTACCCTTAACCACATTTTCTCCCAGACCCCATGATCCGTTGATGACGAGTGCATTTGGAAATCCCGTTTCAGTGTCGACGGTAAACATCACCCCGGCCGAACTGTGGTCAGCCCGGATCATCTTCTGAATTCCTACCGAGAGTGCCACTTTCAGATGGTCAAACCCCATCTTCTCCCGGTAGGCGATCGCCCGGTTGGTAAACAGAGAAGCATAGCAGTTTCTGCAGGCAGTCATCAGGTTGTCGACTCCGCGAACGTTTAAAAACGTCTCCTGCTGACCCGCAAAGCTGGCTGTTGGCAGATCCTCTGCCGTGGCACTGCTGCGAACTGCAACATCGATATTCGGTTCCTCATCCACACCGTTTGATTTGCCTTTGTATCTTCCGCTCAGCTCCAGATAGGCTTTTCGGATACATTCGGCCAGGGGGGTCGGTATGGCGGCTCTCAGAAACAACTGGCGAATACTTTGCCCCGCCTGATCCAGGCCGATCTTCCCCTTCTCCAGCAGCTCGAGCTGTTTCCGGATTGGACTCTCCAGCCTGTTCGACCTGATGAAAAACCAATAGGCTTCAGAAGTAGTAGCAAATCCATCGGGTATCCTCACTCCTTTCGGAGCCAAATGACGGATCATCTCACCAAGAGAGGCATTTTTTCCGCCAACTTCGGCAACATCCTCCATTCCCATCTCTGAGTACCAGAAGATATAGGGATTTTTATTTTTCTCTTCCATCACTCACTCCAATGAAATTCTAACTGCCTGACATCTACTGAAACATTATACAGTTGATCTCACCGGCCGACCTCCGGCAACCTCTGTGCACGTTCCGGCAGCCTCTGTGCACGTTCCGACATTCACCGGGATGTATACCCGCCGTCGACCATCAATGTATGTCCGGTCACAAAGGAGGCTTCGTCTGATGCGAGCCAGATGATCGCATCGGCTACCTCTTTCGGTTCTCCCAGCCTGCCGATCGGGTGCAAGTCGACCAGGCCCTGCTTCGCTTCTGGATCGGATAACAGCCCTGCATCCTCCAGCATCGGAGTCACGATAAACGCCGGAGCTACTGCATTAACCCGTACACCTTTAGCCGAATACTCCAAAGCTGCCGTACGGGTTAATCCGATCAGTCCATGTTTGGCCGCCACATAGGCGGGAGCGTTGGCAAATCCGACTTTACCCAAAATCGAGGTGATATTGACGATCGAGCCGCCGTCATTTTTTAACATCACCGGAATCTGGTTTTTCATGCACAACCACTGTCCTTTCAGGTTGATATTAAGTACACGATCCCACCCCTCCTCAGTATAATCTGCCGTAGGTGCAAGATCACCGCCGATGCCGGCGTTATTGACTGCAACATCAAGCCTGGAATATTTCTTCATCGTCTCCTCAACCATGCCACTTACTTCGCCGGCCGACGAAACATCAGCAGGAAGACTCATCACCTCTCCTCCTTCGTCGGATATCAGTTTTTCCGTCTCGGCCAGCCGCTCCTTATCCACGTCACTGATTACAACTGACGCCCCTTTTTTTGCCAACTCAACCGCAGTTGAACGTCCGATTCCCGATGCTGCACCCGTCACCATTGCCACTTTTCCGTTAAACATAATGAGTCCTTTTTTCCTTTTTTTAATGTTCTGCTTTTTTAAAAAAATAACCGTACTGCCCGCCAATCAAATATTCTTTTCAAAACTCTAACCCGTCTGCATCACAATTTATTAACCCATCTGCGTCACTATTCAAAATTGTACCGGAAGTTTCGTGCTCCCGGCACTTTGTGGTTGATCAACTCACTTTTATCGACTTGGGTTTGACGGTTTCCGCTTTCGGTATGTTGACTTTCAGCACACCATCTTTGAAGGTGGCTTCAATCTCGTCCTCGCGGACTGCATCCGGAAGCAAGAAAGTTCGATAAAAGCTGCCTTCGTATCTCTCTCGACGAATAAAGTCTTTCTTTTCTTCCTTCTCTTCCCGATGACGCTCTCCGGATATTGAGATCCGCCCTTCCTGGTAATTTACTTTGATGTCGTTCTTTCCAAATCCGGGCAGATCAACGCGAATCATATACTCATTTTCATCTTCAGATATATCGGCACTCGGAGACCAGGTGTCCGCCACCCTTCTGCCATCAAGTGTTTGCCAGGATATCGGAATCAGATCATCGAATATTTGATCCATCTCTCGTCTCAGTGTGTCTATCGCACTGGTTTCTCTTGGAGCTTTTGTGAGTTTCATAACTTTCACCTCTTAATGTTTGCTGATTGATCTTACAGTTTGCATTAGATAAAGCAACCTCTTATACCCTGATGCGGGCGTTTGAGGGGTCGCCCAATCGTTCGAAAGCAAGTAACGATTTGATCAGCTTTTGATATGCAGTATGCAGTATATAAGCCGTGTAATCGAAATCATACAGGCAGGATAGGGGAAAACCTTACAACAAGCCCGGCCATGCGGCCCCGGCCCGGGATTTCGGCAGGTATCCATCATTCATCATTTTCTCCGCCTGACCACTCATTTTCAACCCATTTAACCGCATGAAACATCATTTCGTTGGAGTTCTTGAAAGCCAGTTTCTCCTTGATTCTCCACCTGTAAGTCTCAACAGTTTTTGGGGCCAGGTGAAGCTGTTTGGCAATATCGCTGCTGCTTTTTCCTTTCCCAATCAGTTCAAAAACTTCAAGTTCGCGGTCGCTCAGAAGATCTATCGGTGAATCGGACGGGTCTTTTTTACCTTTAACTGCGTTCATCAGTAATTTTTCATTCACATCTTCACTGATAAAAATTCCCCCGTTCAATACCCGTTTGACCGCTTTCAGAAGCACGTCACTGGATTCAAATTTCATAACATATCCTTTGGCTCCCGCACGCAGCGTTCGCTCCGCATAGAGCGACTCATCGTGCCTGGAAACGACCAGGATCTTCTGATCAGAGTTTTGGAAATGGATATTCTTGACCAGTTCAATTCCGTTCATTCCAGGTAGCGAAACATCCACAATGATCAGATCGAAATCATTATCATCATAGACTTTCAATGCTTCTTCGGCACTTTCCACCTGTAAAACCACCTCATACCCCGGTTCCGATTCAAGTGTGTTCGCCAAACCTTTTCGCATCATCGGATGATCATCAACAATCAGCATCCGCTTGTTAAATGAGTGGCCCATCTTATTCACCTGTGATTTTATCACTTCTATTGTGTAAACTGTTGAAAGTTATTGGGAACGATACATCGAATCTGGGTCTGTTGCTCCTCGGTACGAGCAATCTCGAGCACTCCCCCCATACTGGCCGCCCGGTGCTTCATAATTTGAATTCCCATTCCTCTCTCTTCGGTGATCTCCGGGTCAAAACCGAACCCATCATCATTCACAACCAGAGAAGTATGTTCCCGGTTACTCGAAAGCCTAACCTGTATGGCCGAGGCGCTCCCATGCTTAACGGCATTGTTGACAGATTCCTGGACAATCCGGTAAAGATGCAGTGCCATCGTATGATTCTTAACCTCAACATTACCGTTTTCAATATATATACAATCAATACCCGTCAGTTTTTCGGTTCTGCCACACAGATTTTTAAGTGCAACCGACAAACCCTTCTTTTCGATATCTACCTGGACCATTCCTCTGGAGAGTGTTCTTGCAAATTCGTCGGTCTCCTTCAACATCTCGGCGATCTCTTTCACTTCATCCGCTCCCGGAACGCCGTTCGCATTCAGCTTGCGGGCAAGACTCTCCGCCATCATCCGGATACCGGTCAACGCCTGCCCCAGCCCGTCATGGAGTTCACGGCCAATCTTTCTCCGCTCCTCGTTACCCACCTCAAGAATTCGTCGCTCCAATTCACGGCGTTGTGATAGATCCCTGATAATACCGGCAAAAATACGGTTGTCTCCCCAGCGTACTTCGCTGATCGTCAGAGTGATTGGAAAAACCGTACCATCCTTTTTCAGGCCCTGGGCTTCCCGCTCGCTTCCTATGATCCTCTTTTCCCCCGTAAACAGATACCGCTGCATATACTCGTCATGATTTTCATTGTAGGGAAAGGGCATCAGCATCTTTACATTTCTGCCCCTCACCTCCTCCTCTTCATATCCGAAAATCTGGCAGGCTCCTTTATTGAACGAAAGTATGCTCCCCTCTTCGTCGATAGTGATAATTGCGTCCGGACTTGTTTCCAGTATCGCCTGGGACCGTGCCCGCGCTTCTTCAAGGCTGGCATTGAGCTGCTCGAGCTCCTTGTGCCGGTTTAGCAATGCCTGGTTCTGATTTCTGGTCTCATCAAGCAATGCACGAATTTTCTGGCTGCTCTCACGCAGATTCACCGTCATTCTCTTGAGGGCTTTACCCAGTTCGTCGTGCGCACTGACCGGCTCGATCTTGAGATCGTAATTTCCAGAAGCAAGGGTGATCGCCTGATCGATTATTTTTTTTAAATAATCGATCGAACTGTTGGCGCTGTTGGCAAGCATGCCAAGTTCATCCTCCCTTTCGACAAGTACCGGACCCTTCAATTCACCCCGGCTGATGGAGTGGAAAGCATCCACAAGCTTATTCATCGGGCCGGAGATGGAAGCCGATGCATAGAATGCAATCAGAATGGTCATTACAAGCAGCCCGAGGGCAAAAACCAGAATTTGATTCCTGAACTCGACAATGGGGGTGTAAATTTCTGCTGTATCGATCTTGCCAACGATCCCCCAACTCACGCCCGGTACCGGCCGCCAGACGGCAAGAACCTCTTCTCCGCGATAGTCAAGCAGGATTCCCGAACCTCTCTCACCTAATGCTGCTTCTTTGGCCGGTAAAGGAAGTTCTCTCAGGTCGGCGTCACCCATCAACTGGTCGGCATATTTCAGATCATTGATAAAACTGATCCTCCCGGAGTTTTCCTCTTCCAGATAGCTGATCAGAATTTCTCCAGTCTCCCCCAATCCAGCCGGATTCCGGCTAATCTCATTGAGAATTACAGGGTTGATTTTGAATATTACAACACCGGTAAACCTGTTCTCCTCCAGATTTCGAATCTCATGCAGAACCATCAGATAGTCTCTCTCCATCAATGGGTCAAAACCGTATCCGACAAAAACCCCTCCCTTTTCCTGCATCTTCTCAAGATATCGATCCGGCATCCTCTTGCCGATCAGCTCCGGATTGGTATTGGCAATAATCGTCCCCTCCGGATCCCACACCCCTATCACGTCGACCGATATATTATTCCAGCCGGCCGACAACTCGGTACTCTGCCCGATCGAGCCCTGCAGAGTTCCATACATCGTTTCGAGTAGCTCTTGCACTTCTTCAACAAGGTCCGGGCTGTTATTGCCTCCTGGATCGAGCTGACGAATCAGAGAAATCCCTGCGATCTGCCGGGTTTGCTCCAGCCGCAATTCGGTGAGCATGGAGATATCGAAAAGCCTCGATTCTACGATCGATTCCAAAGACTCCAGGTTCTTTTGCTCAATGGTCGATTTGGCATTTTTATAGCTGAGCAATCCGAAGATCGACAACGGCAGAAATGCCAGAACAGTGAACAAAAGCAATAATTTCCACTTGAAATTCATCTCGGATAAGTGTATTGAATACCCGTCATACCATCATACCGTACTTCCGCAAGCTTGCTATCTCATAAAAAAAGTACATATACTGAATAAAATCTAAATGTGTATAAAACCTCAATTTAATCTAATCTTGCTTCCATCGGCAGAGTATAGGTATTTTCCTTTCTATGTCGTCAGGATTTTCCCCGCGTACCGGATCAGACACTCATCTACAATCAGGTATAACCGGGAGAGCTATCATTTAGTAAATATTCAACAACATTACCGGGATGAAAAATTCAAATTTTATAAAACAAATTTTACTGCCGACCGATTTTTCCAGCCACTCGACTTGTGCCTATCAATTCGCTCTGGAGCTGGCACAAAAATCAGGAGCTGGACTGACACTCCTCCATGTAATAGAACCTCCTTACAATTTTGCATCGGAGCTTGAAGAAACCCGCGAAGTTCTAAAAAAGTTCAGCCTGTCACGCCTAAAAGAGCTCAAGGAGTCAAAGTCGGGGATCGACCTCGACAAAATTGAGATCGACACCCGGGTACGAACCGGAATGACCGTGCCAACTGTTCTCGAGCAGATTCGAAAAACCGGGGCCGATCTGGTTGTCATGGGAAGCAAGGGAGCCACAGGATTGAAAAAAGTGCTTTTCGGAAGTATCGCAACCGATATAATGGAAAAAGCACCGATTCCGGTATTGACCGTCCCCGACTCAGAGTCTCCTCCAAAAATTAAAAAACTGCTATTTACCACCGACTTCAGAAAAGGAGATCTGGATAATCTGAAATGGCTTTTTGAGCTCGCCGGCCACTATAAAGCAGGTGTTCATGCACTACATGTTACGCGGGCTCTTGATTTCGAAACGGAGATACGTTATCGAGGTTTTGAAGACTACATTCGTGATCACAACGCGTTAGAAAAGCTTAAATTTGATCTGGTAGAAAATGACCGGCTTACTGATGGAATCGCCGGTTTTCTGAATAAGAACCCGGTCTCGATCATAGCAATCAATCGCTACTACAAGAGTCTGTACCAGGCGTTACTGAAGAAAGATCATACCAGGGAAATCATCGATCATTTCCGGATGCCGATTATTGTTCTTCCCGGATCAGTAACAGCAACTTGACCGGCCGGCCGGTCAAGACTCTTCCGATAAATCCGGAAGCTTGAGCAGCCCGGAAAGAAGGGCGATACGCTCTAAAGTCTCATCAAAAAATATCTTTTCGGTAGGACTGTGGGCACCTTCACCGACTGCACCCAGCCCGTCGAGCGTTGCAGTATGGAGGCTTGTGTAACTTCCGTCGGATCCGCCACCAGATATTCCTTCTTTCAGTTCGAGCCCGAGATTCTCGGCAATCCCGGATGCTGCCTGCCAAAGCTGCCGATTTCTTCTGTTCTGGACCAGGGGCGGGCGTTTGAACCCCCCACTGATCTCAAGTGTAACTCCTTCCATCGTTGACTGAATAGACCGGATCGCTTTGTCCATTATTTCGGCATCCTTCTTGGTCTCAACACGAACATCTACCGAAGCCTTGCTTTCGGCAGCGACTACATTGGAGCCGGTCCCTCCGTCGATCTTGCCCACATTTACAGTAATACCCTCTTCAGGGCGGTTCAGCTCCTGCAGCTTCTGGATAAGGTAGGAAAGTTCGAGGATAGCACTCCTTCCTTTTTCCGGTTCGATACCCGCATGCGCCGAGACCCCTTTTATGCGGATATCGAAATGCCCTACACCTTTCCGACGGGTTTTCAGTTTTCCATCCGGATCCAGTGAGGGCTCCAGTACATAAACTCTCCGAACCGCTCTTGCAATCTTCATAATCCTGTCGACCGACTCAGTGCTGCCGGTCTCCTCATCCGAATTGATGAACAGTATCGGCTGAAGCTCCATCTTCTGCCCGTTTGACTGAAGGAAGCGCAACGCCGTCAGCATCATTAAAATACCGGCTTTCATATCATAGATACCCGGTCCGCTAATCCTGTTCTTCTCTTTTCTGAAAGGCATATTCTGGAGTGTCCCTTTGGGCCAAACAGTATCGATATGCCCCAGCAGAAGCTGATATCCTCCCGAAGAGGGTTTCGGTAATCTGGCAAGCAGCTGTCCCCCGCTTTCCCGACCGGCATATTGTTCCGTTCGATATCCCAGTTTTTTCAGATCACGGTTCAGTAAAGAGAAAAAATCAAGATGCGCCCGGGCATCATGCGGCGGAGTTTCTAGCTCAACAAATCGACGAAGTCGGTTTAAAAAGCGGGTTTTTTCTCGCAACAGTTCATCAAGAATCTGAATAGTCGCACTCTTATGAGCCATCGGTTATTTCTTGAAGTTTTCTGGAAAAGGGAACGCCTGGGTTTCACCGGTTACAGTATAGCGGCCAGGCGAAATATAGACGAGTTGCGGATGGTTGAAAAGCAACTCATTGTCATCGTGTGCAGGGGTTCGAACGATCTCGGTCAAAGCTTCGGCCCGGACCACTTCTCCCAATATGAGACTGTTTTCACCAAAGCCGTCGACAAACCGCATCAGCCTGCACTCCAGAAAGATGTATCCTTTTTCGACAAAGTAGCCTTCGATCTCTTTGGACGGAATCCTGGAGATCGCCTCGAGCTCCGGTTTGGTATTGTCATCACAACGAGGAGATGCTGTAAGGCTGGTCAATACTACCTGGTCGGGACGGGGATAGGTCACTGTGAATTCCCCGGATCTTTTGATGTTTTGGTAGGTGGCATGGCTGGGAGTGCAGACAAATCCGAAGTAGTTTTTCCACCCAAGCGGAAATACCATATGCTTGGGTGCAAAATCTGCTGAACCGTCGGACTCCAGTGTTCCGACGATCACCAGCGGGTGAACAGTAAACACCTGTTCCCAGATCGGATATTCAAGGTTCAGTTCTGTCAATTCTAAACTATTTGGTTGATCTGACATACCGGTTGATATTTAAGTTTACATAAGCCGATTGATATTTAATCTTTCTCCAACTGACGGGTACTGCACTCATCATGAGCCGTTTTGTATTTCAAGGTTTCACAAGCCGGTTTAGATCCCACTTCTGATGGAGGCCCAGAATCTGAATTACTTCATAAAAGATTTCGGGCGGATTTTCCAATTGAATACCGGTACCCTTCTCCATCAGCCTGTGGATAAAAACAATGGCATTACTGTCTACAAATGCAGATCGCGAGAGATCTATAACCAGCTCCTCTTGTTCACCCAGCACCTCGCTGATCTTTCGAACCGCATCGAGATTGAATTCACCTTCCAGTTCTACCAGTAGTGACTGTTTCTTTTTCTCGTATTTCATCATACTCTTTTTTAATTAATTTTTTCAATTTGCCGGCTATACTTGTCAGAGTCTCTATCTGGCCGAAATCAAGATCTGCCTCAATACTTTGCATCCGTAAATAGTCTCTCTCCCCGTGGAACATCGGCATCAGTCCCGCAAATAAAAAACGCTTCTTCTTCAGCCACTCAACTGCGTGTTCGGCCCATGGATGATCGAGCGGAATATCGATGTAAACCGATGTCAGATTAAGTTCCGCGATACTTCTGAACATCTGCAGCGAAGAAGTTTCGAAGGAGTCTCCATAACGTTCAACAACAATCAGAGCCGTGTTGGATTCATACTGGATATCCAGATGCATCCGGGTGTCCGAGCGATCCTTTTCGATCTGCTCCGGAAGCGATACAAATACCGGATGGTTGTCGAATTGATTGTACAGGTCGATGATGATCGGCTCATACCTGTTCGGCAGCCAGACCGGACGATCCCACTGCCCTGTCAGCGGCAGAAAATCGAGTAGCAGGCTGACCGGCTGGGGATAGTCTTCGCGGATCCCCTTGTAGACCGAAGGTGGGGATTTGGCAAGCATCAGTGCTGTACTCCGGAATCCGAATGTTTCGTTCACCTTCTGACTGATCGTATGGACGGTCAGTGCCATACCGTAGATTCCCATCAATCCCCGCCTGCGGCTCATTTCGATCAGCTGGTCCAGCATCTTTTTCATCAACCCTTTTTTCCGGTGTTCCGGAGAGACAACGGCTTCACCGATCTCACCGATCGGCGAGTCTGAATTTCGAATCACGGCAAAATAGCCGACCGGAAAACCATTTTTAGTTCGAGCAATAGTCCCGAATTTGTAACCGTGCCGGACGGCAAGTTCGATCCGACGCGGAAAATAGAGGTCTTCCTTGCTGTATGAATAACCATAGGTTTTATAGATTAGCCTGGAGATATCTTCAGCATCACTGCTTGTCACCGAATAGAGACGATACTCCGTTTCCGACTCATCTGAAGGTTCTTCTCCTGCCCGGACTCCGGTGACAACATCGATCACTTCATTTTGCGCTTCCTCTTTTACATGAGAAAAATCCAACTGGCTGACCAGCCGAAACTCTTTTCCACCCTTGCCGCGATTCAGAAAGAGAAAATGGTCGACCATGCGCCTGGCAACTTCCAGGCCTGCTCCTTCGAAGTCTCCCTCATTCAGCGCTTTTTCCACCGAAAAGCTGTGTCGTTGCGGATCAAAAGGCTCACCCATCTCCTGAATAACAATCTCTATCCCGGAAAGTGAATACTGGTACCATATTTCAACATAACCCTGCTGCTCTTTGTAAGCGTGAAGCAGGATATCGTTCAAGATCTCGTCTACCGCAAGACTCATGCGAACCGAATCATTCAGCGGCAATCCCATGTTGACACACCATCGACGGGTGAAGTCGGTTTCAGGCTCAATCATGCCCAGCCTCATTTCCAGATAGTGATGCGCTTCCATAATTCGCGGACTGTTCATTTTTTACATATTCTGTCTGCGCAATGTAACAGATAGATGCCCGACCCCTCGTAGTAGTAGATGCTCGTTCCCGCGTAGGAGATTTCCTACAGAATGGATAGGGAATTTCCGTCGGGATAGGGAATTTCCGCCGGGGATGATGAGTTTCCGCCGGGATAGGAAATTTCCGCCGGGGATGATCTTTCACCGGAAAGAGGAAATAGAACCGTACATTACAACAATTATTTCAGGAGTGTTCGCTCTTATCCGGCTGCTCTCTGATCTGATGTGGATTTGAGCCCTGACTGGGATCGTTCTTGATTCTCGGTGGCAGAAAACCTTTTGGATAGCGCGAGATATATTTTTCGCCGAATAGCCGGTTATGGATTGTAGTATTTTTGAAAACCTCCCAGTCGAACTTTCCGATCTTCCGATAGTAGAGGGTGACAAACGATGAGGTCATCACAATAAATGTGGAGTAAAGAATGGCAAGCCACAACATCTGGCTCTGGATCGGTTCGTGAAAACTGAGCAGAATGATAGCAAAAGCGACCGGTCCGTTCTGAATTCCCGTTTCCAGTGATATGGCACGCTGAAACAGCGGAGAAAGCCGAAAAAGTCGAGACATCCAGTAACCGAAAAGAAATCCGAGCAGTCCAACACAGATCGCTGCAATGTAGATCTCCTTCGGCGTTTGCAGAAATAACCCGGTATGACGGATGAAAGCTGTTGCAATCAGGTAGAGAATCACAATAATTGCCATAAACCCGGCTGTATCTTCCGCCGTTTTTGCCCACTCCCGGGAACGGGCGCGAAGTACCATCCCCAGCGCAACCGGAACAAGGACCAGTGCCAGCGAGGATACAATGTTTCCGGTCGGAATCACAAAGTCGGTGTCCGCCCCGGCGGCTCTCATTTCTGAACTGATCTGTTCGGTGAATCCGGCGGTATAAAGTTCGAGAAGAACCGGCATCATAATCAGGGCCAGCAGGGTTGATGCGGTCGTCATCGCGATACTGAGTGCCACCGATCCCCTGGCAAAATAGGCGAACATGTTGGATGTTGTACCACCGGGCAGGCATCCGATCAGAATAAGGGCGATTGCATAAGCGGGCGGCAGCTCGAGATAAAGGGCCAGGAAAAAGGCAAATGCCGGCATCAGCCCGAACTGGGAGAGGAAACCGATCAAGATACCTCTCGGATAGCGTGCTACCGTTTTAAAATCATTGACCGTCAGACTCGCTCCCATCCCGAACATGATGAGAAAGATCATGACAGCCAGCAGGATTTGATCAATCGGAAACAGCAGTTGTGTGTCAAATTCCATGGAAACCTCAGCTTTTGGCAGGTTCTGGCCGATAGATCTCGTCGATCTTGTCGGAATATTTTTCAGAAATCACATGCCGTTTCATTTTGAAAAGGCTAGTCAGTTCCTCTCCTGCTGTGAAACCTTCCTCCAGCATTCGGAAATCCCGGATGAGTTCAAAACTTTTAAACCCGTTTTTTGGTGAGACGATCTTCTTGATCTCCGACCGAATCGTCTTTTCGGCCTGTTCGTTATTTGCCAGCTCCTCCAGGGATTCAACTTCCAGTCCGTGATCCCTGAACTCTTTCAAGTCCGGCACAACCAGAACACCCAGATATTTTCGGTCCTGTCCGACCACCATGGAATGTTCGATAAACGGACTCTGGTTCAACCTCATTTCGATCGGCTCCGGTTCGAGATTCTCTCCGCTTGAAAGAACAATAGTCGCTTTGATCCGGCCCAAAATTTTCAGGCAGTCGTTAAAAGTAATCATTCCCAGATCTCCTGTCCGGAACCATTCCTCCTCCAACGCCTCGTCTGTGCGTTCCTGGTCCCGATAGTAACCTTTCATCACTTGCGGGCCCCGTACCCAGATTTCACCGCGTCGTCCTCGCCCACCATATCGGTCGTCGGGATCCGGATATTGGACAGCCCCATTATCGATATCGATAATCCGAATATCTGTTTCAGGAACCGGCGGCCCAACCGTTCCGATGACCAGATTGTCCAAAGTTCTGGCAGCCACAACAGGGGCCGTTTCAGTAAGCCCATACCCTTCCAGAACAGGGATACCGATATAGTTGAAAAAGCGATCGATCTCTTCGGGAAGTGCACCGCCTCCCGATACAGTAGCTTTCAAAGAACCGCCGGCACTCATACGTATCGGCTCCAGAACAGCCACATTGAAAAAACCATACCAGGGCACGACAATCAGCCACCTTAACATGTGCAACGGATAGAGAAGAGCTCTTTTCATTTTTGATGCGGGCCTCAATTTCTCCTCACGATCCCTGAGAAAGTAGACCGAACCTTTATAGATCCGACTGAGAAAATAGGCAGTATGAAACAACAGGCGCCGCATCGGATGCGCCTCTTTAATTCTTTTCAAGATTCTCTGATGGAGACTTTCCCACAAGCGCGGTGCCGATCCCATAAATGTAGGTTCCACATTCTTCATATCGTCACCGAGCGTGCGAATTGAAGTGTAATAAGTACACACCCCGCAGCAGATAGTATACATCTCGAAAACCCGTTCAAAGATGTGCCAGATCGGCAAGATTGATAGTACACGATCTGTACAATTAAGTTCAATTGGAATCACCTGCATTTGAGAAATCATATTTGCATGAGTCAGCATCACACCTTTCGGCGTACCGGTAGTGCCGGAGGTATAGATCAAAGTAAACAGGTCATCCGGACGTATCTGTTCCATACGCTGTTCGGCTCTGCGATCCCCCTCCTCCCTCAACTCCCTGCCGCGAATTACCAACTCTTCGATCGAATAAACACCATTGCTGCCAAGGTCTTTATCCACATTCAGATCTTTCTCGTGATTCTGTACCTCCTCTCCATTCAGCTCTTCCTCTCCATTCTGAAACTTTTTTCTATTCGGTTCATTCTCTTCATTCGGTACTTCACCCTCCATCAAAATAAGAGTAGCAAGTTCTGGCATCTCCTTTTGCAGTGACTTGACCCTTTTTAGCAGCCTTTTATCCTCGATAAAGGCCACCTTGATATGTGCGTGATTGACGATATAGATCAACTCTTCGTCGGTAAGATCGGTTCCTCTTGGTACATCCGCGGAACCAGATAGCTGTACACCATAATCAGCCAGGATCCATTCAAACCGATTGTCTGCAAACAATCCAACATGATCCTTGTAATTAACACCCAGCTCAATCAATGAAGTCGCCAACTGCAAGCCCATTTCGTAGAGATCTCTGAATGAAACAGGCTCCCACTGCTGTGACGACTTGCGCGTCGCAAACGCGGGCAGCTCACCATAACGTTCGGCTGCGCCCTTATAAAGTTCGGCCAGATTGGTAGCTATTACTCGATTATTCATAATGCATCTGAGCCATCGGCAAGCAGAAGTTCAAATTCGCTCAGGAATATAGGTTTCTATTATTTAAACATTAAATACAGATTCCTCTTTTTTCACCCGAAAAGATTAACCATTTGCGCATGGATGCTTTTTTTCCTCCTTTTTTTCCTATTCTTACTATTTATACTTATTCTTCTATAACTAATATTCGGAAATAATTATAGAATGCATGAATAAGAAGATTGAAATCGACTTCGAAGTGTATAAGTATCTGACGATGATGAGAAAGTCGGAGGAGGATACTTATAACGATGTAATCCGAGAACTTTTAAACCTGGATACCTATACCGATCGAGAAAGTACAAAAGATAGTGAACATCATAAATCCTTTATTTCCAAGGGTGTAGAATTCCCACACAAGACGAAATTAAGAGCTCTTTACAAAGGACGCTATTATAACGCAGAAGTATTGGACGGAAAGATTATTTACGATACTGAAACTCATCATTCTCCCTCATCAGCTGCCATAGCCGTAACAGGCAATAATGTCAACGGATGGGCTTTCTGGGAATGTAGAAGGCCAGGAGAGAAGGACTGGAGCCTCTTACGGGATCTCAGAGATTAATTCATGTAGATACGAATTCTCAATGATCTATTTCTAATCGGAGAGGCAAAAAGAGACTCTGCCTGAATTTTCAAAAAATTTAATGAGACATTATTTAGTTCTTTAATA
>SLKI01000098.1 GCA_007134695.1 Balneolaceae bacterium
CTTTTCGGCCACTATTGCGACTGTGTGTAAATGTTTCACTGGCAGTTGCAGGTGGCCTTTGTTTTTTGTCGTCGTTTCGCTGCCGGAGCATCTTTTCATTTTTGTGGCAGAGATATATAATGTTTTCTGCTATATCAATAAGCATCAAATATATACTTGATAAAACTATCATAACGTGTATCGGAATTTTTTTGGTATTGGCCGCTCGATTGGTTAAAATTTTCACGATTCACAACAAGTGGAGAGCAGAATCGGTAAAGAAAAGCCGGTCTGCTGAAATAAATAATTGACCAAATAACAAACTGACCTGACCAACCATGAAAAAACTACTGACTGCACTCTGTTTTATCGGACTGATGGCCTTTTCGGCGAATCAGGCTAATGCACAAACCGGTATCAAAGGTGGCTTGAATTTAGCCAACGTAAAATATGATGTCTCTGCCATGGGATTTAGCATGGATGAGACAACCGATATGCGAATCGGGTTCCATGCCGGTGTTTTTACCAACCTTGCCCTGAACGATATGCTCTCGATTCAGCTGGAAGCACTTTACACGATCAAGGGTAGTAAAGAAGAAGAAGAGTTCTTCGGAGATACTTTTGAAATAGAAACTGAACTGGCATTTGTTGAAGTACCCGTTCTGCTACGCTTCAATGTGCCTATTGATGGCGATACACGGCCCTACCTTCTGGCAGGCGGCCATGTTGGATATCTGCTGGACGCTACCGAATCCGAAGATGGTCAATCGATTGATATCTCGGATGAGTTGAATGAAATCAACTTCGGAGCTTCGTTCGGAGCGGGTGTCAGCTTTGGCAGCTTCTTTATTGAGGGACGCTATGACCTGGGTCTTGCTAACCTGGCAGACGTTGATATGCCTGATGCAGATTTTAAAGCTACTGCTAATGCAATTATGTTTAGCGGCGGAGTACAGTTTTAAAGATTTGTTTACCTAACTGTATTGCTTTCCAACCTCCTGTCAGCATCTGCCTGCAGGAGGTTTTTTATTTCCTGGAAAATCACTCGTTTCAACTATGTAGTATTGTACCTGAAGTTTTCATCATGCAATTTTACTCTTCAAAAACCGGGAACTCGCCACGGCACTTTTCTTACTAAAAGTTGTTCCCAACTCTCCTTATATTTGCACCTCAATATATCTGCTGACTGATGCTTAACTCCGGCTCTTCACCCCGGGACGCTGATATCATCAGAACAGAGGCTGATGTCCTACACTTTTTTTGATTTCTTACAACTGGTTGGGTCGCTTGGCATATTCATCTTCGGGATGAAAGTGTTCAGTGACGGGCTGCAGAAAGTTGCCGGCAATCGGCTTCGGTCTATTCTCAAGGGAATGACGACGACCCGATTCAAGGGAATTCTCACCGGCTTTGGAGCCACCACCATCACCCAGTCTTCGACAACGACCACCGTGATGGTCGTCAGTTTTGTCAATGCCGGCCTGATCACCTTTATCGAGTCGACCGGTGTGATCATGGGGGCCAATATCGGAACGACGGTTACCGCATGGATGGTCTCCATTTTCGGTTTCAAGATGCAGATCACCCCGATCGCAATCAGCCTGATCGGCATCTTCTTCCCGTTTCTATTCTTTGGCAGAGACAAGTTCCGGCACCTGGCCGAAGCGATGATCGGATTTGGTATACTTTTTATCGGACTCGAATTTCTCAAGGATGCAGTACCCAATATCCAGGAAAATCCGGAGATGTTTGCATTTCTGGATCAATTTACCGAATTCGGCTTTCTCTCTATCTTGCTCTTTGTCGGGGTTGGCACTCTTCTTACACTTTTGACACAATCTTCATCGGCGGCAACAGCCATCACCCTGGTTATGTTGTTTGAGGGCTGGATCAATTTTCCGATTGCTGCCGCTATGATTCTCGGTGAAAATATCGGTACCACCATAACCGCCAACATTGCGGCCCTTATCGGAAATGTTCACGCAAAACGCTCTGCCCGCTTCCATCTTGTGTTCAATCTCGTAGGGGTTACCTGGATGCTATTTGTTCTGACCCCCTTTCTCACCGGTATCGACAATGTCATGCAGCTGTTTCTGCCGGAAGCGACCTCCGTCTTTGATACCGATCAGGTGGCCCGGGCAAACGCTACACTGGCTCTCTCCCTGTTTCACACCCTTTTTAATGTTATTAACGTACTCCTCCTGTTTGCTTTTGTCCCCTATATCATCCGAATGGTCGAGAAATACCAGAAGGAGAAGGTGGATGAAGACAGCCCCTTCCGATTAAAGTATATTTCCGCCGGACTGATGTCTTCTGCGGAGCTCTCGATCGCCCAGGCACACAAGGAGATTGAGCAGTTTGCCAAGCTGATTGAAAAGATGCACTTCAGCTTTGCCGGGCTCTTTTTCAAAAAGCAGAAGAAACATGAAAAGTTTCTCGAGAAGATTAAGAAAAGGGAACAGATTACAGATAATATTGAGCTCGAAGTAGCTGAATACCTGACGCAAATATCCGGGTTTAACCTGTCGGTATCCGCCACACGCCGAATTCGGGCTATGCACAGCATCATCAACGACCTGGAACGTGTTGGTGATCTATACTTCCAGATGTCCAAAACGTTTGAACAGATGCAGTACGAAGATATCGATCTGCCTGATGATGCGATTGAGGAGATCGGAGAGTATCTGAACCTGGTCCACAGCGCCATCCAGCTCGTTCGGGAGAACCTGGACCGCAGCAATGGTGAGATATATCTCGACCGTGCCATTGAGATAGAGAACCGGATCGACAACATGAGAGATAATCTCAAGGAAGCGCACTATCGGCGCCTTGAAAAAGGCGTATATGACACCAAATCAGGTGTGATGTTCCTCGACTTCCTGAGTCGGCTCGAAAAGATCGGCGACCACCTCTTCAACGTCAACGAAGCCCTGGCTGGCCGAAAGGTCAAGGCTGCCTATCGCGAAGTCGTTGAATCCTGATTTAGAGACAAGGCGAAGCGAGGAGGTTGAAGGGAGCATACTGAGCCGTATGTGACCAAGACCGACGAAGCTTTAACGCAGCAGACGAATTCAGTTCATCTATAAAAGTTTTTGGGAGTAAAAATTAACTGCAGACAAGGCGAAACGATACTGGCGCAGGGAGCATACTGAGCCGTATGTGACCAAGCCAGTTGAAGTTTTAACGTAGTATGCAGTTAATTTTTACCCCAAAACTAGAATTTGCCAAACCTCAAACCCACAAAACCCAAAAAACCCCCCAAATCAGACCCACTGGTTCCTTCCAGGTTCAGATCTCCAACATAGCGATATGCAGCACTTCCGGTCAGCCTGAACCATCGTGTCACATTTAAATTGAGGCTGGCGGCGGGCTGCAGAACAAAATATTGATCGGAGGTTTTATCGAGCTCGTCGGCACCATTATCGTACCTCACTGTACCCGACCCAACCAAAGTATGAGCACTGAAATGAAATAGACGGTAGGTCTGGTTTACATACTCCAGCTCAAACCCTCTGTATCGCGTCTTTAGATCAGGCTCCTCAACATCCTGGATATTCCAGTCGACCGGATCGAAACTTGTGTAGGTACGGTATCTTCCCATGCCGAGGTTGACAGAGTGCTCTCCGCGAAAATTGATTACCCAGGCCCATCGGCTGCCCCTCAGGTAGGCAAACTGTCCGTTAATCGATGTGGCTCCATAGACGGGTGCCCAATAACCGCCATGTCGTATATCGTCGTCAAAAAGTGTTTCCGGGGTTTGTCCCTGGAGTGTATGTGAGAGTGCAAGGAGTAGAATTACAGTGATAATTAGAACTCTTTTCATTATCTGAACCATCCAAACTTCAGGTTTATGTTAGCGTTCGGGCCGGTAAAATCCTTGTCCCTGAATCCGGCCAACTCTATTCCGCTGGTATATCGATAGCCCATGCCTGCAGAGATGCGGAAAAAATGTGTGACATTGAGTTCCAATGATATTCCAGGTTCAATTACGAAAAATGGATCACTACTGGAAGAGATATCATCAAAATCTTTATCCCTTACTGAAATACCACCTGCCCCTATCAGAGTATTAGCTGTCACATGCACCAGTTTGTAGGAACGGTTGGTATATTCGACGATGAACCCGCCGTAACCTACCAGGCCAAAAAGATCTTCATCCGGCTCACCGAAGTCAGGGTCTGGAACCCTGTGTTCGGTGACCAGACCGTAACCTCCACCGCCAATTGAAATTGCATGCCCATCCTGCAAAGTCATCATCCAGGCTCCTCGCCCGCCGACCCAGACTCCAAAATCGTCGGCAACGTTGTCAAATTTTACTACCGGGCCGCCAAATCCACCATGCACAACACCCCCGTTTATAAGCGTCTGCATTTGCTGCCCGTTTGCGGTAAAAAAGCTGCCTGTCATTACAAATGTAAACAAAGCTAAGATTGCTACTGATCTCATCATCTTCTCCGAATGAATAAATTTTTAAATTCCCGGGATTACTGCCCGATCAGTCTACCGGCCCGGCTTATTACTTTCTTTCCGAACTGATTATCTACCTTCATTCCGGCCCGGCTATTCACCTTGGCGTCTAACCAATTAACCACTCTTTACGAAAGTCTGATGTAATAGATTCACTTTTTTTAAAGAGAGAGTTTCCCTGATTGTTTTAAAAAGTTTTGTAAGGAATGAACTTACAAACGTTACAGATTGACTCCTTCATTTGAGAACCCTTGAATGGGATAAATTGGAATTGAAGTTGTAAAGAAATTTATTTGTCTCTATTTTGTTCAATACATACTGAACTTAGTAAACTTTCTAAATCGATCTCCTTTGAAAATGCGAATAAGCCAAAATAAACTCGCATATATCGAAGAGGCGGGATTGATGTTCGAGAAGCTCGGAATGACACGTATGACCGGACGAGTACTCGGATATCTTCTGGTCTGCGACAAAGATGCAGTTACTTTCGATCAGATACTGGAAACGCTTAAAGCAAGTAAAGGAAGTGTCAGTAACTCTACACGTCAGTTGATCCAGATTGGATTTATTGAACCGGTCACGTTTCCGGGAGATCGGAAAACCTATTACCGAATGTCGGATATCGAGATTGATGAAATTCTCCGAAATCGAATGAAACTGTTTTCCGATTTCTCATCTGTACTGGCAAAAGGCCGGAGTGTCAAAGAGCGTGACGATGCAGTTTCCAAATGGCTGCTGGAAGCCTCTGTTTTTTACAGCTGGGTCGAATCCCAGATCGATGAAGTGATTGAACGCTGGCAACAGGAGAAAGAATCTATTATGAATCAACATCTTGAGAAAAAATCATGAGTTACTTAGAACAGATCCCCTATAAAATTTTCCTGCTTTCGATACTGTTTCTCTTTACATCGATAGCAGCCGGCTCGAAACCGAATAGCGTACTGCATCAGGAGAATGATCAGCCGGATGCGGCCGAAATCATTGAGCGTATGGAGGAGGTGATGCGCGGAGAATCGAGTTACGCCGAGATGACCATGAAGATCGAACGGCCCCGATATACGCGAGAAATCTCGATGAGAGCGTGGGCCAAAGGTGACGATTTTTCACTCATTCTGGTCACCGCACCGGCAAGAGATCAGGGGACCACCTTCCTGAAACGGTACAACGAAATCTGGAATTATGTCCCCAATGTAGACAGAACCATCAAATTGCCGCCGTCGATGATGTCACAGTCATGGATGGGCTCAGATTTCACCAACGACGATCTGGTTCGTGAAAGCTCCATCGTCGAAGATTATGATCACTCCATTCTCCGGGAAGAGGAGTATGAGGGTTACGACACCTGGGTTCTTGAACTGATCCCCAAACCGGATGCACCCATCGTGTGGGACCGGGTGCTCGTCTGGGTCACCAAGGAGGGGTATATGCAGCTCCGGATTGAGAATTTTGATCAGAGGGGTGAGCTGGCCAATACGATGACGCTGGACCGTATCCGGGAGATGGACAACCGTACCCTGCCGACCCGTTTCACATTAACTCCGGCCGACAAACCCGACCAGCGCACCATTCTGGAGTATGCTGAGCTGGAGTTCGATATCGAAATCGAGGAGTCGTTCTTTACCCAGGCAAACATGCGGAGAATCCGATAAAAGATCACCCGATTATACAAATCCGGCTCATTGAAACAGACTCGCAAAAAATTGAATCGATAACCTGATGAGATCACTTGGTTACATACCCCGGCGTTTAACCGTCACCATTAACTCGCTTGCAATACAATGTATCTGAAACTGGCCTGGCGAAATCTCTGGCGCAACCATCGGCGAACGCTGATCACGGTTTCCTCGATCATGTTTGCTGTGGTTACGGCGCTCTTTATCGAGTCGCTCGAACGGGGTGCGCACAACCTGATGATCGACAATATGACCAGTTTTCACACCGGGTATATTCAGGTGCAGGACTACCGGTATGACGAAGAGCCCTCTCTGGATAACGCCTTTCCTTTTGATGAGGCGTTCGAGAGACGTGTGATGGAGATGGACGAGCGCATTGAATACACAATCCCGCGCATCGAAACGTTTATGCTGGCAGCCGGTGACGTGCAGACCCGCGGAGCGTTTGTTCTCGGGATCGATCTTGAGAGAGAGAATCGGCTCAATGACCTCGAAAACAGGCTTACAGAGGGGCGTTTCTTTGAGCCCGGAGATGGTACGGCCGTTGTATCGGAGGGGCTGGCCGGCAGACTGAATCTGTCTGTTGGCGATACGCTTGCGTTAATTGGCCAGGGCCGTTTTGGAATGACAGCCGCCGGTGTGTTTGAGATCAGCGGCCTGATGAACCATCCGCAGCGGGATATGAATAATCAGCTGGTTTACATCTCCCTGCCGGACGCCCAGTGGCTTCTCTCTGCCGACGAACATATCACAGCCCTGCTGGTCACTCCCTCTAATGCGCGTTATTCCGACTCGATTGCCCGAACACTTCGGTCCGGAGTGGAAGGAGAAGAGCTGAGCGTTTACACCTGGGAGGAGATGATGCCGGATCTGCTGGAAGCACTCGAGTTTGACCGCCTCGGTACACGGGTTTATATGGGCATCCTCTACCTCATCATCGGTTTTGGCATTTTCGGCACAATCCTGATGATGACGCTTGAGCGGCTACGTGAATTCGGCATTCTGCTTTCGGTAGGTATGCGGCGGTTAAAACTGGCCCTCGTTGTGTTTATCGAAACGTTCCTGATCAGCCTGCTTGGAATTTTTTCCGGTTCCATTCTGGGCTTTTTCATCATCCTCTACTTTATGAGAAACCCGATCCACCTGGGTGATGATGTAGGTGAACTGATGGTGGAGTTTGGCTTCGACCCTATTCTTCCCACCACTCTTGCTTCGGATATCTTCTTCTGGCAGTGCCTGATCATCTTTATCATCGCAACACTGATCAGCCTCTACCCGTCCGGCAAAATTCTGAGACTTAATATTCAGGAGGCATCCCGCAAATGAAAATGCTGATCTCCATATCGTGGCGAAATATCTGGCGCCACCCGGCGCGGAGCGGAGTTTTGATCGGGGCGATTATCGCCGGAATTTGGGCCGGGATCGTCCTTTCGGGCTGGGCCAACGGCTTGATCGAACAACGCTTCAACCGGGTGATCCAGGATGAACTGACCCATCTGCAGCTTCATCATGCGGAGTTTCTTACCGAACGGGAGCCGCAGATGACCCTGGATCAGGCCGACAGCCATTTCCGCTGGCTGGCCGACGACGAGCGAGTACGCTCCTTTACCGGACGTACCCTCTCCGACGGCATGATTCAGTCTCCCCTGACTACGTCCGGAGTTCAGATCCGGGGAGTCGACCCCGATTCCGAACGGGGAACCACCACCTTTCACCAGAACATTGTGGAGGGAGAATATCTCGATTCGGAGCTGCGCCACCCGATCCTTCTCGGAAGAAAACTGGCAGAAAAACTGAATGTCGAAGTGGGTTACCGGGTCGTCCTCTCCTTTCAGGATTTGGAGAACAACCTGACGTCCGGTGCATTTACCGTGGCTGGTATATTCAGCTCCGGCCACACCGATTATGATGAGCGCAATGTGTTTGTTCGCAACCGGGACCTGAGCGAACTGATCGCCGGAGAACTTGTCTATCACGAGATCGCCGTGATGCTGTACGACGCCGAGCTGAGTGACGAGCTGGTAAAGGAGCTCAGACAGGAATTCCCCGGAATCTCTGCCGAAACCTGGTATGAGCTCTCACCCGAGCTGCGGTTTATGACCGACGTTGGCCAAAGCTATCTCTTTTATATCATGATAGTTGTTCTTGCCGCCCTTGCATTCGGCATCCTCAACACCATGCTAATGGCCATTTTCGAGCGAATGAGGGAGCTGGGAATGCTGATGGCGATCGGCATGAGCAAACTTCGGATATTTTTAATGGTGATGCTCGAAGCAGTCATGCTTACTCTCACCGGGGCTGTTTTGGGGATGGGCCTTGCCTGGATAACGGTCGATTACCTGGGAGAACGCGGCATCGACCTCTCTGCCATTGGAGGAGATACGATGGCTGAATGGGGGTATGATGCGGTCGTCTATCCATCTATCCCTTCCGGAGATTTTGTATCCCTCACCTTTCTTGTAGTGGGGGTAGCACTGATCTCGGCGCTCTACCCATCCTATAAAGCACTCAAACTAAACCCGGCTGATGTCGTAAGGGAAAAATGAAATTGAAATCTTTATTTGATATCTGAACCGACCCAGGAGGATAAACCCATGTCCATTATCACCACACACAATCTTTCCAAAGTTTATAACCCGGACACCGTTCCTGTACACGCACTTCGGGATGTAAGCCTGGAGTTCGAGGAGGGAGAATTTACCACAGTACGCGGCCCTTCCGGGTCGGGAAAAACCACACTGCTCAACATGATCGGCGGTCTCGACGAACCGAGCAGCGGATATGTTGTAGTCGACGGGGTCCGAATTACCGGTATGCCGGACCGGAAGCTGATCAACTTCCGCCTCAACAACATCGGTTTTGTGTTTCAATCCTACAACCTGGTTCCGGTGTTCACCGCCTATGAGAATGTCACCTTCATCATGCTGCTTCAAAAAAGTTCGAAGAAGGAGATGGACGACAGGGCACATGAGCTTCTTGATGCGGTAGGACTCAGCAGCAAATTGAACTCTCGCCCCAAAGAGCTTTCGGGCGGTGAGCAGCAGCGGGTTGCCGTAGCCAGGGCACTGGCCTCCCGCCCCAAATTTATTCTTGCCGACGAACCGACGGCCAATCTGGACTCCAAATCAGCGATGAATCTGCTCGACATGATGGAGAAGATGAACAGAGAGGAGAATGTCACTTTCATCTTTTCCAGCCACGACCAGCGGGTGATTGACCGGGCAAGACGAGTGATCACTATGGTGGATGGCGCCATCTACTCCGACGAAAAGCAGACGCCGAAAAGAACCGAACCAGCTAAATGAAATCGTTAGCTGCTGTTTTTAAACATATCGGCCCTTCAAACCAGTGTACAGGCTTCCTTGCCGAGGACCGCTTGAGACCGCTATCTCCCGCCGGTTCCAACGGCAAAAACCTGTTTCGGACAGGGGTTATTCTGTTGTTGACTGCATTGCTCTTTCAGTTTGAAAAGCGAGAAGGCCTGGCGCAGATCTCCGACGATATTCAGATCGGAGGCTATGTTCAGGGGCTGCCGGCCTGGATCGACGCCGACCTGCCGCTGCCGCTCGACCAGGATTCTTTCTGGGAGTACCGGTTGCAAAATCGCCTCAATGTGCGCTGGTTCTCAACATCCGAATTGAGCTTCACCTGGCAGATGCGAACCCGGCTGTTTGCCGGAGACCTGGTTGAGTCGATCCCCTTTTATGCCGATGCGATCGATATGGACGACGGCTATTTCAACCTCTCCTGGCTGGCAGTCGACCGGGATAAATGGCTGCTTCACTACATACCCGACCGCCTCTACGTCGAGTGGGCCGGCCAGGACTGGACCATTCGCGCCGGACGACAGAGAATCAACTGGGGTATCAATATGGTGACCAACCCGAACGACATCTTCAACATCTACTCTTTTTACGACTTTGACTATCCGGAACGGCCCGGGACAGATGCGATTCGCATTCAGCGCTATACGGGGATCTTCTCTCGATGGGAGCTGGCCGCAAGCCCGGCACGCAATTCCCGCGAATCGGTGGCGGCTCTGATGTATGGTTCAAATGTTCGCGGATACGATTATCAGCTGATTGCCGGTTATTTTCGTCATCGCCTGGCGACTGGAGGCGGCTGGGCGGGAAGCGTCGGCGAGTCCGGCTTCAAAGGTGAGCTGATGCTGTTTACAGATCTGGAAGATGAAGGCGGTGGCAGAGAGACCAACTGGATCGCCGCTCTGTCGGTCGACCATATGTTCGACAACTCCCTCTATCTGGTCGTCGAGGGGCTCTACAACCATCAGGGAGGGCGCGAAGAATTTCTCCTGTTCGGTGAACCGCTTTCGGCCGACAACCCCTCCTTCTCAAGGTTTCAGCTCACCGGTCATGCAACTTATCCGTTTTCTCCGATATTCAACGGCTCGCTGGCCCTGATCTGGTACCCGGACGAAGAAGCGATATTTCTGTCGCCGTCGATCGATTATTCCGTCACACAAAACACCGATTTCCGGCTGCTCGCACAGCTCTTTACCGGAAGCAGCGATTCGGCATTCGACTCGGCCGGCAGTGTAGTGGCCGCTTCATTGCGGTGGAACTTTTGAAGCGGTGCTCCTTTTCCGAGATTTCACACGACGAATTGAACTCACGTTGGCGTACTTATCGAAATGTCGATCGATCCGCCCGGATTGTGCGCCGGTCATTGAGAGCTCCTGAAGCCGCTACGGAATCCCCTGTTTTAACTCTTTCTCCAGATTCTTGAGCATATCCCCGACCATCTTTTCCAGATCATAGACGGGGCTCCATTCCCAATCTTCGCGAGCCGCCGTGTCGTCTATGCTGTCGGGCCACGATTCGGCAATCTGTTGCCTGTAATCGGGTTCATAGCTGATCTCAAACTCCGGCAGGTGTTTTTGTATTTCAAAAGCCAGCTCTTCGGGGGTAAAGCTGATGGCGGCCAGATTGTAGCTGGTGCGTACACTGATCGACGCCGGGTCGGCCCGCATCAGATCGATTGTCGCCTTGACCGCATCCTCCATATACATCATCGGGAGGCGGCTCTGCGACTCCAGAAAACAGCTGAACCGCTCACCGGCCAGCGCTTTGTAAAATATATCCACGGCGTAATCGGTTGTTCCCCCGCCGGGCAGCGATTTGTAGCCGATCAAACCGGGGTAGCGAAGGCTTCGCACATCCACACCAAACCGCCGGTGGTAGTAGGAGCACCACTGTTCCCCGGCCAATTTGCTGATCCCGTACACGGTGGTCGGGTTGCATGGACTATTCTGGGGAGTTTGTTCCTTCCGGGCGTCCGGGCCGAAAACGGCGATCGAGCTGGGCCAGAAAACCTTGGTGAACCGTCCGTCACGAGCCAGTTCAAGAACATTCAACAACCCCTGCATATTCAGATCCCAGGCTTTTCCGATCTGCTGCTCGGCCTTGGCCGACAACAGGGCAGCCAGGTGATAGATGGTCGTAATACCGTGCCGCTCAGCTGCCCCTGCCAATGCCGGCCGGTCCATAACGTCGAGACGTTCAAACGGACCGTCGGACAGCGCTTCCGGCGGCTCCACGATATCGGTAGCGATCACGTTATCCGTTCCGTAAATGGATTGCAGGTCAGCTGTCAATTCACTTCCGAGCTGGCCGCAGGCCCCTGTAACTAGAATTTTCTCCATAATCGGTTTATCTGCAGGTTGTTAATCTCCTCAAATCTATGTCGGATTTCACTCAAGTCAAATCCAGGTACGTTCGTATCGATACCGGCCGTTCCCCGGGCCTATGCCGGCCGTCACCCGAGCACCCCAAGATCTCGACCCACTTCGGAGAACGCATCGACCGCCCTTTCCAGGTGCTCTTTATCGTGGACGGCCGAAAGCTGCACACGGATACGCGCCTGGCCCTTTGGCACGACCGGATAGTAGAACCCGATCACATAGATTCCCTTCTCCAGCAATTGGTCGGCAAATTTCTGAGCCGTTTTCGCATCATACAGCATGATGGGTACGATCGGATGACTGCCGGTCTTGATATCGAAACCGGCCTCTGTCATCGCCTTGCGGAACCAGGTTGTATTCTCCTCCAGCTTGTCGCGCAATTCGGTCGTCTCGCTCAGAAGATCGATCACCTCGATCGAAGCACCGGTAATCGACGGAGCAAGAGTGTTGGAAAATAGGTAGGGCCTCGAACGCTGTCTCAACATATCTACGATCTCCTGGTGAGCTGCCGTAAAACCGCCGGATGCTCCGCCCAGCGCTTTCCCAAGTGTTCCGGTGATAATATCGATTCGGTCCATCACCCCGCGGTATTCATGTACACCCCGGCCGGTCTTCCCCATAAATCCTGTTGCGTGCGCCTCATCCGACATCACCAGGGCGTCATATTTGTCGGCCAGGTCACAGATCTCATCCAGGCGGGCGATCGTCCCATCCATCGAAAAAACGCCGTCAGTAGCAATGATCCTGTTGCGGGCATCGGACGCCTCTTTCAGCTTCGCTTCGAGGTCCTCCATATCGTCGTGTTTGTAAACAAAGCGCTGCGCCTTGCAAAGCCTCACACCGTCGATGATGGAGGCGTGGTTCAGCTGGTCGGAGATGATCGCGTCCTCCGGCCCGAAAAGCGGTTCAAATACACCGCCGTTCGCATCGAAAGCAGCTGCATAGAGGATCGCATCGTCGGTTCCCAGAAATTCGGCGATCTTTGACTCCAGCTCTTTGTGGATTGTCTGGGTACCGCATATAAATCGTACCGACGACATCCCATACCCATATTCGTCGATCGTGCGCTTCGCCGCTTCAATCACCCTGGGATGAGAGGAGAGCCCCAGATAGTTGTTTGCACAGAAATTGATCACCTCTTTTCCGTCGGTCGTTTTGATGACCGCACCCTGGGGTGTTGTAATTACTCTTTCCTCTTTATAAAGCCCGTCATTTCGAATCTGCTCGAGTTCGCTGCCAAGCTCCTCTTTCAGTGTGGAATACATACGTTCAGTTTTCGGGTTAATTTCTGGGATTACTATTCTTCGGTCTGTTCTCGGTTTGTTTCACTTCAGCCGGCAAATTGCTCTTTTCGGCTTGATGAAAGCGGTTCCGCGCCCGGCCCTGAAATTACGAAAAATCACCGAAATTGCCGGATGCGCTTCCCGGTTCCTATCCGGGTTCATTTTTCATATCATTTCTCACATGATTCGTGTACTGAAACGATATTTCATCCGGCGAAGACCCTTCCCGGAAGAGTGGCAAAACCTGCTCAACAGCAGCGTACCCTATTACCGTTTTCTCCCGAATCAACGGAAGCAGGAGCTGAAACGCCATATGCCTGTAATCCTGGAAGAGAAAATTTTCGAAGGATGCGGGGGGCTCGTCATGACCGAAGAGAAGCGGGTAGTTATCGCTGCCTACGCCACCATTCTGATTCTCGGTGAACCAGCCGGATATTACCCCGACCTCAAGGCGATTCTGCTCTATCCCGATGACTATGTGGCACCGGTTCACCAGGAAGATGAACATGGATTTATGACCGAAGGCCATGAATCGCGGTCGGGAGAGTCCTGGGACCTGGGAAGCATCGTCCTCTCCTGGAAGGATATCCAGCGCGATATCCATGAACCGTTCAACGGCCGCAACCTGATCTTCCACGAGTTTGCCCACCAGCTCGACGATCGTTACGGAATGAGTGCCGGTATCGGCGAAGATGGCAGGGTCTACAAACCGAGCGAATGGAACAACCTGCTTGCTTCCGAATACCGGGATCTGATCCGACAGGCCGAACTGGGCCGTCCATCCATTTTCGACCCCTATGGTGCATCACATCCGGCCGAGTTTTTCTCTGTCGCCACAGAGACCTTTTTTGAAGATTCTCACCGTATGAAACGGGAGAAGCCGAAACTGTACGAACTGTTCAGGCAGTTCTACAAGCTCGATCCCGCTTCCTGGCTCCCCTGGAAAGGGTAGTGACTGTCAATCAATGCTGTCAATAACAAAATCATTCCGTCACTGGCGGCAGCCAAATTCACTTTCCGAACCAGTGATCCAGTGAATATTTCCCGGAACCGGTCAGAAGAAGAACCAGATAACCAACCAGAAACAGCAGGCCCTTTTCCTGAACGCTGAACGGATCGTCGGCATGCACCACAAAGACAATGATGATCATACCGATGATGATCGGAATCGACGCAAGTCGTGTCCAGAGACCGATGAGGACCAGAGCAGCACAAAAGAACTCTGCAAAAGTGATCATAAATAGTGAGAGCTCCGGTCCGAGACCAATCGGATCCCTGAAACTGAAGTTGCCCTCCAGAATCCGCATCAGTTTGGGATATCCATGTGTCAGCAGAAGACCGGACAACCCGATCCGCAAAATCAGAATGGAAAAATCGATGCTGACTAACTGATTGATTTTAGATGAAACGAATTTTTTAAACATGAGAACTCTTAACGGTTTTGTGAAAACAGAATTCAGGTTGTCCACCTTGGAGACACGACAGCCCCCTGCACCCTGGAGACACGACAGCCCTGAGAAACAGTTTAATATTAAAATATTAATTAATTATTGAGACTCACAATTTCGACCGAAGAACATTAAATTCAGATCATCGAAATTCCCACAGTACGACATTCACCCGAAATACTTTACCATGTATCCATTTTCAACGCAGATTAATCACCGATTCCATCAGCCAGTAAAACTACTGTTGCCGATACTACTTTTTTTCACATTTTTCTGGTTCTTTTCTCAACCGGTGTCGGCCTCACATTTCCAATGGAGCAGTTATAATGCACCCGAGACCGACCCGATCGAACAGGCGAAACTCGATTGGGATGATGGTGATTATATCGGAGCGCTGGAGCGTGTAAAAAAACTTCTTGATGGTTCTGATGCGGATCGGTACCTGAGAGAGATCGCTTTGCTCACCGGTGAACTTTATCAGGTCGAAACAGTTGCTGCGGATGGCCGCAATCCACTTTTCAGCCCGGACGGCCTCCACTTTTCCTGGGAA
This sequence comes from Balneolaceae bacterium, assembly GCA_007134695.1. Classification (GTDB taxonomy): domain Bacteria; phylum Bacteroidota; class Rhodothermia; order Balneolales; family Balneolaceae; genus SLK101. Next base: position 15,102 of record SLKI01000098.1, read on the forward strand.
GATCCGACTGCGGTCCGGCCGCAAACCCGGATTTCAAGAGTAACAGATAATGGTGTTGAGCATCTGTTGACGGTCGAAGGAACCGATTTCCATTTTTCAACAACCGAATCCGCCGGGATTTATCATCATGTGGAGCGGACCGAACGAATGGCAGAGCTAGCAAGGGAGCTACAACAGGCTGCATCTGCCAGAGACCGACAGGAGGTGTTCAGGCTGCGTGACCTGCTCGCCTGGGAAGAGCAATCCAATACCTCAATCTACTGGATCGACCTGGAATCTGGCCGGGAACAGCGGCTGCCATTCGGTGATCTACTGGTGAGAACACCCCGTTTCGACGCTGAAGGCACGTTGTGGTTTTCTGCGCTCGACCCCGGCCAGCTCGACCGGTCCGGAATCTACCGCTGGGAACAGGGATCCGACGCTCCGATACGGGTCACCGGGGAACAACACTTCTTCGACAGGCCGATTCCCCTTGGTGAATCAGGTAGAGTTGTATATACAAAAATGAATTCCGCGCCCTTTCCTCTTCCCCCCGGAACCGATCGATTAACCCACGAAATCGAACAGCAAGTGGTTCTGCACGACCTCGATTCCGGCCAGACCTGGTCCTGGGAGGGTACAGCACCAATCACTTCCGAAGATCGGTCCCGAATCGCTTTTCAATCCGAAGTTGACGGGCAGAACCTGATACTTTCCCTCTACGCAAATGGCGACGACCCCCGAGTAGACACTCTTGCCACTGTAACCGAGGATATTCAGGATCCGGCGCTCAGTCCGGACGGATCCAGCCTCGCTTATATGATTCGCGACGGCATCAGCTGGAACATCCGTGTTGTCGACACAGATGGCGGAGAGGAGCTGTTTCGAACCAACGATATTCAGCATGAACTTTTTCCACACTTTCTGGACAATGGCACACTCCTCGCCAAGATGGGTGAGTTCCGCCACAGAAGAGCTCATATCTATGATCTGAATACGGGCGACTTCCACCGGCTTTTTCACAACAATCTGGTTCGCACTGTATCGCTGGAGTATGAGTGGGAGGCGAACGATGCAGGCAGTCACGTTCTGGTCGTAGCCGAACGCGACGGCGACACCATCTCGGATGAACAGGGCCTCTACCTGGTCCGGCTGGACCGAAAAGTTAGCCAGAATCAGTTGAAAGAACGGGTCGAGTCGGCTCTTCAAGACGAAAGGGAACTCAGAGCCAAAGCCGAGGAGATCTACCGCCCTATCCGCGATATGGTTCGCCAGGCCACCGAAGAGGTGAATCTAAGTCGGGTCTACCAGTACCAGAAAGCACTCTATGATTTCGGATCCAAGAATGTCCGGCAGCCCGGAAACCGGAAAGCTGGTGAATATATCTACAATACCCTCAAATCGTTCGGATATGAGCCGGAGCTTCAGTGGTTCGAACCGTTTGACGGCATCGAGTCTGCCAATGTGATAGCCCGTCTCGAGGGAACCGAACATCCCGAGGTGGTCTATATCCTCAGCTCCCATTACGATTCGGTGACCCGTAGCCCCGGCGCAGACGACAACAGTTCGGGAACAGCCGTGTTGCTGGAGACCGCACGAGTCCTGGCAGAGAATCCGCTGCCGGCTACCATCATATTCGCATCTCTGACAGCCGAAGAGGATGGATTGCTCGGAGCCCGCGAGTTTGTCCGCCGCGCCGATGAGGAGGGACTCCAGGCGGCCGGTGTGGTGAATAACGACATGATGGGCTGGACTCGTCACCACCGGCTCGACAATACGATTCGGTTTTCCAACCACGGAATCCGGGATGTACAGCACTCCGGTGCGATTCTTTTTACCGACCTGATCACCTACGATTCTCGCTACTACCGTTTTACCGACGCCCACGTTTTCTTCGATGCATACGGCGATGTAATCGGTGGAATCGGTTCCTATCCGATCCTTGGGAATCCAAATTATCACCAAACCACCGATCGACTCGAAACCATGAACCACCGCCTGGTACGTGAAGTTGCCAAATCCACGACCGCCACTCTGATGAATCTTGCATCCACGCCATCGGTCGTGCCCGGCGTCCACGCAGAAAGCAGAGGCGGCGAAACTCATGTGAGCTGGGAGCGATCGCCGGAGTCCGATATTGTTGCCTACAAGGTAAAATACCGATCCGGCGACGGATCCCTTCGCACTGCGAAAACCGAAGACCTGCAGATACGGCTCGGGCGTGTAGAACCGGGCAGCGAGATCTCTGTTGCAGCAGTTAACCGCCGCGGAATGATATCCTGGAGCTGGAGTAGTGTGACGGCTTCATCAGACTGATCCCTCCGGGGGCATTAAATATGTTGCAGTTCGCAAAGCGGACTGCACGCCAACTACAAGTTTCCAGTAATATCCTGAACTTTTTAAAAATCAATTCGGAATTCTATGGAACTGCTGACTGAATCGAACGATATTGTTCTTGCCGGTAATGAGCTTTGGCGCATTATTTCGATGACCGGTGTGATCGCACTGGCTTTCTTTATTGGCAAACTGATCAAATTTTTTCTGAACCGGATGGTTCCGAAGCTGGTCGAGCGAAATCAGCATCTGCTTTCGGTCGCTATCCGGTCTGCTTCGCGTTCGGTAACGTTCCTGGTCTTCGCTTTCGGACTACGGATTGCACTGACCTTTCTGATCATTCCCGAGGGATTCGAAAGCCTGCTGTTCACCATCGTCGAAGTGCTGATCATCTTCTCGATCGGGCACTTCGCCTACCGGCTGGTGGACGTGGTAGATGAGTGGCTCCAGCGTTTTTCCAGTGAGGGGGGTGAGAGCCATCTCGACGATATGCTTATTCCGATCGTGGGCAAGGCGCTTCGGGTTGCGGTTGTTATTCTCGTGATTTTGCAGACGGCCCAGGCGCTGAGTGACCAGCCGATCACCAGTATCCTGGCCGGACTCGGAATCGGGGGCCTCGCGCTCGGCCTCGCTGCCCAGGACACGATCCGTAACTTCTTCGGTTCCCTGATGATCTTTGCCGACAAACCCTTTGATGTGGGTGAACTCGTCAACATGAACGGAATTCTTGGAGTCGTTCAGGAGGTCGGGGTACGAACTACCAAAGTGAGCACTCTGGATGGCCACCAGTTGACGATCCCCAACGGGAATCTGGCCAATACGACGATCCATAATATCGGCAAACGTCCCTTCATCCGGCGTGTATTCGATGTGACCATCACCTACGATACCTCTCCTGAAATGGTGGACAGGGCTGTCGAAATCCTCAAGGAGATTCTGGACAATCATGAAGGGATGGACCCGGAACGACCGCCGCGAGTCTATTTCGACGAACTGAATGCCGACTCGCTCAACCTCAAGTGTTTCTACTGGTACCATCCGCCCGATTACTGGAACTACATGGATTTTACCGAATGGGTGAACCGGGAAATATTCCGCCGTTTTAATGATGAGGGAATCGATTTTGCATTTCCGACTCAGACAATCTATCTGGCGGGCGACAAGGATCGTCCACTGGATGTGGGGATGCGGGATCGAATCGACTCCGGAAGCGGGCAGCAGCCGGAAACAGGCGGCAGTCAGACAGGCTCGGATAGTGGACAGCAACCCGGTTCGAGCAGCAAACCACCGGGTTCGGACAGCGGCCGACAGCCCAACGCCTGAAGTGAGTGATCTCCTGTGGACAACACCGAATCCCACAACCCGATCGATTTGAAACGGTGGGAGGATAAGTTCCGCCGGATTCTGCTGGAAGAGTGTCTTGATGATGCGGACTCTGCACACGACCTGGCCCATACCACCCGGGTGGTTGCCTCTGCCCGCAGGCTTGCGGAAAGGGAGGGTGCAGAGCTGGAGGTCGTTCTGCCCTCCGCCTGGCTGCACGATTGCGTAACGCTGCCGAAAGATCACCCGGACAGGAAAAAGGCTTCGACGCTTTCGGCGGATCGGGCGATTCGGTATCTGGAGGAGCTGGGTTACCCATCCACTCATCTGGATGCAATTCACCACGCAATTGCTGCTCACAGTTTTTCATCCGGAATTGAACCTGAAACAACCGAGGCGGCTGTGGTCCGTGATGCGGATCGGCTTGATGCACTGGGAGCGATCGGCCTTGCTCGCTGCCTCACAGTCGGCGCAGAGTTGGGCCGTTCTCTCTACAATCCGGATGATCCATTCTGCACCTGCCGCCAACCCGACGACAACCGATGGACCCTCGACCATTTCTATCAGAAACTGCTCAGGCTTCCGGAGGGAATGTTGACTTCTGCAGGCCGAACCGAAGCTGAGCGAAGGGTTAAATTTCTGAAACAATTTCTCAGTGAGCTGCGGCGAGAAATCGATGAAGGATCCTGATCCGAGGATCTTCAAGAGATTGACAATGGCCCCTGACCTGAACCTGGGCAATTATCGATTCAACCTTATTATTCGTCCATCTGCCGAATGCCGAACTCCAGCATCCTGCTGAGAGTATCCTGATACTTTACTCCCCACAGTTTTTCCAGTTCCCTGTCGAACCTCTCCATCTCTTTCTCAAGTTCACCGACAAGCTCCCGCCCCCCTTCGGTCAGCTCCAGCATAATCTCCTTTCCCTCCCGGATTCGTTCGACCAGGCCGCCGTTATTCAATTTGTCGACAAATCGGGTCAAGGTGGAGGGAGCCAGATGAAAAACCCTCGAAAGCTCTTTCTGGCCGGCCCCGTCTCGCTTGTGAATGGCAAGTAGCAGCAGTACGTAACTCATCGACCAGCCGTAAGGCCGAAAATGCCGATCCGCCAAGGTGGAAACTTTTCGCGCCATGGCATTTGTCTGAACATAGATATGAGAGCCAAACTCCTCCATTTGTACATACAAACTTACGGATTTTTGATTATTTTTGCATATACATTTCATTTTTCGCAACCGATTTGCGATATTTTTCCAACGGCTATATCCCGATATGTACAGAGTCCAACTGAAAAATTTCGAAGGGCCACTCGACCTGCTGCTTTTCTTTATCAAGCGGGACGAGCTTGATATCTACGATATTCCCATCTCCCACATCACCAATGAATTCCTGGAGTATATCCATCTCATGGAAGAGCTCGACCTCGATGTCGCCAGCGAGTTCATTCTCATGGCAAGCCTGCTGATGTCGATCAAGGCACGGATGATGCTTCCCGTCGAAGAGGATCCAGACGAGGAGTTCGACGAGGAAGATCCGCGATACGAACTGGTACAGAAGCTCCTGGAGTATAAGCGGTACAAGGAGATGGCAGAAAAGATGACGGTGATCGACGAAGAAACCCGTAAAAAATATTACCGCGGAAATCCGGATGAGGATAAGGTCGAAAAACAGGCTACCGGTGAGGCTCTCAGAGATGTTACTCTCTTTGAGCTGATGGCCGCATTCCGCAACGTTTTGGACAAAACCCGGGAGAAACGATCCTATCACCGGGTAGAAAAGTTCAGCTATACTGTCGAAGAGCAGTCGGAATTTATCCTCAACACCCTCCAGAAAAAGGGACGTCAATCATTTCTGCAACTTTGCAGCGAGATGACCGACCGTCTGGCTGTTGTCGTTACTTTTCTTGCCACCCTTGAGATGCTTAAAGAACAGCAGATTGATCTCTATATCGAAAATGAGGATCCGACCGACTTCTATCTGGATCTCAAGCCGGTTGATGAGATCATCGGTTCAGAAATTCCGGTCAACCGCTAATCCTCCTGCGCCGGCAGTCGTCACCTCTGACCTGTTCAAGCCCGCCCTATTAGAGATATTCTGCCCCCTTGAAAGATATATCCCAACCGGCGCCGGCAGGCGTCACCCCTGTTTTTTTATATCGTCAGGATCCGAACAGGATGAAGGCTGCCCAATTTGTCGGAAACGCGTATTCCGGCTGTTCGATCATGGAGAGTTTGGCGCTGCGTAACGCTTCCGACTTTCCTTTACCCGACAGAAGCTCCTCATAAAATCGAATCATCAAATCGGAGGTTTCCCGGTCACCCACTTTCCAGAGAGACACAACCAGGTTACCGGCACCGCTGTAAATAAATGAACGGGTAAAGCCGATCAGCCCCTCACCCCTGGCAATCCTGCCAACCCCCGTTTCGCATGCACTCAACACGACGAGTTCGGCATTAAGATTCAAATTCAGTATGTCGCGCTGAAAGAGTACATTTTGCCCGCCCCCTTCTTCGGACGGCCCGGGGAGGTCTGCTGCCAAAACGATCCCGGACAGCTCCGGTGAAGATTCGTTGACAAAGGCATGGGTTGCAAAATGGATCCAGCGATACTGCGCCAGATCATGGGCAAGAAGGTTGGGGATCGTCGCCTGTCTGTTTAACCAGATATCGGCCTGGCGCGGCTGTGCAAATGGGTTCCAGAATCTCCTTTCGGTACGGTACAGTTCGGTAATCTGCTCTGTTTCAAATCGCGATACCGGGAGTGGTGTCACCTCTTCGGTGTAGCTGCGCAGTTCTGCAGGCCCATCGACAACCGACCCGTCGTCCGCAAATGGAGCGACCGCCAGCATACGATCATCCGGCGATGCAGTCTGCTCTCGCATTTTTCGGTATATCGACATGGAGGGTATATAGCTGATCGAAACGTCTCGAATCCAGTAACCCCATTCATGCGCATAAGCATCCTCCGGTTCTGCCGACAAGAGTAGTTCGAAAGGCAGGTGATGGAGGAGTTGGTCAGGGGCAACCTTTACTTTTTCGACGCCCGTCAGGCGCTCATCCAGCGGCTCTACAAGGTTCTGATAGAGCGATCGTGCGTGCCGTCTATATTCCACCGAGTTTCGTTCATCGATCGCTGTCAGTAACTCTTCAACCTTCTGTGGTACATCTCCGGAGGGGCCGAGTTTGTGCAGAGTCAGATCCCGGCTGCTCAAAACTGTTGCATATACATTTTCCTCCCCCATCAAATAGGAAATAACCGCCTCCTCGTCAGTCAGTAACTCACGAACTTCATCCGCCGAAATCAGGCCCCGGTGATACTTGATCTCATAATAATCCGGATACTCCTCCTCAACTATCTGCATCCAGTCCTGCTGCTTTTGATGAACAACAAAGAGTGAATCCTGAAGCGCAGAGATCCTGGAGGGGTCCCGCTCTTCATTCTCCTTCTCCCGTTCCATTGCAAGCTGCTGATGAATTGCGGCAATCTGTTCATTCAGTACCTGTTCATGCTCAAGCATCTCCTCTGAAATCCCGGCGATCTCTCTTGCCTCCAGTTCTCTGAGCAGCTCAACCGCTATTCGAGCCCTGCTTTTTTCTGCAATAGCAAATGCACTGTTCAGATAGGAGGGGTCGCCGCTGACCCTCCAAAGATTATAAATAGCCTCCATCGCTCCTTCATACACCGAATAGTGCTCCCCCAGCAAGTTCAGTTTGGATGCTTCATGCTGGAATCTCAACTGCAGATCGTCGATCAGTTCCATGGCCAGCTCATAGGTGTGGTACGAAGTTTCAAGGTACTCCCGATTCCTGTTGACGAGGAAGTATTCGGTCAACAGGCTTGCTTTCGCTTCCAATGCTTTCAACAACGAAATCGGATGAGAGCTCTCCAGAACTGCCGGATTATCTTCTATATTCCGGGATTCAAACGAATTGGCCAAGCGAACGATCGCCTCCTGATACATTTCAAACGCCTGGCCAAACCGCTTCTTGCCGCGATAGAGATCTCCCTGCTTTACCAGGGCTTCTGCTACTTCCGGGTGATTGAACCCAAGCCGATCCCGGCCAATTCGTATCACCTCCTCAAAATCTCGAAGGGCTCGTGTAGGCTCATCCATCACCATGTGCAGTTCACCTCTGCGGATATAGGAACTTGCCAGGGAAGGATGATCATCTCCATAATATGTTTCACGAATCGAGATCGAGCGGTCAAGATATTCAAGTGCAGTATCCAATTCGCCTCTTTGCTGATAGATTCCGGCAAGGTTCGCCAGCCTGAATGCAACATCAGGGTGTTCGCCGCCCAGCAAGTTTACTGTTACATCCAGGGCTTCTTCCAGGTAGCGTATGGCTTCATCAAGCCTTCCCAGCACAGCGTAACTGGACCCTGCATTATTGTAGGCGATCGCCACGTTTCTGTGCCCTCTTCCATAGTTGGTTTCGAGGATTCGTGCCGACTGCAAAAAGTATTGGGCGGCCTGCTCGATATCTCCGAGATTGTAGTAGACACCGCCCATGTTATTGTAGTTCATCGCCACTTCCGGATGGTTGCTGTGGTAAAGTTTTTCCAGATACTCCCTGTTCATCCGGTAATATCGGGCCGCCTCTTCCGGTTCTCCATACTTCCTGTAGGTTACGCCCAGATTGTTGAGAATAAGCGTCATTGCAAAACTTTGCTCTCTATCGTCGTCGATCTGCCGTGCCAGCTCCTTGCCGTGCGTATACGTTTCTATCGCCTCTGGATATTGTCCGCGTGCATCCAGTATATAGCCGTGCACCGAATGAGTCCGAACCTTGCGATCCTCTAACCCCTCAAACCGATAGATCAGTTCCAGGCTCCGCTCGGCCCACTCCAGCGCTTCATCCAGGTCGTTTTGGTCAATTGCCAGGTAGGCGCGGACGTTATAAACTCTCGACCAGATCTGGTGGCCGGATTCGAGATAGTCCCGGGCCAGCATTTCGGCCCTCTCCACCCTCTCCTCTACACGATCCATCTCTCCAAGCCGCTGCCCGGACATCGCTTTCATGATGATCGACTCGATCATCTTCTCCCAATTCTGATACTCCTCATAGTGACGGGTCAGAAGCTGGAATAACTCAATCGCTTCTTCCTCTTCGGCCTGCAAATAGTGAGTCCAGGCCCTTTCGAACAACTCCTCGGCTTCACCGGGCTGAATTTCTGCTTGCTGGGCAAGCACCGGCCGGAAAAGATCAGGCAGCAGAACTGCCATCAGAGCGGCTGAATACAGTAATGCTATTGAAAAATTAGAGATGCCTCGACACATATTGACTGGTTTAGAGAAACAGAGATTGGGAAACGGCATCCAGACCCCACAAGAGTACCTGCCATGTTAACAATAGAAAGCGACAGAAGAAAGTACTACCCGGCTATTCCCCGAACAATGCGTTCACAAATGCTTCACGATCAAATATTTGCAGATCTTCGATTTTCTCTCCAACCCCGATATATTTCACCGGTACTTTCAGTTCGTTGGAGATCCCCAGAACGATTCCTCCTTTGGCCGTTCCGTCCAGTTTTGTTAAAACCAGGCCTGTAATATCGACCACCTCGGTAAAAGCATGAGCCTGTTGCATGGCATTTTGACCGGTTGATGCATCCAGAACCAGCAGCACTTCATGCGGTGCATCGTCTACCACTTTCCCCATCACCCGCTTGATCTTTCGAAGCTCCTCCATGAGTGATTTCTTGTTGTGCAAACGCCCGGCCGTATCGATGAGCGCTACATCGGCTCCGCGCGCTTTTGCAGCTTCAACCGTATCGTATGCTACCGCTGCAGGATCGGCATTCTGACCCTGTTCAATCAGCGGTACGTCAGCTCGTTCACTCCAGATCCTCAGCTGGTTCACCGCTCCGGCACGGAATGTATCTCCTGCACCCAGCATCACTTTTTTCCCCGTCTGTTTATAAAGATGCGCCAGCTTTCCGATCGTCGTCGTTTTGCCGACGCCGTTCACTCCTACAATCATGACCACGTGCGGTTTGACAGGAAACTCTGCGTCAAACTCGGCCGGTTTTTCATCCGGGTTCTCCTTCAGCAGGGCGATAATCTCCTCACGCAAAATCCGGTTGAGCTCCTCCTGATTCATATACTTGTCTGTCGAGACCCGGTTTTCGATCCGTTCGATAATCTCGATAGTCGTATTCACGCCCACATCAGAGGAAATTAAAATCTGTTCCAGCTCGTCCAGTACTCCCGCATCCACATGGTCCTTTCCTACCAGTGTCTTTCCCAGTTTCTGCAGCAGCCCTTCGCGGCTCTTCTCAACGCCCTTGTCGAGCTTCTCTTTCTTTTTTAAACCAAGTTTATCAAGCCAGCCCATGATCGATCAGTTGAAGTCCACCCCGCTTCGTATCTGGTTAAATCGGTGAAAATAGTGAAAAAACGATATGACCATCAGAATGACGGAGCTGTATTTAAGAAACAGGTGTGCTTCCGTTGCTTGCGGAAAGAAAAATACCGATACCCAATATAGCGCCATAACATTTACCGAAACTTTGCCCGACATAACTGCCATGGCCACTTTACCGCGTATTCTCTTGATGTAAGCCGATCCAGCCATAATCATGGAGTCACGCACCGCCGCAAGAACAAAATACCAGACGGGAATCAGGCCAAGCCAGACGGTGTAACCGAACAGCGCAAAGGCCATCACTTTGTCGGCAACCGGGTCGAGAACTTTTCCCAGCTCAGATACTTCGTCCCACTTTCTGGCGACGTAGCCATCCAGGTAGTCCGAAAAGATCGCATACAGGATCAGTGCGATGATAAACGGCCCCACCTGGTAGTTATTTTGAATATGCAACCAGATAATCGGGATCGGTACAGCAATCCGGGTGGCCGAAATCAGGTTGGACCAGGTGAAAACATCCTGCTTAACAGATATTTTCCGTCCGTCGATATTTGTTAATTTGTACTTCTCCATCCAGTCATTATGACCATACTGTTGCGAATCATTCAGACGCCGTTTTTCAATAGGGAGAAGGTAAAGATTTTTTCACAATACCTTGAATATCGGATCTGTTTCCAGTGAATATTATCTGTTTGACATTCATCTGTTTCCAGCATACTGAAACTGTCCGATAGGATTCACCCGAACCATCAAAAAAATGTCCAAAACAAACCTCTGGTCCGACGCTCAAAAACTGATTGAAAAACCGATTGAATCCCGATCCCCGTTCAAGGGAAATCTGCTTCACCTTCATAAAGACAAGGTTCAGCTGCCAAACGGTGAAAGCTCCTTTCGCGAATGGATCGAACATCCGGGAGCCTGCGCAGTTGTTCCCGTTTTCGACGACGGAACCATCATGCTGGTCAAACAGTTCCGTTACCCTGTAGGACAGGTTTTCCTTGAAGTGCCCGCCGGTAAAATCGATCCTGGTGAGCCTCCCCGCCAAACCGCAATCCGTGAGACGGAAGAGGAGACCGGGGTGGTTCCCGGCTCTATCGCCTATGCCGGACACTTCTATCCTGTTATCGGATATTCCGACGAAATTATCCATATCTACGTAGCCTGGAACCTTCGGTCCCGGGAAAACAACAGGGATCGTGACGAATTCCTTGTCAACACCCGGATACCCTGGAAAGAAGCTCTCGGCTGGGTCGAAACGGGCGACATAACCGATTCCAAAACGATTGTTGCCCTCTGCAAGGCAAAAAGCTGGTGGAAAAAAGAGCAGCCGTTTCAGGTAGATTTCGGCTGATGCGGACAGGCCGAAGGTTAATCGGCCCGGAAAATCCCTTCGCTGATACAAAGTTTATACAGCCCGGTGTGCAGGTCTTCCGCTTCAAGATCTCCCCTGCGAATCAGCTCTTCGATCTCATCGCCGGTCAGCATCATCAGGCATCCCATCTCCCGTAGCATCTGGTCAAAATTTCTCGGATCGAGAAGCCGGATCTTTTCCAGGTTCAGCCCGTTCGGGCTTACATTTCGGTCGACCAGGCAATAAAAGGTCTCTTCTGCACTTTCACCAAAAGCGAAAGTGTCCAGTCTTGTCTCTTCAAATTTCATAGTTGTTCCAGATTATTCCCGTCGATCGAGTGATTCATGCGCGATCTGATTTCTCATGCTCAAACTTTTTTTCAAATCTATCTGATTTTTTATGTCGGATCGAGCTATCCATGATGCCCGACCGAGTCATTCATACCGGTCTAAAAAATCGCGCGCCTTGATCGTTTCAACAATCTCATCGGTTTTCCTGTCTACGATCGCTACCTGGAAGAGGCTGATAATCGCCTGGCTTTTAATACATTCCACCGTCTCCTCAACACTGTCGCACTCTTCGGTTTCACTGACCAGATCATTGACCCCCTGCACGACAAATCGAAACCCGATTCCGACAGAGTCGCTGACCCGCTTTTTTTCCGGGCTCTCTTCCGGGTTTTCAAAATAATCCCGAAGGGACTCTTCGGTAATGAACCACTTTACACCGAGTTTACGCCCCTTCAGCTTTCCCTCCCGGAGGTAGGTCCGGATCGTCATCTTGCTGACGCCAAGCATCTTGTGGAGGTCGTCGACCGAATAGAGAATCAGGTTTCCAATTTTACGAGGCATAACAAATTACGATCTGATTTTGGTAACGCAGCGAACATCTTTACCGTTTCTTCAGGGAATGATTCAAAAAATTCGAGCAAAACTCAATGAATAAAAATTAATATTAATTGCTATTAGTTACTATTAGTTGCTGTTAGTATAGTATATATTAAGGGTAATGAAAAAGATTTGGGCGGAACTGCCCGACCGCCTTATATTGGTAACAGTTACATTTGAAAAAGCCCTCCTGATGTAACTTTATTTCTCCTCTCATCGCACCGCTTTTTATATTTGCACAGGCATTGTTACGCCTAACAGAGGCTATCGCTACTTAAAAAACTGATGCTCTGCTACATCAAATAAAAGATTTTTGATGGCAATATGGATTCCATCACTCACATAGCCCTCGGAGCTGCGATCGGAGATGCGCAGCTGGGCCGGAAAATAGGATACAAAGCGGCGCTTTGGGGTGCGGCCTTAAGTACGCTCCCGGATCTCGATGTACTTCTCAACCCGTTTATCGACTCTGCCGCTCAGCTGCGTATTCACCGCGGCCTGACTCACTCTTTTTTCTTTATGTTTGCGGCTTCACCAATCCTTGGACTTCTGATCAACCGTATCCACCGAGCTGATGATCTGGGCTGGAAGCCCTGGGCCTGGCTCTCATTCTGGTGTTTACTTGCACATATCCTGATCGATATTCCCACAAGTTACGGCACCCAGGCATTTGAACCGTTCAGTAACATGCAGGTTACAACCGACTCTTTGTTTATCATCGATCCCTTTTTTACCGCCCCCATCATCGCAGGAGTAATCGTTGCGCAGACGCTGGACAGAAAGTCGGTCTATCGCAAATGGGCCAGCAGGATCAGCATTATCTGGGCCGGGTTCTATATTATCTGGGGGCTGGGGGTCAAAGCGCACGTCAATCATGTGTTCGACCAGTCGTTTCAGGAGCAGTATGGGCAATATGAACGGCTGAAAACACAGCCGGGCCCTTTTTCTACTCTGATGTGGATGGGATATGTGGAGCGCAGCGACTCTATCTACGGAAGTACCTATTCACTTTTTGATGAGCACAGAAATTTGCAATTCAGAGGTATCGCCAAAAACAGCCACCTGGTTGAACCGTACATCGGAAACCGGCCGGTGGATACACTGCTTTGGTTCTCAATGGACACCTACAAAATGGAGGAGAGGGAGGGTGGACTCTATCTGCACGATCTTCGATTCGGACGAAGCGATTTCTGGCTGACAGAGGGGGCAGAATTTATCTGGAGCAACCGTTTCATCTTTAATGAAGACAGCACCCGGGTTGTAGACTTCGAACGGGCGATCCCCATCATCGATGCCAGCGTGGAAAACCGCCGGCAGCTCTGGGAACGTTTCTGGGGAGTTCACCCTGAGGAGCAACGGGAATGAAACTATTTTTCGGGCGGGAGTGGTTTGACGAATAGCTTAGGTTCCTGGAACAGTTTTACAACGAGGTTATCCGGGCCGAAGGGAGCGACAACTTTTCTCGTAAAATTGAATTATTTTTCGCCCGTTAGATATTGAAAATTACTTTGGGTATGAAAAGAAAGATTATAACAGGCTCAATCGTTACACTCTTTATCGGGATTTTTCTCTACTTCTCATTTGGAGAAGTACTGAACGACGAGATCAAGAACGCCCCGGACTGGGTCCCGCTTGAAGAGGCTCTCGAAACCGCACAGCTGGAAGAGAATGAGAAGCTGATTCTGATCGATATCTATGAGGTCGGGTGTCGTTTCTGTCGACAGATGGAGCGGGAAGTCTACCCGTCCGAGTCGATCCGAACACTGATCGATCGCGACTTTATTCCGGTTCGGGTGAACGGCAACTCGGAGAGACCGATCGTTTATCTGGGTGAGTCGATGTCACAAAAGGAGTTTGCCGACAAAATGGGCCTGACCGCATTCCCCTTTACAGTGGTGATGGATTCGAACGGCAATGTTCTCAACTCGCGAAGAGGATATATGGGGGTCGTTGAGTTAAGCCGTTTTCTAAACGATATCCTCAGAGACGTACGGCAGACCTGACAGGTTCATTAAACCGTGATACTGACAAATCAGCCTTCCGCATATCTGCGTACACCGGCTGCCTCCACCATCAAATCAAATAGTGCTGTATTTTTGACAAAGGCCGGTATCTCCTCGCTCCCCGGGCCCCAGGCTGCAATTTCCACGTAGTCCGCGGTATGCTGTGTACTGATAAAATAGACGCCGTTATAGTTGGCAAGTACCCCTGCCATAACAGCACCCGGATCTTCTCTGTTTCGGTAGGGTGCACGAAACTCACCCTGGAAGGCCTTGTAAATCATGCTTGACTCTTCATCGGTAATCCGGGTTTGCGTTGCATATTCAAGAGCCTCCCTAATCTGGTTTTCACTCACGCTGTCGTCGATCGAATCGTGTGACCAGTGATAACCAAATTGATTATAGACCCATTCGAAGCTGTGCCGATATTGATGGAGCGTGCGGAACATTTTGGGGGATTCCCGATAGCCGGGGCCGTGTGCACTCAAGCCCGGATTTGCATTTCCGTGATCGGTTGTCAGAATGACCAGTGTATCGTCCCGATCTTCGGTATAGTCCATCACCACTTTGACCGCATCATCAAAGGCGATCTGGTCATAAATCATTCCGGCTGCATCATTGTCGTGTGCACCATGGTCGACTCTTCCTCCCTCGACTTGAAGAATAAATCCATCCTCATTCTGTTCCAGCCTGTCCAGAGCGGTTTGAGTCATCTCTGAAAGGGTCGGAACGGATCGCTGCAACTCCTCGTCAGCCTGGTGGTCGATCGAATAGGGAAGATGTGAATCGTTAAATGTGCCGAGGAGTTTGCTGCGCCGGCCGGCACGGTGTAACTCCTCTCTGGTCTGTACGATCGAATACCCTTTCTCGCGAAAGACCTGATAGAGATCTTTTCCATCATCCCTCAAGTCGGCCGAAAAGTGGCGCCTCCCGCCGCCCAACAGAAGATCGTAATCACGTTCGGAATACTGTTCGGCGATCTCATCTTCCATCCCGCGGGCCGGAACGTTGGCAGAGAAGCCGGACGGTGTAGCATGGGTGATGCGCGTGGTCGTCACCAGCCCGGTAGACTTGCCGGCATCCCGAAAGATCTCCAGGATCGTTTTATACTCTTCACCGCCGGGCCCTAAATTGACCGAATCGTTGTTGATCCGATACCCGCACCCCCAGGATGAAGCGGCCGCAGCCGAATCCGTAACCGACGAATCGAGTGAAGCCATATCCATCAAGCCCCGGTTGAACTTGCGATCCGGATTTTCATAGAGGTTGATCCACCAGGTCGGTTCTCCCTGCTGTTCACGTTTTACAAGATCGGCCATCGTCAGTGTGCCGGCGCTCATCCCGTCGCTGACCAGAAAGATCACATTCTTCGCCTTCCCGCTGTGCTTTTTCAGCTTCTCAACCGGAATGTCCATCCGGGAGCCGACGATCCCCCCGCCAACGGCAAGAGCCGAGCTCTTCAGAAAATCGAGTCTGCTAATTCCATTTCCATTCCTGTTTCTCAAATCACTCATGAGTCTGCTGTTTTAATGGTTTCAGATCGATTCGTGAACTGCATGTTGCCTATGCAGAGAGATCGTGCGAACCGGGCCGGCCAGCTTCGGACAGCCGGCTGTAAATTGTGCAGCCGGCCCAATTTATTGGATGGCCGGGGCAACATCAGGCGGTCGGTCAAAATATCAGCCGGCCGGATTGACAAGGGGCCCCTTAGAGCTGAGTGTGTTGCAGCACGGCACGGAAACGGGGCTCCTGATGTCGTTCGAGATAGTAGATGAACTCTCCGGCCTCCTCGTTCACCTCCATCATCCAGACATTGGTTACCGCTTCGGGAAGAATTTCCGCTGTATGTTCATCTGCAGGGAAATACTGACGGGTGGCCGATCCGCGGTCATCCGCATAGCCGCCATATCCGGTCAACACATCTTCCGCATCATCCCGGTCTCCGGCGTGATCATGATAGAGGTGCAGGCCCGCTTCTCTTTTTTCAAGAATCCAGGTCGCATGCCAGGTTTCTCCCCCGTTCCGGTAAAGATCAATATGGATCGAGTTCTCGTCGCAAGAGGAGAGGTGAGCCCGCAGCTCTGTGGCGATCAGATCGTGCTCCGGGTCATCGGGATAGGTCCCCTCGCCTACAAAGGTGTCGCCGCAAAAGGCGGAAATTGTGTTGAAAAAGGCGTCCCGCGAATCGACCGGCTCTTCGGCTTCTTCGCCGTTACAAGCAGCTAAAACTGTACAAATGGCAAGGAGGAATGCAAACGTTTTGAATTTCATGATAATGATAAGGTTTGGAGTTCATCGGTTAATCGGGCCCGAATCCCTGTTTGGATTGGAAAAGGAAAAAAAGCCCCTTTGGGGTAAAAAACAAATTCTTCTTCAACTTTTCCTTTCCCCCTTTCAGCCGTAACTTCCCCTTTATGGAGAAGGAGGTGCAAAACTACAAGATCGGTAACATCAGTGTGGTGATCACGGAAACCGAAAATCCGGAAAAGCTGAAGGTGGAATGTAACGACGGCACCTATCGTTCGGAGTTCACGGTGAGCCGCTATGAATACACTTACTACAAGCGCCATATGAATCAAAAGATCAAGAATGCGTACAAGGCGCAGTACGATGAGGGAGCTGAAAACTGAAAGGGGCCGAAAACTGAAAGCGCAAGCCTTGCTTGCTATTCTAATCCCGGCCGCGTCTCCGATATTAATGGAGCCAATGACCTAATTGATAGACTGTTCCAAAAAAATTGCAACCAAAGCTAATGAACAAACTTTCACCTTTGAGCTTTCAGCTTTCA
>SLKI01000103.1 GCA_007134695.1 Balneolaceae bacterium
TAAGAGTTCGTTAACGGTTTTTTCTTTGCCCTGAATTTTATACATGATGGTTATTCGATTACTTCTTTAACTAAATCCTGTATCTCTGATTCCAATGCTTTTATTTCACCCTCAATCTCCTCCAACGGCCGAGGCGGTTCATATTCATAAAAGTGTCGGGTAAACGGGATTTCATACCCCACACGGCCGACTTCTCCATCTTTCTCATCGGTGTAGTCCTCATCAATCCAGGCTTCCGGTACATGCGGTTTTACTTCCCGGTCAAAGTACTCCCAAACATCCTCACTTAATGGAACATTTTCATAATCACGCAGGTCCGTATCCGGTTCGGGGTTTCCATTCTTATCCCGGACAATGTCGGCCTTTTCGTCCGTCTGCCCCACAGTATTGACAATGGCATTCCGGATAGATTTCTTAGGTTTATAATCGTGTTTGGCAAATCTGTTTACTAACTCCTTCAGAAAGTTCTTCTGGTTAGTAAACACCCGACCATCCAGCTCTGCCACTGCATCCAGGATCAACTGCTGTTCCTGCCTGCCTTCCTCGATCTCCTTTTGCTTCTCTTCCGGTTTCCGTTTCCTGCTCTTGACAAGGTTTTCAAACGTCCGTTCTTCTTTTAAATCTTCCAGCGATTCATCAGTCACTTCAAACTTCAACCTCAGAGGCTGTTCCACCCGGATTTTTCGGAAACCAAACTCTTCGTTATCAAAAATCTTCACCCGGTCATTTTCCTTAAACCGGGTAAACAGTTCTGTAATTTCGGTGATCTGCTCATCGGAAATTTGCCGGCGCTTGTCTCCAAGGCTTTTCCGCATAGGTTCCCAGATTTCAGAAGCATCAATCAGCTGCACTTTTCCCTTGCGATGGGCTTCTTTTTTGTTAGAGAGTATCCAGATGTATGTGGAGATTCCGGTGTTATAGAATAGTTGTTCCGGCAGGGCGACAATCGCCTCC
This sequence comes from Balneolaceae bacterium, assembly GCA_007134695.1. Taxonomy (GTDB): domain Bacteria; phylum Bacteroidota; class Rhodothermia; order Balneolales; family Balneolaceae; genus SLK101. Next base: position 955 of record SLKI01000103.1, read on the forward strand.
AGCCAGTCGTTCTCCAGGATCCAGCGCCGGATTTCACTTTCTCCGCTTCCGGCATCACCTGTAAACAATGGAGAACCGTTATGAACCACCGCGATCCGGCTTCCACCTTTCCTATTCTTCACCGGCGCTTTGTGAGAGAGCATATCCATGGTGAATAGAAGCTGCCCGTCACTGCTTCTCGGTGTTCCGGCACCAAACCGCCCGGCATATCCGCGGTCAGCTTCATCTTCTACGGCTTGTTTGTCCCGCTTCCAGTCCTTTCCGTAAGGCGGATTGGCCAGCATGTAGTTAAAGGATTCTCCACGGTGTTTTGGGTCTGACAATACACTGCCCTGGAGGATATTTTCCGCATCGGTTCCGTCAGGGGTTTTCAGGAAAAAGTCACTTTTACTGACGGCATACGTTTCCGGATTGAGTTCCTGCCCGTAAATCCGGACATCCGCATCCTTGTTATGCCTCAGGATCTTGTCTTTCATAATGCTAAGCATCCCTCCGGTACCGCAGGCAGGGTCGTAAATTTTCAGCAGTATTCCCGGCTCTTGAATATTTTTCAGTTCCGGCGCCAGCAGCAGATTGGACATCAGGTGAATCACCTCACGGGGAGTGAAGTGCTCTCCGGGATTCTCATTGGTGGCCTCGTTGAACCTTCGGATCAGCTCTTCAAAGATATATCCCATCTCCGTATTGGAGACTTCATCCGGGTGCAGGTCGATTTCATTAAACCGCTGCAACACCTGAAAAAGCAATTCCTGGTCTTCCAGCTTCCGAATGGTGTTTTCAAAATCGAAATTGTAGAGTACCTCCCGCATGTTCTCCGAGAAGCTGTTGATATACCGAAGCAGGTTATCAGCCAGGTCATGCGGGTCATTTAGCAGGCGCTCAAAGTCATACTTGGAGGTGTTATAAAACGCATACCCGGAGGCATCCCGCAACAATGTATCCGGATTGTCGAGTTTGTCCTTGTACTTGTTATAGATCTCAAGGACTTCCTCTTTTGTTGGTTTTAAGACACTATCTACCCGCCGGAGCACGGTAAACGGAAGAATCACATCCTGGTATTTCCCCCGTTTAAAACTGTCCCGAATCAGGTTGGCGATATTCCAAATGAAGTTAGCTCGTTCCCGGAAGTTGGTCATATATTTTTAATTTTATTTCTATTTCAACCACTAAGGTACACGAGATGAGTGCTCATTAAAAAAGATTTAGACAACCTAGTTTGTAAAATATTTTGTACTCAGATGTTTGATCTTTAAGAAACATTCCACATGCAGAAAAGTTTCTATAGCTAAATTAGTAAATGTATCAGTGTCATTTACACTACCCCACAAACCCCACCTGAGGGCTTTTGCCATTTTCCGATTTGTTGATCATTGTAGTCCCGCCACCATTACAAACCTCCGCCAGAGTCATCGATTTGCCCGGCTCTACCTCCAGATCCAAGTGATCGGCCAGTTTCGCAGCCTGTTGCGGGTTTAGCTTTTTGAACCTGTGAAGTGCTTTCAATCGGCCTTCCCGTAAGAGTGCAGGATCGATGTTGTCAATCTGAGTGTTAAATGTGCAAATAATATTCAAATTCAAAAAATCAGCCGGAAATCCATCGGTCAGGTTCAGCAGATTGGCCACGGCGTTAGAATTGTCGGCCTGGCGCTTCATCAGCACGGTTTCTGCATCTTCAATAATAATCACCGAACCGGGGTAGTCCATCAACAGCCCGATCAGGCTCGGCGACGTCAGATCATCGGTGAGCGCCGGTGATATAAAGATCGCCTGCTTTTCTACACTCGCCAGGATCGATTTGAGGAACGAGGTTTTCCCGGTTCCTGGCTCTCCATGGAGAAGGTAAAGTCCGCTCTGGGCGGATGCGTTCATCTCCTCGATAATCCGCTTGCGTAAGCGCACCACCTCCTCTCCAAGATACTCTGTCAAGTCCTCTTCATACGGCTGGAAGCCGCGGAACTTCACCGTCAGCTCATTGAATTCGGTATTCAGATACCCTATTTGAAACGTAGGCTGATCGCTTACTGCCGACTCCAGCATCGCCCTGATCCGGTCGACCAGCTTGTGGTCAGTCCGGCTGTCGAAATAAAGAATCACCGAGTCGTTGTCTTCTTTTTTAAAGAGAGTGATCCCGCAGTCCAGGTGCACGATGTGCCGCTCCATCTTCTTGCCATTGAGGATATACTCATCCCACCGAAACTCGTTCTCCGGCTTCCATGAACAGATCTTTTTGACCTCATCAAGCAATTTCAGCCAATTTTCACTCTCCACATTGAGCACTTCGTAGGAGCTGGGGATCTCATCGCGTTTATAAAGGTGAAAGTTCAGCCCCAGCATCCGGAAATTCCCCGCCACATTCATCAGTTCCACCTTCTTACTGTGCAAAGCGCCACTTTTTTTCTCCTCGATCGTAACCATATTACCTCCTTTTTGTTCTTTTTAATCAACAAGTTAAGAGGCATGGTGTCACCTTGTGTCACCCCGCTTCAAAAAAAATTCTGTAAGGTTTACACCTTTACGGGATCATATAATCAAATAACTACAGGGAACATAACGGAGAACAATCATGAGTGCGGAGAAAGAGTTCGAGTCAACACACAAGGAGAAAGAGATCGAAATTATCAAAAAGATCCACTATTACCTGAGAGGCGAGCTCACGGTCACAGAGGCCGATGAACTCTGGGTGGAATTTTTAAAAGACCCGAAACTGTTTGAGCTCTGTCAGATCGAGGCGGGGATTATACACATGCTCAACAATCGTTCGAAGTCCAATGCCTGATTATACATTCATTTGATTTGTTATTCAAAGGGTAGCTGTTATATTTAAATATGAGCACTGCAAGAACACATATCATTAAGAGAAAAGATGGCTGGGCTGTTAAAAAACAAGGTAGATCTCGAGCATCTAAGGTATATAAAAATCAAGAAGAAGCGATCAGGGGAGCAAAAAAAATGAAAACTTCCTCAGAAATTGTTATCCATAAAAGAGATGGGTCTGTCCGTAAATGGATAAAATCAGAATAAGAGTTTGGTGCGAGAATAGTCTACCTACTTGACTCACGCTTTCCGCCCTACCGCGTAGATCCCGTTACCGCGTTCATTTTTTGTAAACAGTTCCGCCAGGTTTAGGCACAGAGCCACAGGAAGTACCGGCACGTAATAGACCGCAAGCGGAATCAGCCCCGCCATCCCCATCTTGTTCAACAGCAGCATCGGGTACTTGATCGACAGCACCCACCCGGCATGCCCGAACCGTCCGTAGGTGTAGTGAAGCTCTTCAGCCCCGAGCCCGGCCCGTTCAAACTTCTCCTGCAGCTCCTCCTTCAGGTACCCCGCCCGTGCGTGCTCTCCCGTAAAACTCACAACCTTGTCGGCATCCGCCACCCCACCGGAATCTGCCTCTCTGCCGGTTTCCGGCATCCCGCCTGCATCCACCTCTCTACCCGTTTCCGTTACCTCATCGGCATCGGCCTGCTCTCTCGTAAAACTCTCCTCTTCGCCCGCATCCGCCGCCGAATAGGCCGACGGAGTGTGCGTCAGCAGAAACCCACCCGGCTTGAGCGCCCGGCTCAACCGCATCAGCACCTCTTCATCCTCTTCGATATGCTCGAGCACATCCACGCAGAGGATCACATCAAACGCCTCCGCGCGGTCTAACTCCAGCAGGTCGGCAACCTTAAACCCGATCCTCCCCCGGCTCTCCTCCCGGCGAAAATAGCTCCTGCAATCCTCCACATACTCCTGCTTCACATCCAGTGCCGTTACCACCGCATTCCCGAACTCGCTCAGCAGAAACCGGTCGTACTGCCCGAAACCGCATCCGGCATCCAGGCATCGCCATTCTCCATCCGCATCAAGCCGCCTGCACTTCCGCCGTAGCACCCTCCGGATATGCCAGCTCCGCAGAAAAAAAAGGTCCAGAAGAAAGTAGAAAAGCCTCCTCAACACTCGGGAACCGCGAATCATCCCGGCAAATCGGTCCTTAACCGGATCGTACTCAATCCTCGCCATATCAGAGCCGGTCGCGGATGTTGGGCTGGCGCTCGCGGATCTGCCCCTTGTTGATCATATCCCCCAGAAACCCGATCGAGAAGAACTGAACGCCCACCACCACCAGCAGGATCCCCAGAAAGAGCATCGGCCGGTTGGCCAGCGGCTCGTCGTGAAAAATCTTCCGGTAGGAAAGGTATGCGTTGATGAAGCCCCCCACCAGGATCGACAGCACACCCAGCGTCCCGAAAAAGTGCATCGGCCGGGTCATGTAGTTGTGGACGAACATCAGCGTCACCAGGTCCAGAAACCCTTTCATAAAGCGCGACACGCCAAACTTCGTATTGCCGTACTTGCGCGGGTGATGTTTTACCACCTTCTCGCCGATCTTGTCGTACCCCTCCCATTCGGCCAGCAGCGGTACATACCGGTGAAGTTCTCCGTATAGATAGATGTGGTCGACCACCTCACGCCGATAGGCTTTCAGCCCGCAGTTAAAATCGTGCAGTTTGATGCCGGTCACCCAGCGTGTCACCCGGTTGAAAAAGCGCGACGGGATCGTTTTGGTGATGGGGTCGTTGCGTTTCTTTTTCCAGCCGCTCACCAGGTCGTACCCCTCCTTGAGCATATCAACAAGGCCGGGAATCTCGTCCGGATCGTCCTGAAGATCCGCATCCAGCGTTACCACATAGCGGCCCTCTACCGCTTCGAAACCGACCTGAAGGGCTGTGCTCTTGCCGTAGTTGGTCTGCAATCGGACGCCGCGAACCCACGAATATTGCGACCGGAGCTGTCGGATCGTCTCCCAGGAGCCGTCCTCCGAGCCGTCATCGACAAAGATCACCTCAAAAGAGCGGCCGCTGAGGGCTTTGGAGATGCGTTCGGCAAGCTCTTCCAGCGACTGATCCTCGTCGAGCAGCGGTACCACTACGGAGATATCCGGGGCGTACTCACCGCTGCCGGGCGAAACCGACTCTTTGACCGTATCAGCGGTTTGTACGTTCGGGTCGGGTGAACTCAATGGCTTGCAACTTAATTGATTTCTTAGGATATATGAGACAATCTCATAAACTGTGAGTCAAACTAACAGTGAGTCAAACTGACTGGTGGTGGCTAAAATACACGTTTACCTGCTATGAAAAAATTGTATTACACGATCGGGGAAGTGAGCGAAATGACAGATGTAGAGCCGCATGTCCTGCGATACTGGGAGACTATCTTCGACGAGTTGAGCCCGAAAAAGAACCGCGCGGGCAACCGAACCTACCGCGAAAAGGATATCACCGTCATCATCCGGCTCAAGGAGCTGATCCAGAATAAGAAGTACAGCACGGCGGGAGCCAAAAAAGCGCTCGAAGATGGCGCTGCCACCGACGGACAGGCCAAGCCAGAGGTCTCCCCCGAGATGAAACGCGACCTCAAGGAGATCCGGATGTTTCTCAAACGGCTATCAAAGGCGCTGTGAGCTGAAAGCTGAAAGCTCGAAGCTGAAAGCGCGTTGATTGCTCGATGTTTACTGAAAATGGCCATGCATTGATCGTTGACTATTCCCAGCCTGCTCCTCTGTTCTGTGCGAGAAGCATTTGGAGTGTGAGGCGTCTCGCAGTTGCGGAGTGAACCGTGTTAAAAAATATTCACACCTGGTGACTCACACAGAATAGCAATCGATCGATCCCAGAAGCAATTAACAAGGAGACGTTTCTTCACCAGAAGGCCCTTTGAATATTTTAATGGTGAACGGAGCAACTGAGCCGAACAATCCAGCTTCACGCACAGAGCAGAGAAGCAGATTGAGGCATCTCGCCACTTTCAGCTTTCAGCTTTGAGCTTTACTCCCTACGCCACTTTCAGCTTTCAGCTTTGAGCTTTCAGCTCCTCACCAGTAACAAGTAGAGAAATATCGCGCAGATCAGCACCGCCGTCCCCACCAGATGCAGCACCTGGAACGCACCCGGAATACCAAACCAATCCATCCCCACGCCAAGCACCACCTGAAGCAGAATCAGCCCCACAATCGCCAGGCCCAGCCGCTCCAGCAGTTTCGGGCTCTCCTGCCGCCGGGTCATCCACCAGAGTGCACCGCCGGCAATCACCACCAGCCACGAAAAGCTCCGGTGTACCGGATAGACCCATCCGCTCAGCTCCTCCAGCCAGATCTCCCTCGGCGGAGGTTCCGGCACATTTTTAACAATATCGACCATCTCGCGTACCTGCGTTCCCAGGATCATCTGCGCCACGGTCAGCCCCAGCAGCACCATCGCAAGCCCGCTCAGCCTCCGCCGCACAGTCTCGGAAAAGGGCAGTTCGATCCGCACATTGGTGGCCCGGAACGCCGTAAACAGGAGCACCGTCACAATCACCATCGCCATCACCATATGCAGCGTAATCATCCCGGCGCTCAGCCCGGTCCGCACCACCTGCCCGCCGATCCAGCCCTGAACCAGCACCAGCACAAACGCCGCTCCAGCACTCACCGGAATCACCGGATCGCTCTTTCGGTACCGGAACGAAAACACAAAAGTGGCGGTGATCAGCAGGCCGATCGTCACCCCGGTCAGCCGGTTGATATACTCCAGCCAGGTATGAACGGGATTAAACAGCTCGGCGTCAAACCCTTCCGGCAACCCCTCGGCCGAAAAAGGAGGAATCCACATGCCAAAACACTTCGGCCAGTCGGGGCACCCCAGCCCGGCGCCCGCCGCACGCACCAACCCACCCACAAAAATCAGGAAAATCGTGGCCAGCACCGTTGCCACAGCCAGCTTTTGATATCGATTGAATCTCATTTTTTCCGCTTCATTTGCAAGGCATGAAAGGTAACATATCAAATGAAAATTGGTTACATTTACTTTTGAATTTTTTCGGGAAGTCCACAGGTGTTGATCCAATCCGGCAGTCGTGACTACAAGAGCCGTTACAATTCGTACATATCTCGGCACGCTCAGCGACTATTATGAGCTGACCAAGCCCGGTATAACCTTTACCGTGGTGGCAAGTATGCTGGTCGGTTTTGTCCTGGGAGCAGCCGGCACCATCGATTTCGGCCTGATGGCGCACGCGATCTTCGGAACCTGGATGATCGCCGCCGGAACCGCCGCCCACAACATGTTTCTCGAACGCGGCGTAGACGGCCTGATGCACCGCACCAGCAAGCGCCCTCTGCCCGACAACCGCCTGGAACCCGCCCATGTGATCGTCTTTTCCCTCACCCTGATCGGCGCGGGCCTTTTCTGGCTGCTGATGATGGTCAATACCGCCGCCGGCCTCGTCTCGCTGGCCACCGTGGTGATCTACCTCTGGGCCTACACACCACTTAAACGAATATCTGCACTCAACGTATTTGTCGGAGCCGTACCCGGTGCACTCCCGGTCGTCGGCGGATGGGCAGCCGCCAGCGGTACCATCTTCGAGCACGGCATGTGGATCCTCTTCGGCATCATCTACTGCTGGCAGATCCCCCACGTGATGTCGATCGCCTGGGTCTGCAAAAAAGATTACGATCACGCCGGCTTCCAGATGCTGCCCAAAAGCGACCGCAACGGATGGATCACCGTCACCTGGACGCTCATTCCGCTCATCGCACTACTACCCTCGATCTACAAACTCTACACCATGGAGCTGGTGAGCGCTTTCTTCCTGGCAACAGCCACACTCACCACCCTGCTCTTTCTCGTCTACGGCATCCGGTTTGCTGTCCTTAGATCGATTCCGTCGGCCAAATCCCTCATGTTCTTCTCCTTCGCCTATCTGCCGCTGGTCTGGATTCTCATCTTTACCGACTGGATCATTTTTTAAAAAGGCGGCCTGATGCGTTCAACTTCTTGCGCAATGCACCCTCATGAGGTCATATTTACACCATGCGGCCTGATGCGGCCAAGTTTACAATCCCCCTCAATAAAGCTCCGGATATTTGCCCGGATTGGCTTCGTGCATCATCTCGTAAACCGTTTCGTAGATATCCTCGGCGCTCGGTTTGGAGAAGTAATCGCCGTCGGTGGCGTAGGCGGGCCGATGCGGTTTGGCCGACAGGCATCGCGCCTCTGAATCGAGCAAGCGGTAACCGCCCTGCTCGTCGATCACCTGCTGCATCATAAATGCGGTCGCTCCTCCCGGCACATCCTCATCCACAAAAAGAATCCGGTTGGTTTTCTCGAGCGACTCCACAATCCGGTGTTCGCGGTCGAACGGCAGCAGGGTGCGCACATCGATCAGTTCGGCCGATATGCCCGCATCCTCCAGCTCCGGCAGCACCGACTCGACCAGGTTGCAGGTCGACCCGTAGGAAACGATCGTAATATCCTCCCCTTCGCTCACCACTTTGGGGATGCCGAGCGGCACGGTAAACTCGCCCAGGTTGGTCGGCAGCTTCTCCTTGAGGCGGTAGGCGTTAAGCGGCTCGACGATAAGCGCCGGATCATCGCCCCGAAGCAGGGTGTTGTAGAATCCGGCCGCATCCGTAAGGTTGCGCGGTACACAAACGTGAATTCCCCGAACGCCGTGAACAATCATCCCCATCGGCGACCCGGAGTGCCAGATCCCCTCCAGGCGATGCCCGCGGGTTCGCACAATCAGCGGTGAAGCCTGCCCTCCGGCTGAGCGGTAGCGCAAGGTGGCCAGGTCGTCGCTCATCCCCTGAAAGCAGTAGAGCAGGTAATCGAGGTACTGGATCTCGGCGATCGGTCGTAAACCGCGAATCGCCATCCCGATCCCCTGTCCCAGAATGGTCGCTTCCCGGATGCCGGTATCGGCCACGCGAAGCTCGCCATACTTCTCCTGCATCCCCTCCAGGCCCAGGTTCACATCACCCAGCTGGCCGGTATCCTCGCCAAAAATGAGCGTCTCGGGGTAGGTTTCAAAAATCTTGTCAAAATTGTCGCGCAGCACCACACGCCCGTCAACCGATTTCGGCTCATCCGGGTACTCCGGCGGAACCTCTTCCACTTGAAGCGGCGAGTGATCCGATTCGCTCAACAGGTGGGAGCTGTAGCGGCGTTCATTCTTCTTCTCGCTCTCGCTCACCCAGTCGATCAGCCGCTGGCGGGCATCCGACTCCTCGCCCCGCACATATCGAAGCGCTTTCCGGGCCGACGAAACAACATCCTTTCGAATCGGGTAGGTTTTCGCCTTCAGCTGCCCGGCCACTTTTCCGATGCGGTCGTCCGAATGCTCCTTTTCCAGATCTTCGAGAAGCGTCAGCACCTCCTGCTTCTCCTGCTTGATTGGTCCCTGAAACGCTTCCAGCGCCGCCTGCTTGGCCTCGATCACCTCGCGCCGCGCTTCACTCTCGAGCTTGTCCAGCTCCTCCGCCTCGGCAAGGCCTTCGTTCAATATCCACTGGCGCATCTGGTTGCAGCAGCAATACTCCTCCTCCCATTTGAGCCGCTCCTCCGATTTGTATCGCTCATGGGAGCCTGATGTGGAGTGGCCTTGCGGCTGGGTCACCTCCTCGACGTGGATCAGCACAGGCACATGCTCCTCCCGGGCCAGTTCAACCGCCTCCCGGTAGGTCTCCAGCAGCGCCATATAATCCCACGCTTTCACCTTTAATATTTCGAGGCCGGGCTCCTTCTTGGTCTGCTGGAAGCCCCGGAGCACCTTGGAGATGCTCTCCTTGGTCGTTTGATACTTTTTGGAAACCGAAATGCCATATCCATCATCCCAGACCGACACCACCATCGGCACCTGCAGCACACCGGCCGCGTTGACCGTCTCCCAGAAGATCCCTTCGGAGGTGCTGGCGTCCCCGATCGTCCCGAACGCCACTTCGTTTCCTTCGTTGGAAAACTCGGTGCGGTCCTGAAGGCCGTCGTGATGGCGATACACTTTCGAGGCTTGTGCCAGCCCCAGCAGCCGCGACATCTGTCCTGCGGTCGGCGAGAGGTCGGCTGATGTGTTCTTCATCTCGGTCTGCGGTTTCCAGTTGCCGTTCTCGTCGAGCAATCGGGTGGCAAAATGGGAGTTCATCTGGCGGCCGCCCGAACTGGGGTCCGCCTTGATATCGGGATGAGCGTAGAGCTGGGCGAAAAATTCCTGCGGTGTGAGCTCTCCGATCGCCATCATAAAGGTCTGATCCCGGTAATACCCCGACCGGAAATCCCCTTTTTTAAACTGTTTGGCCATGGCGATCTGCGGTACTTCCTTGCCGTCACCGAAAATACCGAACTTCGCTTTCCCGGTCAGCACTTCCCTGCGCCCGAGCAAGCTTGCCTGGCGGCTCTCATTGGCAATGCGGTAATCATTTAAAACGTCTTTTTTACTGAACTTCTTTGCTGTGGCTTTGCTTTTTGCAGGCATTTGTCCCGATTTTAGATAGCTGAATTGAATGCAGAGTACGTACTACTAAAATACAAAAA
>SLKI01000082.1 GCA_007134695.1 Balneolaceae bacterium
AAACGCTGAAAGACTCCGGCTGCCTGGTAATTGTTTGCTACAATTTCTCCAATTGTTGACTGATCAGGATCGATATTTATCTTGTTTAAGCGATTCATGGAATTTTTATTTTTTTGCTAATTAAATTTCCTGTGTAGTAAGTTGCTCTGCTTTAATAGCGGCCATTCCGCCTCATCTGTGATCACTCTGTTTTATTCGTAATCACTCTTTCAAGAATGATGCCCCAACCTATTGAATGATTGTGAAGTAATTATAAAGATAAAAGAGTATTTTGTCTTTTTATTTTTGTTCTATATATTCACGATGAAAGGTGTACTCGGGATCTGCTACAAATAAAATGAAACGGATCTATTCCATCATATTGCAATTCGCCTTTACGGTCGGCATCGTTCAGCCGATTTTACCGATGGTCGAATACCATCTGCACAAGGGGGATCTTTCGAAATTTTTCCAGGGCAACGCACCTGTGCAGGAGTCGTGTGAAGTTCTGAATTGTCTATGTAACTGCTCTGCTAACTGTGACACTCAGGAGCAGGAGCAACAGTACCTGCTGGATGTGGAGTTCTATCCAATTCCAATCAAGATTTTCTCATCTCCGGATTTGACACTCAATCCGGAGCCTTCAATGCTCTATATCTTTATCCACAATTCTCTGCAAGCACCTCATCCGCGAAACAGCTCTCCTCCGCCTAAACTGGCTTGACAACCCCTTGTATGGCAGGAGCTCGGAACGAAGCATATTTTCAGATCGTTAAGTCTTAAAACAGTTGCTTAATGTCAACCTGCAGTTGCGTGACTGCCAACCTGATCTCAGAAACAAGCTATTCCGAAACTGCCACACCAAAAACAACGATTCCTTCTACAACCATTTAACTGTGGAGAATTATCTATGTTTATCCAATTTAAACCTTTGAAACATCTTTTATACCTGACTCTCCTGACTGTTCTGTTTTCCGGGAGTCTTTCGCTCTTCCTCGCTGAAGAAGCGTTTGCCTGTCCCGAATGCAATGCACTCTACAAAAAGCAGATCGAGGAGGAGATGCAGGGAACGCTGATCGGCGAAGAGCTGATGGCAGCAATGGAGAATCAGAGGAATCTTCCTCTCGATTTTTCAGAAGCGACCCGACACATGTTTTCGGATCTCGACGTAGATCCTGATCATGAGTTTATCGAAATCATCGAACGCGACGCAGCCCTGTCGATACCGGCAACCGGTTATGTCGATCAGGATGTCGAAGCCGATGTGAGTTACACCATAACCCTTGATGAAGGTCTTGCCTATCTTGGAAATGGAGTAGTCTACGACGGTTTTCGCACCAATGGCAAAGTTCCCGGCCCAACGATTCGCGTTCAGCAGGGTGACGTTGTAGAGATGGTCGTCGAAAACGCAGGCACAATTCCGCATGGTGCCTCGATCCATGCAGCCTATACCCAAACCTCCAAATATCTGGGTGAAATTCCCCCCGGTGAATCCCGTTCGATCAAATTCCGTGCAACCTATCCGGGAGTATTTCTCTATCACTGTGCGCCCGGAGGCCATGCCATTCCGATGCACGTACTCTTCGGCCAGTATGGAATGATCGTTGTTGAGCCGAACGAGCCTTATCAGCTCGAGCAGGAGCTCGGCCACGGCCCGGATGTGGAGATCTTTCTGGCCCAACATGAGTGGTATGCAAGCGGAAAAGATGCCGTGGAAGGAAACCCGACCTACGTGACCTTCAACGGTGAGATCTTCCGGTATGTTAAAGAGCCGATTACAGCTCAGCCGGGGGATTATGTCCGGATCTATTTTCTGAACGTCGGCCCCAACCTTCTCTCTACATTCCACCTGGTTGGAATCGTTTGGGATTTCGCCTATTGGCAGGGCCATCCCGAAGCGATCTGGCCCGGCGGCCAGACAGTAACAGCCGGCCCCTCCGATTCGTGGATCGTGGAGTTCCGGGTTCCGCCCGATGAAGGTGCATACACCATGCTTTCCCACGCCGTTGGTTCAACCAGTAAAGGAGCAATCGGACTTCTGGTCGCTGATGCGGATGCAGAAACATCACCGGAAAATCCCAAAGTAGTGAATGCAGACGGGCCTAAATACACCGAAGAGGAGCTGGCGTCATTCAAGGAGGAGGCCAGCCGGATCATGTCTCCGTTCCGGCCCGGCACGCCAGACATCGACCCGCCGAAAAGCTACGGGCCAGATACCGACGAAGTGACCGTCCGGATTATCGGTAACTCCTTTTACCCGAAAACTATCGACATCACTCCGGGAACCACGGTGACCTGGATCAACGAGGATGTGTTCAGCTTCCTCGCCGGTGAGTTCTCCGGGATTCACAACGCCGTTTCCACTTCCGGGCCAGACAGCTTCGGTTCTCCTATGCTGGCTCACGCCGAAAGTTGGAGCTACACCTTCGAAGAGATTGGAGAGTACACCTATATCTGTACTCCACACCCTTATATGGAAGGTGTCATCAATGTGCGTGAAGTTGAACCCGAACACGTTGCCGGCGTAGGCGGATCCATTCTCTGGTCCCTCATACCTGCGCTCCTTGCACTCGTCGTGGCATTTGTTGCCCTGAGACGAAATAACGAAAACGGAGGGAACGTCAAGACGCTTTCTTTGTAGGAAAACTTTAATACATTTATAGCGTTCAGGCGGAGGCCGGAAGGTCTCCGCCTGTTTTCCATAAACCGGTTCTCATAGATGTTTCAACCGGCCGTCAGAAATGGAAAGCTATGTCCATACGAATCAAAAACGTTGATTGTCAGTTTCAACGTGAACCCCTGGTAAGACCCATCGGTTACAAGGGGGGATTTATGACCCGGATCTGGCAGGTAGTAGCCAGGTTGGAATGTGATAAGGGATTTCACG
>SLKI01000111.1 GCA_007134695.1 Balneolaceae bacterium
ATAAAGGTGAAGAGCTCGTCGACATGGTGGTGATCCGAAACAGTCACGAAGCGACCGTTCTTGCTATTTCAGAAAAAGGGTATGGCAAACGCTCGCTTGTGGATGACTATCGGGAGCAGAGCCGTGGTGGAAAAGGTGTAATTACCCTGAAGGTTACTCCAAAAACCGGTAACCTGATTGCATTGAAAGAGGTAACGGATGAGGACGATCTGATGGTGATTACCGAACGCGGCAAAGTGATTCGGATGCAGTGTAAAGGCATTCGAACCATGGGGCGTAATACCCAGGGCGTTCGAATCATGAGACTGGATGAAGAAGGAAAGATCGGTGCCGTTACCCGGGTTGTGAATGAAGAGGATTCGTAACCGGTGCCCTGGTCGGATTTAAGATATATCCAGAAAACTTTCAGCTTCTATTTGTAAAATCAGCGCGAACCGTCCGGGCCGTTTTACTTGATTCAGTTATTTGCGCCGGAGCTCAGGAGCTCGATCGGTTCAAAATTCTTTCTATCGGCCGAGCATCTCTTCGAGCAGAGACTTACGTTTTTTTATCAGCTCATCGGGACCCTCTATCTCTGCTCTGTCGCCAAATTGGAGAAGCCACTCGTTGATATAGTCCAAATTATCAAACCGAAACTCGACCTTAATTTTTTTGGATTCCAGCTCGATTTTCCTAGAAACTTTTGTCGGGAGGTTTGCCTCAAAACGCTGAACAGCCGTTTTATCAAGGATTACCCTTATGAGGCGCTCGGGGCCGTCAGATCGAAAAATAAGACCCTCTACGTTCATTTCTTCATCGACTTCAAATTTTTGGCCCGAAATCTGTAGATCCGACATACGATCGAGGATAAAGTTTCGGACATCGCTTCTTTTTTCCGAATATCCGATCACGTTCCAGTGATCTCTGAAGAAAACCAGCAAATAGGGTTCAATGCTGCGCCGTTCTTTTTCGTTTCGTTCTGCCGGCCGGTAATCAAACTCTATTTTTTTGTTTTGTGAAATGGCACTGCTGACCAGATACCAGTTTCCTCCTTTCTTTTTGTCCAGGCCGAAATGAAGGTATGGGTCAACAACGGTTCGGTCGGATAGTGACTCCATAAACTCTCTTAATTCATCGGGTAGTACATTTCGAATTTTCAGCTCTACCCCCTTGGCATCTTCAACAAGCTGTTGATCCACCTGTGATTTTACAAAATTGAGCCCCACCATGATGGTGGCCAGCTCTTTGGAGGTAAACATCAGCGGAGGCACTTTGTACCCCGGCATGATTCCATAACCGCTATAACGCTCCCAAGTCACCGGCACATTGATTTCGGAGAGTGCATTCAGATCCCTGAATATAGTCCGGCGGCTTACGCCAAAGGTTTCGGCCAGTTTGTCGACTGTAAGACGCTTCCTGGAGTCCTGAAGCATCAAGATCAATTTCATACGCCTTTCAGAACTCTTATAACGGCTCATAAATATATAATTTACAATATTTTAAGTTTGTTTAACCTGGATGGTAGAGCTTGTCAGAACACTCTCCAGATCGTCAGGCGATCCACTCCATTTTCCGGAGACTTTCCAGAATCAGGAGCGCTTTGCCCGAATAGAAAGAGTCGCTGTTATTGAAATCGAACTTCGCTATCGTTGCGTGACAAGGAGTATCACATTGTTCCAGCTGTTCAGCTGACTCCTCTGCTCCCTTATACATAATCACCTTTTTCCACGGTTTATCCTGAAGCTGCTCCATAAGATTTTCGACCGAAAATGCGTGCTTTGTAATGATCCCGGTTCGAGAGGTGACCTTCATCTTTTTGAGAGGCCCGGTTTTGCCCATTGCATTATCAAGCACGAGATGATGGATGATCTGCTTGACTGCGGCTACTTTCTTTCCTGAAATATCGTTCAACACCCACCGCTTTTCACTCTCTGCAATTGCCAACGGTATCCCGGGCAATCCTCCTCCCGTACCTGCATCGATCCAGGTCTCAATTTGATCGAACAACCCCATAGTGCTTGGAATCAGTGAATGTATCACATGGTCCCTCACTGTTTCACGTGAAACATCCCGGCTGACCAGGTTGGTCTTTTGGTTCCACCAGAGCAGCTGATTCAGATATTCTTCAAATCGGTCAAAATGTTTCTGGTAGAGACTCTCCGCATCGTCCAATGTTTCACGTGAAACATTCAGAAATGCAATATTCTGTCTGACATCGCCCACTGAACTCAATTTTTTAAATAAACCATCAAAACCGCTACGTCACTTGCCGAAACTCCGCTTATTCTGCTCGCCTGACCGATCGTTTCCGGTTTAATCTTCTTCAGTTTCTGCCTCCCCTCACTCGAAAGACTTTGGAGGTTGTCATACTCAATCTGTTCCGGAATCAATGTGTTTTCTTGTCTGTTCATCTCTTCTGCCATTTCAAACTCTCTTTCAATATAGCCGGAATATTTTATCTGAATCTCCACTTGTTCGTGAACATATCGATCAACAGATATCTCCCGGGCATTGCTCTTCAAATCCGGATCCGCTTCGAGAAGGTTATCCAGATGAACTTCCGGCCTTGGGATAAGGGTTCTTGCCTTGACCGGTTGAGACAGTGGTGATGTACCTAGAGACTTTAGCATCGGGTCCATCTTTTCGGGCCGAACCGTATACTCTGCCAGAAGGTCGTGCAGTTTGTCGATCGCTTCTTTTTTCTTTTTGAATCGCTGGTACCTTTCATCTGTCACCAGACCGATTTTCCGCCCCAGTTCCGTCAGGCGAAGGTCGGCGTTGTCCTGTCTTAAAAGGATCCGGTGTTCCGCCCTGGACGTGAACATACGATAAGGCTCTTCGGTCCCCTTGTTGATCAAATCATCAATTA
>SLKI01000093.1 GCA_007134695.1 Balneolaceae bacterium
CGATACAACTGTTTCGTCCAGCCCAGATACAAATGACCGGCTTCAGGAACTGATTGAAGAGGCCCGGTATTTAAGTGAGCAGAGTCAGCTCAACCGTTCGGACAGTCTGCTTAAGGTAGCCATGGATCTGGCGGACCAACTGCAGGAGAGGCTTCTCTGGGGAGAAGGGTTGTTGTTGCACATTGAGAATCTGGTTTTAAGGGGAGAGATTTCAAAAGCCATTGAGCTTGCGGAAGAGCATTTTGAGGAGTTTTGGCAAGAAGAGGTCGGGATCAAGCTTGGAAATATATTGGCTACCGCCTATAGATTTGATGGGAGTTATCATCGTTCTCTGGAGTTGTACGAAGAAGTACTGGAACGGATTCGCGAGGAAGGCGACAGGCGTGACGAAGCCGGAGTTGAACAAAACATGGCGGTTGTCTACAACAATCTCGGTGATCAATCCGCTGCTTTAGAACGGTACTACAACAGTCTTGAAATTGCCGAGGAGATCGGCGATGTAAAAATGCAAGCTGTTATTTTGAACAATATCGGATCCCTTTATCGTAACTTGGATGAATTTGAGCGAGCCGAGCAATTTCATACAGAATCTCTGGAGTTGAGCCGGGAGATCGATTCCAAAATCGATATTATCAGGGCGACCACTAATCTTGGCATAGTTTACAAGGAGCAGGGGGATTTCGATCGAGCTATCGAGTATTATACGGCAGCCCTTTCCCTGGATCAGGAACTCGGCCGGGTCGAGGGTCCCATCCGTACTCTCCACAATCTTGCTGAGATCTACATTGAGCAGGGAAATTTAGAGCTGGCAGAGAGCAAATTACTGGAATCGCTGGAAAGGAGCCAAGAGATCAACCTTTTTATGGGGCTCTATTTTAACAATTTTACTCTTGGAAGGGTTTATACTGAGATGGGGGACTATGAACAAGCCTTGCGATACTTGCAGCGAACACTGGAACTTGCCGAGCAATCTGGTTCAGTCGAAATGGAACGGGATATAACCGAGCGTATTTCTCATGTTTATGAGCTCTCCGGAGATATTGAACAGTCTCATCACTATTTGAAACGATATATCTCACTTCAGGACAGTCTGCATTCCCTCGACAAGGAGGAATCTCTGGCAAGATACGAAACACTATTGGGGCTGCGGAGTGAACGCCAGGAGCGAGAATTACTCGAAGAGAAAGTGCAGGCACAAAACATGACGATGATGATCGGATCCATTTCATTGGCGATTATTTTGATCGCCCTGGCTGGTCTGATTTATACCTATATGCGTCAGCGTACACTTTCCGTTAAACTGGCAAACAAGAATAGCAAACTGGAAAAGCTCAATCGGGAAGTGAGGATGCAAAAAGACAAGCTTACCGATCTGAATGAAAGCAAGAACAATTTGATATCGATTCTCTCTCACGATTTGAGGATCCCGATTACACAATTACATGGGCTGGTTGCACTTATTCGGCAGGGTTACGGCAACAAGGCAGAAATGGACAAACTGTTAAACCATGTTGAACGGAGTATGCAATACAGCATCCTTACACTGGAGAATTACCTGAATTGGGCATTAAATCAGAAAGGCGGGGTTTCTCCGGATATGAGATCTGTTAACTTGCGGGATAAATCCGACGAAGTCTTAGGTTCACTTCAACAGATTGCCGACGGAAAAAATATACGCATCACGAACCAGGTAGAGGATGAGCTCGAGGTAGATGCGGATGAAGATATGTTGCGGGTCATTCTTCAGAATCTGGTTTACAACGCTTTAAAATATACCGGAGAAGGTGGTGCTGTGATCCTGAATTCAAAATTGAAAAACTCGAAATGCGTGCTGGTTGTCTCGGATGATGGGATCGGGATTCCGGCAGAGAAACAAGATCAAATCTTTGAATTTGTCAACAGCAGTTCACCGGGCACCGAATTGGAGTCGGGGACAGGGCTTGGGTTGTCGATCTGTAAGGAGCTGGCCGAGAATCAGAACGGCCAGATTTGGTTTGAGAGCCGGGAAGGAGAAGGCACAAAGTTTTACCTCGAGTTGAGCCTGGCAACAACGGTTGATTGATGATGGGCCGAAATACAGGGCAAGTGAGATCTTAACATGCTGCCGAGGGAAAGTGGTACATGAGCTTCACCGGTCTGCGTTTGAAGAAATTTCAGGTAGAGGAGATTGCCGCACCCATCAGAATTCGATTCGCAGTCCGGCACTATTAAAATTGACTACTTGCAGAGAGGTAACGGGAGAGATCCTCAATTCAAGTGCAAATCTGTGATCACCGGTCGTATTGAGAGTCGAACGCGCAGTCAATCTGCGAAGCCGAAATTCATGTTGTATAAATCCCATCGGCCGAAGCTCATTATTGAGCTGATCGGAATGAACACCTCCGCCGACCCATATTCTTGAGAGATGGCTGCGGAACAGATCATACTTGACCCAACCCTGAAGTTCTTCCGGGAAATGAAACTCATGGTAAAGCATTTCTCCGCCGATACGCCAACGGTAACGCGGCGAAAGGGAGAGTCGGAGCAGATGCCGGTTTCGGTTGAAGTCATAGAAGGCATTCAGATAGTGGTCGTCCCGGGACGGACGGTACGTAAAATCAACAGACGTGATATCATTAAAGAGGTTGGGGAGCCAGTAGGTTTCCCGGTTGTATAAAAATTCAAGTTCAGGTCCTTTCAGCATCAGAGGCACAGATGTGTCTTGTGCCAGAATTCCGCCGTGATTTCCGGAGCGGGAGTAGCTGGTTTTGTTATACTGATTCTTACCCAGAAGTGTTAACACATCTCCTGCCCTGGGGTTGGACATCAGATTGAGAATATTGATCGGAGTGGCTGGATAATCTGATTGATATGTGAGGTGTACCCAGTCCATTTTTGAGAGTACTTCTCCGTTATATCCCTCCTCGTAATAACCGAACGGGTCTTCACCTTCATACTCATATCGGATTCCCCCATCTTCTCTGATAAACCAGACCGTACCTTTTTTGTGGTATCCCTGAACGGTTGAGGAGTCAACACTGAAAAAAGTGAAGTGCAGGTCCAGTTCGTATAGCAGCTCCCTGGCAACCTCCTCTTTATTTGCCGGATCTTTCAGATACAGGTTTGGGTAGGAAACATCAAGGACCTGGTCACCCAGAGCCCATTTGACCAGGTAGTGCAACTTAACTCCTTCACCAAATTTCATGCCATGGTCTGCATAGATGATGATGTTAACCTCTTCCTTATCCAGCCTCTCCATCATCCTTCCAAAATGTTTGTCGAAAACGGTTAATTTTCTGCGATAATCTTCTTCGCCAAAAAAGTGCCCATAGGTATCGACCGGGTACCAGTAAAACTCCACGTAGCGATACTGTTCCAATAGTTCAGGAACGTTAGCAAGCGCCTGGCCGGCAAGACGATCAAAAATCGGCAATCCGTGCAGCAGGTTGGCATAAGCGATGCGCTGTTTACTAAACATCATACGGAGAAACGTCTTGGACATATTCAACGCATCATCCAGGTCAGATACCTGGTACGACCAACCGGGAAGCTCACTATCCATCGGCCAGTCACCATTCCTGAGGCTGGAAATAACGGTGGGCGTTTTAGCCGGAAAGTAGGTAACGGCCTTTTCAATATAACCGTCGGTAAATGTACTTTGCAGATTGGGCAGATTACCGGCATCCATCTCCTCTTTCACAGCCTGTGAAGAAGCCGAGTCGAGATGAATGAGAATAAATTTAGGTGGTTTAGAATCGCTTTCACTTGCCGCTGAAAGATCCTGGGGCTGTAAAGCAAAGTGGATCAGAAGGAATACAATGCCTGGTAATACAACTCTCGTAATTTTCACGACTTTGCGAGTGAGATATCCTTTTTTCAGGCGCCCACCGTGACAGACTTTATTTAAATACACAATATCAGTTCACAAAAAAGGGTAGTACTTAACAAATTTTAAAAAAATCAGTTGGAAAGAGTGGCAAAGCCAAAGCATTTATACCGGGAAGAATATACCCCTTCAATTCGGTAAAATAAAATTAAGCATGACCGCTGGAATTTCTACATATAGCCACTTCCGATGATAAACGAGCATCCAAGCAGTGCCGCTCGTAATTTTTAACAGATAACCTTGCGTCAATGATCCTGCAGTAACACCGGTACAATTGTTCAGAAACCCACTGCTGCATAGTTAACGGGTCAGACTCAATTTAATTCTTTTCACTCAACTCCTCATTCAGGATAGTGATGTAGCTTTCAAGAATTCTTCGCCTCATGTTTACCGGTATGGGCAGGTTTCGTATCAGATCGACCACTTCAACCGATTGTTTTGCAAGATTTTTGTCGGCAGAACCGGTGAAGGCTTTTTTTTGCATTGTCTCCAGTTGTGAATCCGGATTCAGTGGCTTGCCGTAAATGATCTTATTGAGATCAAGGTCATACTTATCACATATTGAAAACAAAATAGCATAGTTCATGCTATTTCGTTTTTTCCAAGCAGAAATTGTGTTTTGAGCAACTCCCAGCAGATTTGCCAGATCTGTATCCTTTTGGATTTCAAGCGCCTTCTTGAGACGCTCAAGAATTAACTCTACATTATGTGATTTGTTGGAGGTGATAAATTCTCGAAATGTGCTTTAGGAATGTTTAATCATCAATTTAAAATTCAAAATATATAAAAACAGCCATTGAACTCTTAAAATTAACTGAAAAACAAAAATCGATGGACAATTATGGGTAAACAGAACAAATCTATGGGGAAACAGAATCAGTTCGGTCAAAGATCACAAATGGAAAAAGAGCTGTTGAAAATGATGATCGATTTCGATGTCGATCAAACCCAGCTGGCTGAGCATGAGGGAGTGACTCCACAGGCTATAAACAACAGGCTTAAACGTCTGAACAAGGAGAAATATGAACGATTCAAGATATTGATCAAGCAGGTGGGCAATTCAAACAAACTCTGATGCAATATTATCGGTTGATTACTACTGCAACATTTTTGCAACGAGTTTAATACAGTTTTTACTACTATCTCTTCCGTTTTACAACGGATACTCATGACAACGGATACTATTGCGCCCTGTCCGGGCAGTCGTTATACTTTTTACACAACTGATTCAATTATGTTCCATGAAATCGTTGTGTTGATTTAAACCAATCTGCATTATTGAACAACGTCCGGACAAATAGAAACAGCCGAGGCCAAGAATACCTTCCGGGGCCCGTTTTCCGTACCCTTGGTATCGGACTGATTTTAATTTTGCTGATGAGCGGATGCGACTGGAACGGTGAAGAGGGTAACGGAATCGTTTTTTGGGAGAAACTATCATCCTATCACGAACTCGGCCGCCTGACCAAAGAAGAGATCGGTGAATCGTATCCGACACTCTTTCAAGCTGTACTCCATTACGATGTGACGGTGTACAGAGTAGTCTACAACACTCGGACAACTGACGGGGAAACTGTACAGGCATCAGGCGTTATCCTGTTGCCGCAAAACGTCGAAGAGCATCAAGTTCTCAACCTCAACCGTAGTGCCATTTTCCACGAAGATGAGGCACCTTCCAATGTCGATCTGGGCAACCCTGACTTTCGGAATATGTTCTGGGGAAATCTGGCTCCGATAGTTGCATCTTCCGGAATGATCGTAATTATGCCGGACCTGCTCGGCTGGGGGCAGAGCAGTGATCTGTTTCATCCGTTTATGATCCCCGCTTCAGATGAGCTGGTTGCCTTCGATATGCTGGTTGCTTCACAGGAACTGCTCGAAACGGAAGATGTTGAATGGAAAGGAGATCTTTTCCTTGCAGGCTATTCACAGGGGGCAACCACGGCAACGGCACTTCTGAAAGCTATTCAGAACGATTCACAAAACCGATTTGATGTAACCCGGGCTTCTGTCGGGGGAGGCGTACTTAATCCCGAAGGGGTGGTTGAGGCGATCCTCGAACGGGAAGAGATGAGTGCTCCCCAGATGTACGCTTTTTCTCTGAAAGCCTATCGAAATACCTATTTTCCCGATATACCGCTCTCCACACTCTTTAATTCACCTTATGATCTGATCATCGTACAGGATCAGCTGTTCCGGGGCGGATTTCGCGGAAGTGAAATCGCCGAAAGACTGCCAGGTCAAACCGGTGAACTCATATTCCAGTTTTTCCGCAACCAGTTTCTGGCCGGATCGGAACAACTCCTTCGTTCAGCACTGATCGAAAACGATCTCACGGACTTTGAAGTCCGCGTACCGTTTCGGATTTATCACGGTGGGATGGATGAAGTCATTCCGATTGATGAAGCTGTCAGGGCTTTTGACCGGCTGGATCAGTTCGATCCTTCACAGATGGAACTCTATATCGTTGAAGAGGGGGATCACTTGTCGACCGCCGAAACCTATTTTCTGGAGACATTTTTCTGGTTTATGCAGGACCCGGGTTTCAAAAAGATTGCCGAAGATCTGCCTAAATTACCAATTCGTACTGAAGCCTTGTTAAATGACAGATAGAATCGAGTGACAAAAAATTCCGTCCAGTGAGTGCCGTCAATAGAACTGGGGATCACCATTGCCTTCCACCTCTCCATGCAGTATCATTTCGAGGCAGGAAAACCACCTAAAACCAATCCCGGATTTATGTTTCAAGGATTTATTTCTCAAATGGCACTCCCGGCATGGGCCGGTACAATACTAATCGCTGGAGTCCTGGTATTTTCAGGTTGCGCTACACCAGAAGTTGTAGTGGAACCCCGGGAGGCCAGGGAAAAACCGAATAAGCTGACCGAAGAGGATTACAGGCATGCAGCATCATTTTTATCCTGGAACCTCAGTAATTACATATATCGAACAAATGTGAGCCCGAACTGGATCGATGAGGACAGATTCTGGTATCGGGTCGATATTCCGGAAGGGCAGAAATTTTATCGGGTCGATGCTCAAGCCCGGGATAGACAACCTGCATTCGACCACCAGCGCCTGGCAGGTGCATTGTCTGAGGCTGCTGAAGAAGAATTTACCGCTTATGAACTACCATTCAGGAGTTTTGATCTCGTTGACAGCGAGTTTGATGCTATTTCGTTCCATTTAAATGAGATGATTTGGCAATGCGATCTGGAACTTTATGAGTGTGATGAAATCAAATCCCCTCCCAAATCGATCGCCAACTCCATCGATTCCCCCGACGGGCGTTATGCGGCATTCATCAGAGATTACAATCTCTGGGTATATGACCGGGAAGAAGAGGAGGAGGTGCAACTGACCGATGACGGAGAAGCGTATTACGGCTATGCGACCAATTCGCAAGGCTGGACGCGGAGCGACAATCCGATCCTGTTGTGGTCCCCCGACTCTCGCCGGATCGCAACCTTTCAGCAGGATGAGCGCGGAGTAGGAAAAATGCCGTTGATCCGGACGCAGACCGGACGGCCCGGTTTTGAGCTATGGCCATACGCTTTGCCGGGCGATTCGGTGGTGCCAAAACTTGAGCGGGTTGTGATAGATGTAAAAGAGATAGAGACGATCCGGCTGGATGTAGAGCCTTCCCATCAGCGCACTTCGAACTGTTGCGGTTTAACAAGAGGCCAGAACTGGGCAGATGTGGAATGGAGTGATGACGGAAACCATCTGGCATTTGTCTCGACATCCAGAGATTACAGTACAGTTACACTTTATACGGCAGATCCGGAAAGCGGTGATGTGAGACAAATTTATACCGAAACCGACGAACCTTTTTTCGAATCCCATCTGGGGTCACGGGGTGTTCCCAACTGGCGCGTGTTTCACGATACCGGAGAGTTTCTCTGGTTTACCAGAAACGACAATTGGGGCCATCTCTATCTTCATGACCTGGAGACCGGCGAGCTCAAAAACCGGATTACAGTAGGGGAGTGGAATGTGATCGACATCCTCCGGATCGATCTTGATAAGCGAGAACTGCTGATTACCGGAGTTGGCAGAGAGGAAGGAAGAGACCCCTACTTTTCTCATCTTTATCGAGTGTCGATGGATGGAGGTGAACCGGAGTTGTTGACCGCCGAAGATGGGAATCACCAGGTGAGCGTATCGCCAGGTGGAGAGTGGATCGTGACCAACTGGTCCAGGCCCGATCAGCAGCCGGCCTCACTACTGAAAAACAGTTCTGGAGATAACCTGATGGAGCTGGAACATGCCGATATTGAGGAGTTAATGGAGATGGGTTACCGGCCTCCCGAACCGTTCAGGGTCAAAGCCAGAGACGGGATAACCGACATCTACGGCCTGCTCTACAAACCGAGCGACTTTGATCCCGAAAAGCGGTATCCGATCATCAACTCCATCTATCCCGGCCCGCAGACCGGCAGTGTCGGTACGCGCAGCTTTACTGTGTTCCGTCGCGGGCAGGCACACGCTCTGGCAGAACTCGGATTTATCGTCGTTCAGGTAGATGCTTTCGGTACGCCATTTCGCTCCAAAGAGTTCCATACGAACTGGTACGGAGATATGGCCGATAATGGACTGCCCGACCAGGTAGCCGCGATGCAGCAACTGTCTGAACGATACGATTGGATCGATCTCGATCGGGCCGGAATGTTCGGCCACTCAGGCGGAGGGTTTGCCACAGCCGCTGCGATGTTTCAGTATCCCGACTTTTTCAAGGTTGGCGTTTCGAGTGCCGGAAACCACGACAATCGGGGATATACCTACTACTGGGGTGAAAAGTATCAAGGTCCGCTCGAGGAGTTAACAGAAGGTGACAGTTACACCAACCAGGCCAATCATCTGAAGGCAGATCAGCTCGATGGGAAACTGCTGATCTCCTACGGGACGATGGATTCCAATGTTCACCCCAACATGACATTACAGGTGATCAACGAATTGATCGCCCATAACAAGGACTTTGATTTGATGGTGTACCCCAACCGCGGACACGGATACGCCAACGAAGCCTATAACATGCGGATCACCTGGGATTATTTTGTCCGTCACCTTTTGGGCAAGAATCCACCGGTCGAGTTCGAGTTTTAACCTACGCCGCCGGCTGGATTCAGATCCGAATACTGCATTCAGCCGGGCTTTATGATTTAATCGCTGTTGCCGGAAGAGTTGTCGAATTCATCACCGCCGGAATATCTCCGCACAATTGCGACAGCTTCGAGAATGATCCAGATAGCGAACCCGAGGATGATGGCACCGAAAGAAAATAGCAGCAGGTTTGAATCGGCTTCCCCCCATCCGGACCAGTCGAAGATTACCTGCTCTGCCATTGCCCAGATCGTCATGAAAAGGACAAAGATCATCGGTACAAGAGTATATATGATACTTCGTCCGTTGCGCTTGAGCCAGATCGTGACAAGCAGGAGGCTGATACCGGCGAGCAGCTGGTTAGATGTACCGAACAACGGCCAGAGAATATATCCGCCCGAACCGAATCCGTGAGGGCCTTCCGGAATCAATACCAGTGCGGCGCTCGATCCAACGGCAAGGAATGTAGAAGCGTGCAGGTGGGTTAACGGCCGCACCTTGTATTCGTGGCCAAGTTCATTGAGAATATACCGCATCAGGCGTACAGAGGTGTCGAGCGTGGTGGCGGCAAAACTGATAACAATAACGGCGATTATCGTTTGAGCGGCCTCCATCGGGATCATCAATCCCGTTGCCAGGTGTGCAGCTCCCTCCACAAAGATGTTTAGTCCTTCTGCTCCGGCGTGATCAAAGGAACGATAGGCTTCGAGAAAATCTCCGGTGGTGTTGAAGTAAGTGATGATGGCTACGATCGTGATGAGAGCCAGCGTGCCTTCACCGATCGCCCCCGCATATCCGATAAATCGGGCATCGGTCTCCTTGTCGAGCTGTTTGGCGGTTGTACCGGAAGATACCAGACCGTGAAAACCGGATATAGCTCCGCATGCGATGGTGATAAAAAGAAGCGGGAACCAGTTGACATCAGTAGCATCCGGGTTGGTCGGCGGAGCTGTAATCTCGGGGCTGATGACAAAAAGCCCGAGGTAAAGGATGGCGAGTCCGAGAATGAGTTGATAGGAGTTGATCAGGTCCCGGGGCTGCAGCAGCATCCAGACCGGTAAAGTTGAGGCTATGTAGACATAGGTCATCAAAATAACGATCCAGATCAGAAAGGAAGATTCGACAGCGCTGAGCCCAAAAATCCCGGCTGCCCCTTCCCCTCCGAAATAGCGAACCAGGTCAATTTGCAGTGCAGGTATATAACTGGCAACGATCGCTGTAAAGTACATGACAAACAGGACGATGACCGCAGGTATGACCAGGCTTCCCGTTGAACGGTAGGCACGGTAACCGACCCAGACAGCCAGCGGAATCTGGATAAAGATGGAGAGAACGCTGGCGGGAAAGCTGATAAAGAGGTTGGAGATAACCCAGGCAAAAACGGCGTTGACCATCAGCACCAGGATCAGGATGATGAACAGGAAAAGTATCTTGGCCCGGTGGCCGACAATCTTGTTTGCGAGAACGCCAACGGATTGGCCTTTGTTACGAACAGAGAGCACCATGGTACCGAAATCGTGAACGCCGGCTGCAAAAATAGTGCCCAGGACGACCCAGAGCATGGCAGGAACCCAACCCCAGTAAACAGCGATAGCAGGGCCGACGATCGGGGCGGCTCCGGCGATGGAGGTAAAGTGGTGTCCCCACAGGACATACTTGTTGGCCGGTACATAATCGAGCCCATCCTTGAACCGGTGGGCCGGGGTCATATAGTCGGGATTGAGTCGATAAATCTTTTCGGCCAGGAATTTTGAATAATACCTGTAACCGATAAAAAAGAGCAGGAGTGCAAGAGCGGCGACCCAGCTACCGGACATGAGCAATTGTGAGGTTTGAATTATTGGACTACATTAAGGGGCAGAACCCCCACTAATTAAGCCGATTCAGATGAAAATTAAAAATCGAAGCATCATGAAGAGATTCACCAATACAGATCAGAGCCGAAAAATGGGACGGATTAAATGGTTCACATGGATCCCGATCCTTCTTCTGGTTGCAGCCTGTCAACCTGCAGAAGAGGAGGTGATGGATACCTATCCGAATGCGGATCTGCTGGTTGAAGCGGAGTGGCTTCTCGAAAATCTGGGTTCTGAAAATCTTGTTGTCGTCGATATGAGAGAAGAGCG
>SLKI01000024.1 GCA_007134695.1 Balneolaceae bacterium
AACGGCGAAATGCCGGAGAGAAACCTGCATACTTCTTGACACTCGTCACAAAAGCCTGTCCATTCGTCCCATTCGCCGATTTTGAATCTGTGGAATCGTTACGTTCGTTTTGAAATCTTTTAAAACCGAATGTATGAAAACTCAACGCAGACACGACCTCGACTGGATCAGAGTGATAGTGTTCGGACTACTGATCCTCTACCACATCGGGATGTTTTTTGTCCCCTGGGACTGGCATATCGAAAACAATGATCTCTCCGATTCGCTCACCTGGCCGATGTGGTTTGTTAACCAATGGAGGCTCCCGGTACTGTTTATCATATCTGGTATGGGAACCCGCTTTGCACTCTCCAGGCGAAGCGGCAACGAATATATCTCGGAGCGAACTCAGCGCCTTGTCATTCCGTTGCTTTTTGGAATGGTGGTGGTTGTCGCGCCACAGGTTTACGTGGAAAGAGTGGTTCAGGGGGGCGGTTACTCCTCCTTCCTGGAGTTTTACCCGCACTACTTTAACGGAGTCTATCCCGAAGGGAATTTCAGTTGGCACCACCTCTGGTTTTTACCCTACCTGTTTGTCTATTCGGTTCTGCTGGCACCGCTCTTTCTCTGGATCAGAAAGCACCCGGAGAACTGGCTGATGGAGATCTTTAACAAGCTGCTGCACCACAGGTTTGGTTTGTTATGGCTTGCCCTGCCTCTGATCTTGACAGAGATTCTGTTGAGGCCCCACTTTCCGGTCAAACATAACCTGGTGGGAGACTGGTACGCATTCAGCTACTATCTGCTGCTGTTTCTATATGGGTACCTGTGCATATCGGCGGGTCGGAAATTTTGGAAAACCGTCTCTCAAAAAAAGACGGCGGCACTGATCACAGGAATCGCGGCATTTTCCATCATGGCCTGGATGAGGGAGATGGCCGTTTGGACTCCGGGCACAGAAGCCCTGTTTGCCGTCATCAGGATCATCAATCTCGGAGCCTGGTGCATCGCCATTTTTGGCTATGGAGCGCAATGGTTAAACCGATCGAGCCGTCTGCTGACCTATTGCAACCAGGCGGTCTACCCCTTCTACATCATCCATCAGACCATTACTGTTTTGGCGGCTTGGGTGATCTTTGAACTTTCGTGGGGTATCCACTTGAAATTTCTCTACCTGACCGTCATCACATTCGGTGGGAGCTGGGTCTTTTATGAACTCGTCAAACGAAATGCGATCACGCGAGCACTTTTCGGGTTGAAACCGAAATAGTTGTGGTTTCGCCGCACGCCATCGCTCCGCTGGAATCTCATTGTATTACTGCTTTGAGTTAATCCCGTAAGATCTTCTCCATCGCTTTTCCTTTGGCAAGCTCATCGATCAACTTGTCCAGCCAGCGGATTTTTTGCATCATCGGATCTTCGATCTCTTCCACGCGAACACCACATACTACACCTTTGATAAGTGAACTGTTCGGGTGGATGTTCGGTGCCTGGGCAAAAAAGGTTTTAAGATCGTTTTCCTGCTCGATCTGTTGCTCTAGTCCCTCCTGGTCATAGCCGGTCAGCCAGCAAATAATTTGATCCACTTCTTCCTTTGTTCGATCCTTGCGTTCCGCTTTCTGAACATACAGCGGATAGATCTTTGCGAAACTCATTGAGAATAGTTTGTGCTCAGACATTTTGTAGCCTCCATTGGTTTTGTTATTCCTTTCGCATGCATACAATACTCATATCATCATGAAGCGGGCTGGATCCTCTCCACCGGTCCACTTCAGCCTTCAGCTCACGAATGATTTCATCAGGCATCAGATCGCGATATCGGCGGAGCAATTCATACAAACGCCCTTCTCCAAACTGTTCTCGATTTTCATCCATCTGCTCTGGGAAACCGTCCGACATCAGTACGACAGTATCTCCCGGCTGAAGAGTGGTTTCAATGGTCTGATAATCAAAGCTGGTTACCGAACCGAGAGGCATCCCTTTTGATTCAAGAATATCAAGGTTCTCCCCTGAATTGCTGCGGAGGATCACTGCGGGCGGCATTCCTGCAGCACACCAATTGACCCTGTCGTGATTCATGGTCAGTAACCCCATGCACATAAACTTTTGCCGGACGCCAGTATTCTTTAGGCCCAGGGACATCTCCCTGAGGCAAGCAACCGGCTTTAATTTATTTGCATGGGTTAAAAACAGGGTTTTCGACATCGCTGCAACCAGCCCGGCTTCAGTTCCATGCCCGGTTGCATCCCCAAATGCCCAAATCATCCCGCCTTGAGTAGTGATGTAGTCGTAATAATCACCCCCTACTTCAGCAGCGGTGTACATCGCCGCAGAAATGGTGTATCCAGTGTGTTCTGGTAGCTTTTTAGGGATCAGGGAGAGTTGCATTTCCCGGGCCTTCTCCAATTCTACTGAGATGCGCTCATGTTCAAGGTCCAACTCTGCCAAATGTCTGGATTGAAAAATTGACATAGCTACCATGGTTACTATAAACCCAGCAAAAGGGATATGGAATACCGACAGTTCGCTGAGTTCTCCGGTAAATCCAAGTATTTCAAGCCCGATAACCAGATATACCGACAACACAAATGCCGCCATAGCACCGGATACAAACCAGGCCCGTTTTCTTTGTTTACGAATTCCCAGAAATGCGGCAATAAATATCTCAATAGGGATTAGCAGGGCAGAAATGAGGATGATAAAATTGGGTATCAGTTTGAACAGGTTCAAAACAGAGAGGAGAACAATTGCCGCGGCTGCTATTTTCAAGTATAACGGATACCCCAGTTGCAATACCGATCGCAGAAA
>SLKI01000123.1 GCA_007134695.1 Balneolaceae bacterium
CAAGACCTTCACATATTTGATGCCGACCTGAATTACCGATTATCGCTTACCCTCCCAAACCGAACATCGATGGTCGAATATTTTGACGGCGCGATTTATGCGATCAAAGAAGATCGAACCAATATTATCAGATGGGATCTGCCTCTGGAGGAGCTGTTGTGATGAAAGTACTGGAAATCCATTCACTTTCCTGCTGGTATCCTAAGCGTTTCTTCAAAAGGTTCGAAGTACTTCAAGATATAAATCTGACTCTGAAAAGAGGTGAAATTGTGGGACTTGTCGGGGAGAACGGAGCGGGCAAAACAACATTGATAAAATCCATTCTGGGGCTTAACCGGTTTTTCGAAGGTGAAATTCTTTATAACGGTCAACAACAGACTGCAGATAGAAAATGGTTGAACGGGGTTGGATACGCTCCAGAATTCCCGAATCTGCCGGATAACATATCTGGAAGATCGTTTGTTCAGCTCTTCGGCCAGTTTTATGACCTCAATCGCAAAGCGCTGAAAAGACGAACTGCGGTGGTTTTGGAGAGTCTTGATTTGAGCGAGTTTGCTGATCGGAAGATGGGCAAATATTCGAAAGGAATGAAGAAACGTATTGTACTTGCCCAGGCACTATTCCATGATCCTGATCTGATGTTGCTGGACGAACCGTTGGAAGGTATTGACCCCAGACGCAGAGCAAGAGTCAAAGAGTACCTTCAGGATTGTTGTCTGCGAGGTGCTTCTGTGTTGATCAGCTCACACGAAATATTGGAGTTAGAACAGTTATGTGATCGTTTGGTTGAAATTCATCAGGGAGAAATTCGAATGGTGAATTAGATACCGTCATCTGATTCCTTAGGGACAAACTTCAAGCAGAAACAAATCCAATCAAAATGATATCACTTTTAGCGTTTATCAGAATCGGGCTGGAAGAGCTGAAAACACGTAAGGGTCTTTTGATCTTTTTAATTGCTGTTATCATCTACTATACCTGGATTCTGTTTTTCAGAGTTGAAATCACATGGGAAGCGGGGGAGATCATTAACACGTCGGGAGGCGCATTTCTCTCCGGAGGAGAAGAGATGTACCTGAACGGATATACTCAGCTTTATCTGCTGCTGTTAATTGCTTCCATTGCTCTGTCTGTGATCGTTACGCACTCCTATTTCAGCTCGGAAATCTCGCACTTGCTGCTAACCCGGCCGGTTAACCGCATTGAAATTTTTGTATTCGCAATACTTTCAACGACGTTAATAATTTGGACTCTGTTCGCTGTTTTACATGTATATTTTTTAACCCTGTATGTTGTACGTGATGGGGTATTCGTCGCAGGGCTGCTTTATACGTTATTGCCTCTATTGGGTACAGTTCTGGCTATTGTCGCTGTTTCTCAATTCTTTGTGTTAGTGTCCGACTCGGTCTTTGCCTCATTTAGTTACTCCCTGGTCCTTTTTTTGGTGATCCCGCTATTACTTCTTGTAAATCAAAACTATCAAATGGTAGAGTCTCGATTTCTGCTGGAATCTTTCGACAGGATTCACAGTTTGATTCCGGACCCAACTTCAGGACTGGAAAATGTGACGGATTCACTTTTTCAGCCTCCGTCTGACTCCCTGGTTGCCTCACTGCCTAGAATTGGATTATTCAGTGTTGTCTGGATGGGAATCGGTTATTTTGTGTTCAGACGGAAATCCTATTAATAATTTCAGTAATCAGTGGTGTACGGTTTTCTTGTATAATAACTCATTATAGGCCTCTTGAACTTTTCGGACAACAGGACCGGGTTGACCATTGCCAATCGGTTTACCATTCACCATGGTGATCGGCTGTATATCTGTCGTCGTGCCAGTAAAAAAGAATTCATCGAAACTGAATATCTCCTCTTCCCGAACAGGGTCGGGAATCAACGGGATATCCAGATCATTTGCGATCTCAATAACGACTTGTCTGGTAACACCATTTAAAATGTAGTGTGAGGCGGGGAAAGTATATAGCACCTCATTCTTAACCGCAAAGATGTTGGCATTTGGACTTTCTGTGACAACACCGTCACGAATGAGCATCGCACTGTTAGCTCCTGTCTTTTTGGCCTGCTCTCTAGCCAGAGTATTGGGAAGAAGTTGTGTCGTTTTCAGGTTACATCGTTTCCAGCGAACATCGGCAACAGTGATAACGTTAACGCCTTTTTGGTGCAGATCTTTATGAGGAGTAAAGGGTGATGTGGTAATAAACAGAGTAGGCTCGACCGATTGTTCAGGAAAAACATGAGTACGGGGAATGGCTGTACCTCTTGTTACCTGAACATATATGGTGGCTTCGCCTTCCTGATGCCGATTCATTTCAAGTAGCTGCCGGCTGACCTCCTCAATCTTTTGCCGCTTGTTTTGGTCCAGATTAATTTCCAGGGCTTGTAGCCCTTGATCCATCCGTGCAAGATGCTCTTGCGCTTTAAAAGTTTCCCCTTCAATAACACGAATGACCTCATATATGCCATCCCCAAAAAGATATCCTCGGTCCATCGGTGATATCGAGGCTTCATCGAGCGGAAGAAACCTGTCGTTAAGATATGCCTGCATATAACTTCGATTGATTGTCGTTTGAATTGAATCCTCTCTTAATAATATCTTCAATCTATAAATAAAAAAAGCCTGTTGCACGATTTGTCATGCAACAGGCTTTCGTCCTTCCATCCAGTTGATTCAATAATTCTCATCCTGAAAATCGCCTTGGGGTGTCTGCATTTGAGTTTCCTGCATCTTCTCTTCTATCTGCTGTCGAAGTGCCGGGTCTTGCTGTGCGGCCATATTGATCTCCTGAAAGCGCTCAAAATCCATTCCGGTGTTTTCGACTACCTCTTCAATGTTGGATCGGAGGGTCTCTTCGATCTCCTCAATCAGCTCCGAGGCCCTGTCATATTGTTCGAGTTGTTCAGCAGTTACATCGATATCTTCTACCGGCTGCCCCATTTGAACGGCCTGAGCAATTTGATTGTACGTCTCAACGGAAATTCCCTCTTCATCGACAACGTCAATCATCTCCTGTTGAGCCTCCATTTGTGCATCCTGAGCCTTAATTGCCGCCTCCACAAATTGATCGATCTCATTACTGGTTACATCGATATCCAATGCCGGAGCCTGTTGCTGCATCTGCCCCTGCATAGGATCTTGCGGTGGTGGCTGCTCCGGGGGAGCGTCGTCACTTTCACATGCAGTGAATGCAAATAGAAATGTTAAGAGAAATAGATACCTGAACATAGAGTTTTATTGGTTGAATAAAGGTTGCTGTTTATATCAAGCACCTATTCTAACGGAAGCAGGAACTCTATGTTCCTTGATTTTATACGTTTTTAAATCGTTTTAAGAATTTTATATCGATCTGGTGTGCCCCCTCCGAATAGCTCTCAGCTATCGGAGAGGGCAAGAACCGTTTACCGGCTTTTTCTGACGCTTATGGCCTTGCTAATACGTAGGGTACCTCTGCACCATCGGCCTGCTGGTTGTAATCAGCAATTCGAAGCAGATCGATATCGGCAGGGTTCAGCTGTTTTCCGTCTCCACAATTACCTTCGCTTCTGGACCATTCCCAGGGGGTGATAATATTCCTGGATGGATTGGCCAGCGTTACTCCCAGCAGCCGAAACGCCAGGGCGGCATTGATTTCATAAGCGGTAGAGACTCTGGTACATGCGCCTGGCCAGGTAAAGGAGGTTCGGAGATAAAACTCCGGCCGCAGCGACGGGACGACGGTATTGCCAAAAAGCGAGAAGGAAAATTCCGGTATTGCAATACCCCACTGCATATCTGCTGTGTAGCCTACATGTGCTCCTGCATTCCACTCGGTGCGTCCCCGGTTGGGGGAGTCGATGCCGCCATCAGCGATATGGTCGATCGAACCATCCTCGTAAGTAAATCCGGTATCGCCGCTATAGGAAAGTGTAACCTCAGCTTCGGCGAATCCCTGGTTCGGAAGTTCCAGCCTGTTGGCTGTTCTTGTGTTGATCGACATCACACCGGGAATCGGCCCGATCATAAACGGGTACCGAAAGATAGCCCGCGGCCCCCACTGAACATCCGGGCTCACTCCGCCGGCTCCGACAAATTTGAGTTTCATCTCCCCGCCGATATTGGTACTTCGAAACCCGAACTCTTTGGTTTCGTGGTCGGCAATATTAATGTTGGCGTCCGTGGCCATCTCCTTGATGGTTGTCTCCATGATATAGGCTGCGTTGGCCATATCTTTTTCCACCCGGGCTTCGATCCCCACATACACCTCGACGTCGCGCGGATCGACAATTCCTTTAATGGTCCAGTCGCCCAGTTCATACTCCCATTCGATTTTCCCATCCTCTTGAATGGATGTGGGTGCGAGTTCTTTACCCATAAACTCGATTACGGTTTTTTCGGCCACCTCGGGAGTAAACCTCAACACTTCACTGTAATTGATGCTTGCATTCTCGAATGCTTCGGGAAGTGTAGCAAAATCGGTTTCAACGGTCACCTGTCCATTCTGTTCAACTACGTTGGTAATTCTTCGTAATGCCACACCGGCGATCAGAAGAATTTCGCCGGATTGCAGTTCGATCCCCGCCTGATCCAGTTGAGAAACGTCAAATGTGTAGACGTGATCTTCGGTATCATAATCTGTCAATGCCTGTTCGACTACATCCTCGGGCATCATTACAGTCTGCTCTCCCAATTCTGCTTCAAAACCGGGAGAGGATATCCCGTTATCACCGATACTCGGTTGATCATCAGAACATGCAGCGGCGATCAATAAAAGGGCGGCGAACAGGGGTGAAAGTTTCATCCAGGTTCTCTTTCGAGATTGTCCGGTATTACTCTTGCGGTGAGGTTTCTGGATACACATAGCTTATTTGGTTTAAATGTAGTTGGTTCGGTGAGATTCTGTCAGACTGTTCTCGTTTTTTAGATCTTCCAGCCTGTTGCCTGTATCGTTTTAGCAGGTCGGATCACGATCTCTTTATTTAAATGACCCGAAATTATGTATTAACGATGATTTATTATCAGCTCCAATCTCGGTAATCTCGGTTTATAAGTCAAAAAAAGAGTTTAAATGAGATTTCACTTGACCGGGAAGTTTTCCTGTGTAAATTACACTTTACACTAATACCTGATGTTCAGGTTGGAAGGTATCATGTTGCGAAGTATATCAACTATTTTTCTGGTTCTGCTACTGGGACTCCAGTATGAGCATCTTTCAGGCCAGGACTCAAGGCCTGCCACTCTTGAGGGAGTCATCATCAATGCAGAGAATCAAGAGCCATTACCGGGTGCTCATATCTTTCTTGCCGGAACGACCATCGGTACACATTCTGATTCCGAAGGCAGGTATCGGCTGGAGGAAGTGCCGGCCGGAGCTCATCGAGTCGCAATATCCATGGTCGGTTTTGGACTCACCGCCAAGGATACTCTTGTCACTGCGGGCAAGACCCACAAATTCAACTTTTCGATACACCCTGTTACGATCGAAATGAGTGAGGTACAAGTGGAACTTGATGATGACTGGTATGACGATCTGGACCGATTTTATGATCTTTTTATTGGTACTTCATCTCTCTCGGATTCGGTCGAAATCATCAACCCCGAAGTTTTATCATTTGAATCCCGTTGGTGGGGGCGGTTTACGGCCGAGGCGAGCGAGCCACTAGTCATTGAAAACCGGTCCCTTGGCTATCGTATTACCTATTACCTTGATGAGTTCAGACATTCCGGCCTGGTGACACGATGGGACGGTGAACCTCTTTTCGAAGAGTTGAGGCCAAAAGATGAATCACAGCAACAGTTTTGGGAAAAAAATCGGAAAAAAGCTTTTTACGGATCTGTGAGGCACTTTTTATTGACTCTGATTCATGATCGGGTTCGTGAAGAAGGGTTCGTAATTTATGAACAGCGCAGGGATATTCGGGGTATATCCAGTCAAAACGAATATCGGGCTCGAGCCAGCCGGCTGATCAGTCAAAATGTTGAAGAGGGACTTTATGATTTTAATTTTTCAGGCCGATTGAAAGTGATCTACACAAAAGAAGGAGAGGATCATCGATACGTACAATGGGCCCGGGATGTGATTGGTGGACCGGCGCATTCCCAGACTTCTTATCTTGAATTGAACGAGAGGCCGATTACCATAGATACAGATGGCGAAATTCTGCAGACGTATGGAGCGACGCGTTATGGTCACTTTTCCTTTCGACGAATTGCAGATCGTACTCCAAGAGAGTACAGACCCGAAGTGTATTACGAAAGAGGGGAGCTTCTGGGTACAGCACAATAAGTAATTTTACCAGCAGCAAGTTTAAGATCTTTTCATTACCACTCCACCGGTTCAGACTCTCAATATCCGGCGGCTTGCCCGTCGGCCCGAGACTCCGATGCACCGATGAAAACTCCTTTCTCACGATCATATTTGATCGCCTGATAACGGCCGTAAAAACCGCCCCCGATCCGAACATCGTGCCCTCTGCTTCGTAAAGCCCGGACAATCCGGTAGTCGATGCCGGATTCGATATGGACCCGACCTCCATCCTCAAGCATCGCGTCATGGCTATCGGTCGGCTCGGTCGACTCGGCATGCAGCCAACGGACCGCATCACCGGCTTCCTGCAGGTTCATTCCGAAATCGATCAGATTGACCAGAATTTGTACATGGCCCTGGGGCTGGAATGCGCCTCCCATCACACCGAAACTGAGCCACGGGTAACCATCTTTTGTTACAAATCCCGGGATGATCGTATGGAAAGGTCGTTTACCCGGAGCATAAACATTTGGATGATCCGGATCGAGTGAGAAGAGCTCACCCCGGTTTTGAAAACTGAAACCGGTACCGGGCACAACAAATCCGGTACCCATTCCCCGGAAGTTGCTCTGAATCAATGAGACCATGTTTCCATCTTTGTCGGCGGTCGTCAGATAGATCGTTCCACCCTGTTCAAGTCCTTCGATGCCGCTGGTCAAGCGGTCGGCCGCCCGCTCGCCGATCAGCTGCCGCCTTTCTGCAGCGTACTCATCAGATAGCAGCTGTTCCATCGGAATGTCGTAAAAATCCGGGTCTGCATAGTGTTTGGCACGATCCTCAAATGCGAGTTTCTTGGCCTCGACCATCAGGTGCAAGGTCTCTTCGCTGTTATGGCCTTTTGACGCCAGGTCGTACCCTTCCAGAATCTGCAGCATCTGCAAGACTGCAGTGCCCTGGTTATTCTGGCCAATCTGATATACATCATATCCCCTGTAGTTAACGGTGATCGGATCGATCCACTCCGATGTGTGAGCATCAAAATCCTCAAATCGCAGGTAGCCGTTATTCTCCCGCATCCAGGCATCAATCTTCTCGGCAATCTCACCCCTGTAAAAGGCATCTCGTCCTTCGGTTGCCAACAATCTGTAGGTATTGCCGAGGTCGGGATTTCGGAAGATCTCTCCTTTATCCGGGCCTCGGCCGTCTATCGTAAATGTCTCCTCAAAGGCTCCGGGTTGCTGGCTGAGGAATCCGGCTGCTCCCTGCCAGGCGCTTGCAATCACTTCACTTACCGGAAAACCTTCCTCGGCATATCGGATGGATGGCCTCAATATCTGTTCCATCGGGGCGCTCCCAAACCGCTCATGCAATTCGAACCAGCCGTCGACGGCACCCGGTACTGAAACCGAAAGCAGGTCATAAGGGGGAATGGAGTTTCTCTCCAGCCGATCCAGCTCTTCGAGCAGCTCCTCGTAGCTCAGATTCATCGGGGAGCGGCCGCTCGCATTGAGTGCATAGAGCTGTTCGGTTTCTGCGTCCCAGATAATAGCAAAAAGATCCCCGCCAATCCCGTTGCCTGTTGGCTCCATCAGGCCGATTGCAGCATTGGCTGCGATGGCGGCATCCACAGCATTTCCGCCCTGTTTTAAAATGTCGAGTCCCACCTGGGTCGCCAGTGGTTGACTTGTAGCCACCATACCATTGGCAGCAATCACTTCGGATCTTGTGACAAAGTGTTCATTCGGGCGATCGATCTGGGCCATAAGTTCTCCGGTTAAAAAGATAGTGAGCAGCAGAATTGAGATAGAGCGAAGTAGTTTCATGGTTTTGGGCAAAATCGAATTGCGGTTTTCGAGCGGTCATGCAAGGCAAATCACTCCGGGTCGACCGTCAAAATCTAATAAAAGCGCTCTTAATGCCAAAAACAGTCTGAATTTCTACCGGGAAACCTGGATCTTTTCTTGCACACAGATTTTAAACATCTCTATCCTCATTCTAAATGAAAAGATGAAACAATCAGCGGAACCCATACCAAGACGGCCAAAGCCTGCCGCTTCGGACGAAGCTGACTTTGAAGTCGATTCCGCATCCGATCCGAAAAGTGTTGTTAAAAGATTGAAGGCGGGTGAAATCGGGGTCGTTACAGATGAGTGGCCATCCGGCTTGAGAGTTCTTTCGGAACTCAGGCGGTCGATATTCAAGAAGGGTATGGAAAGTGATTTTCAAACGTATAGAGAGGAGCGCGCCGATTACTCTCACGCATCAAACCGGCTGCTTGCACCTGTCAAGGAGGGAAGAATTGATCTGAAAAAAGCTCCGGAGATCGGGTGGCTTGATCGGCTCTATCCTGATGTGGATCAGTTCCTGCTCTCCGTTCCTGAGTTGCAGGGCTTGAACAGTTCATGGCAGTGGTATTTGAAAGGGATTCAATTTCCGGTGCTGAGTGAGCGGGTGTACCCATTTTATGGCACCTATTTCCCGACACGTTTTGATCACTTGATTCTGTTTGATGAATGGCTGCAAAACTATTCGGCCGGAAAAAAGTCTGCTCTCGATATCGGAACCGGATGCGGAGTTCTTGCTTTTCAGATGCTGAAGTTTGGATTTCAACACGTTACTGCTGTCGACAATAATCCAAATGCAATTCTTTCAGTTTTGGATCATCTAAAACGTTATGATCTGGGCGGCAAAGTTAATGCGATAGAAAGTGATCTCTTTGAGAAAGTTGATGCAGTTGCAGACCTGATTGTGTTCAATCCACCCTGGCTGCCGGCCGATGGTGACGTTGAAGGGCTCGACAGGGCGATTTACTATAAAGAGGGTTTATTCGAACGATTTTTTGAAGAATCGATCGATTACCTGAATAAGCAGGGGAGCTTGGTCATTCTATTTTCCAATCTGAGCCGTAAAGAAGGGCTGGGAGGAATTCATCCGGTTGAAAAGGAGATAGCGCTGAATGACAGGTATAAGAAAGTTCAGCTCATCCGGCGCGATGCAGAAGCACCCTCAAAGAAAACTCGCCGCCGGGCACATCGAAAAAACGAAACAGTCGAATTATGGGAACTGCAAAGAGTATCATGATGTTTTTGCAGGAAAATCAATAGACTGATTTCATACAAAAGACTGACACAATGAATACAATATTTACAATAATTCTATCAGGAGTGATTATTTTGGCCGGAACAGCTTTTAATGCACACCATAATCATAATCAGGAAGAGTTGTTTGTAGTTGTCACTTCGTCAGATGCGGAAACTCAGATGATGGCGATGGTGCTGGCAACGCAATCACTCAATCAAGAGGTTGATGTACGAGTCCTGTTGTGCAGCGATGGCGGAGACCTGGCACTTCGGCATACCGAATCTCCCAGATTTCAGCCGGCTGACCGGAGTCCAAAACAGTTGCTGACCGGATTAATTGAGAGGGGGGTAACAGTCGAAGTTTGTGGAATATACCTGCCAAATCGTGAATATACCGAGGAGGACCTGATCGATGGGGTTGGTATTGCAAGCCCGCCGGAGGTCGCTCGTTATATGAAGGGTGATCATGTACGGTATTTCACGTTTTAGGTTTATGGAAAGAGAATCAAGTGAATCAGCGACTGTTTTGATTTGAGTGAAACCTGTCGGATGCCGAATGCAGACCTGTATCGGGGTCTAAAGGCGTTGCCGGCCTGAGGATATAGTCATTTCGTGATGCAGCAATCTCATATTTGAACCGGGTTCTTTCAGCCGTACCATCCATTCCGATCGTACGACAGATGTGGAAAAACTCATCTTCCGGAATGTTGATGCCGGTATGAGACGGGATGATTTTTGGTTCGATACGTAAAAGGTAACGTGTAGTTTGGACCAATTTTCTGAAACCGATACCGACCACTTCCTGCAGGTTTCCCTGTCTGATTTTTCGCCAGGTTCGCTGAAGCCCGTTCCCCTGAAGCTGTCCCGGCCCTTCGAAGGCGAAGGGAAATTCTCCGACAAAGATGATAGCCGACTCGTTGGCAACCCGACGAATTTCCTGCAAGGTCTCGATCGCCTCTTCTTTTGTGTCGAGGAGGTTTAACACACCGTTGATAACGATAATGTCGAACGAATCATCGTCAAAATGCAGACGATTGGATTTGGCCAGATGAATCTGGACATTGGAAACATCATCAAATTTTTTGGAGAGGCGCTCTACAATAGAGTCTGCTGGTTCCACACCATGACATTCACTCACCCTTGTATGGATTAATTCGAAAAGCCGGCCGCTTCCCGGGCCAATATCGAGTACCCGAAAATGGGGCATCAGGGTCAGACGATCTACAATTCTGTTGATTCGATAGT
Organism: Balneolaceae bacterium; assembly: GCA_007134695.1. Taxonomy (GTDB): domain Bacteria; phylum Bacteroidota; class Rhodothermia; order Balneolales; family Balneolaceae; genus SLK101. The sequence continues at coordinate 10,565 of SLKI01000123.1, forward strand.
CGGTGTCATACTCTCCCCTGCCCGACATCAAATAGTCATCTTTACAATATCGTGCTCTCAGATCGTATTCCTCGATACGATTGGCGGGTTTGTGCTTTTTCATTGGAAGGGTTCTCCTGTATTTGAGTTGCCAACGTCCTGTTATAGATATCGAGCAGGGTATCTCCGATTACATTCCAGTCGTATCGGTTGGTTACCAGTTCATAGCCCTGGTGGACAAGCTGTTCGCGAAGCTTCCTCTCCCGGATCAGCCGGACAACCTCCCCGGCAAAGGCTTCCGCATCATCGGCGATCAGAATCGAGCGGCCGTGTTCCACATCGATCCCTTCGCAGCC
>SLKI01000127.1 GCA_007134695.1 Balneolaceae bacterium
AACCACGCACTACGGCGCACCCACCTTCTTCCCACTCGCGTGTCCACCCGGGGGAGGCCCTGCCGCCAATTCACGAAGCCCATCCCCATGACGCCCAGGGCCGCCAGGATCTTGAGGGAAAGGGTTCTTCCGTACGCTTCCCTCCAGAGAACAGACCACTCGTGAACGTGGAGGCCGGAGAGGATCACCCCAAGGAACACCAGGACCCCCACCGCCCCCATGGCCAGGGGGGAAAAGGCCCGGAGCTGGATGCCCAGGAGCGGCGTATCGGTGTTCTTCCCCGGAGTCACGGCCAGGATCAGGGCCAGTGTCCCCACCCAGGCACCGGCTGCCAGGAGGTGTCCGGCATCCACCCCCACCGCCATGGCGGTGTTGACGGGAACCGACATGGCGTGACTGGAAAGGGAGAGGGAGAGAGCCAGGAGACCCACCATCCCAGCCACCACCCTCCACGGCCATGGCCATTCCAGGAGCCTTGGGCCTTCCCGGGGGATGCCCTCCGGGGTGAGTCCAGGGGAGGGGGGCGGGGCTCCGCCCCAGGGGCCACGGAGGAGAAGGAATCCTCCCACCAGGAGGAGGAGCACGCCCCCCTGGGCCATCCAGACCTTTCCCCAGAAGGTTTGCCGCAGAAGGAATTCCACGTCCTCCGAAAGGGGAACGAACGGGTCCCTGAACTCCTGGAGCTGGCTCCATAGCCGGAGTCCCCACACGGGAAGCAGGAGGAGGGCCAGGAGGGCTCCTGCGCTGGCCATCCGCCGCTCCAGGCCAACGATCTCGGGGTACTCCTGGGGGGGGTAGGCCTGGCCCAGGTGAAGCCGGAGACGGGGGACCACTGCACCCCTCCAGGAGACCACACCGACGAGGAGGAGTACGCCGGAGAAGAGCGCCCATCGGAGGAGGGGCAGGGCCAGTAGCGCCATCATCCTTCAGGTCCCTGGGGTGAGGGAGCCCTTGCCGGGAGACATTGAGAGTGCGCGGGAAGGCTCACGTGGTTCCTGACTGGGGGTTCGGGGAGGTGGAGGGCGGCTCAGGGGAAGACGATGGAGCCCCTCGATTATCCCCTTCGGCCACGGAGGGGACAAGGGTGGCCGGACGGTTCAGGGAAGGCCCGCTCCCCCCCGCTTACCCTCAGCCAGCCCCACCTCCGCCATGAGGAAACCTCCGACCACGGAGCCCACGCAGCTCCAGAGAAGGGGAAGGAGTCGTCCCGGGTCTTCCAGGGCCCACCCCACCACGAGGGGGGCCGCCGCCGTACTCATCACCATGAGGGTGCCCTCCATCCCCTTGATGGCTCCCAGGTGTCGAATCCCATAGAGCTCTGCCCAGAGGGCGGTCTTCAGCGTTCCGGACAGCCCCACCGTAGCCCCCAGGAGGGCCAGGTAGGCGAAGGCCACCCAGGGTCCGTCCGCCAGGGCCAGGAGGGTGACGCCCAGTCCCATGGGGAGGACCGCGGCGGGAAAGAGACGGCGGGCCGAGTACCGATCGATGCCCCCCCCGATGGCCAGGGAGGCGATGATCCGGGCCAGGGCGAACCCCACGAAAGCCGAGGCCAGTATGGGGAGCGACCATCCCTTGGCGGAAGCCAGGGACGTCTGGTAGAGGATCAGTCCGGTGGCCCAGAAGGGGGGGAGGAGGGCTGCGGGAACCAGGAGCCAGAACCGCGGGTCGCGCAGCACCCGGCCGGCCGACCATTCGCCGGTGGTGGACGGCGGTCCCACCGGCGCTTTCCCCCTGGGCTCCGTCCTGCCCTGGCCTCTCCCAGGGGGGGGCTTCCCTGTTTGGGAGAGACCCGGGTGGGCGTGACCCGTCTCCGCCGACACCATCCCTGGGTCGGAACCCATGCCCCCGTCGACGTTCAGCCGGAGTGGGTCCAGCTCCACGTCGGCGGAGCGCAGCAGTCGGAGAACCAGAGGGAGCGTTACCCCGAGGACCACGGCCGCCACCACCACCCATCCTAGCCGCCACCCGGCCACCGCCAGAAATCCGGCCAGCGCCAGCGGGAGCACGGCTTCCCCCACGGGGAAGCCCAGGTTGGCGATGGAGAGCGCCTTCCCCCGCTCCTTGGAGAAGTATCGGGCCATGACGGTGAGGCCGGCGTGGCTAGAAAGCCCCTGCCCCGCCAGCCGGAGTCCCAGGAGTCCCAGACCCAGCATCCAGACCGTCGCGGATCCCGCCACCAGGAGGGCGGAAAGGGCCAGGGTTCCCAGCACCGCGCTCGTGTACCCGGAGAGAGGAATGCGGTCGATCCATCGCGCGGCGACGGGAAGGAGGAAGGCACCGGTGAGGGTGGCCGCGGCGTAGAGGACGCCGAAGGATGCTGGGGTGAGGGGGAAAGCGTCGAGGAACGAGGGGACGAAGAGGGAAATGAAGAAGGTCTGCCCGAAACTGGAGACCGCTGCGAGCCCGATCCCGTAAAGGAGAAGGGGGCGTCGACGCTGGAAGAACCGCCACAGCTCGATCATTTCCGATACCGGGAAGGGGGAGGCCGGCCGGAAGCTACCCGGAGAGGCCTTGCCGTCAACACCTCCCCCACCGCACCTCGCCGGACCGGTTGCCCCACCGATCCGCTGGCGGCTCCAAACGCGAGATGGCGGGTAGCAGAACCGTCATGCGGCGCCGCCTGATCCCCACCCTCCTCGCGCTCCTCCCCGGGATGCTCCTCGTCGCCACCCTGGGGGCGCTGCTGCTGCACCCGGGTTTCCGAGGGGAGTTGTCCACCGTCTGGGGACTCCTCCTGGATGGGGATCCGGAGC
>SLKI01000092.1 GCA_007134695.1 Balneolaceae bacterium
CCGGTTGATTGTTACCGATATTGTAAATCTTGTAGGGAGCAAAGCTTTCGGATAACGGATCCTTCGTTTCATCCCACTGGGGGTTTGCCTTCGGCGGCTTCTCAATCAACCGCTCAATTCCCTCAACGATGTCGTCGATATAGGTAAAATCCCGCTCCATCTCTCCGTAGTTGAATACATCGATCGGCTTGCCGTTGGAGATCGCCTCGGTAAATAGAAACAGGGCCATGTCGGGCCGGCCCCAGGGGCCGTACACGGTAAAAAAGCGCAGTCCTGTGGAGGGGATGCCGAACAGGTGTGAGTAGGTGTGCGCCATCAGCTCGTTCGACTTTTTGGTCGCTGCGTAGAGGCTGACTGGGTGGTCGATCCGGTCGCTCGTTTTGAACGGCATCTCGGTATTGGCTCCATAAACCGAACTCGAAGAAGCGTAGATCAGATGCTCCACCGGGTGATGGCGGCACCCTTCCAGGATATTGAGGAATCCGGAGAGGTTGCTGTCGATATAAGCGTGCGGGTTGTCCAGGCTGTACCGGACCCCCGCCTGAGCGGCAAGGTGGATCACCAGGTCGAACTTTTCATTGTCAAACAGCGCCGGCACACCTTCTCGATCGTTCAGGTCGAGTTTGATAAACCGGTAGTTGTCGTCGGTCCGGCTGGTAACAAGTTCACCATCCTTCGGCTCTTCGATTCCGGTCTCCCGTAGGCGGTCCCGTTTGAGGCGGACGTCGTAATAGTTGTTAATGTTATCAAGGCCGACAACGCGGAACCCGTCGGCAAGCAGCCTCCGCACCAGATGAAACCCGATAAATCCGGCAGCGCCGGTGACCAAAATCTTTTTTGTATCAACTGACATAAATCCCCATCAATTACGCCTTGTAGATCTGTCCGTTCCGGGTCGGGATATCGCGCATGGCGTTGCGGGTGTCGACAATCAGGTCGGCCCAATCGGCGAGCTGCCGGTAATTTATATCTGTATGAGCTGTTGAGATGACGACCGCATCAAAACCCGAAACTGTCTCTTCATCCCAGTCGACCGACTTGGTTCCTGCCCAGTGCGGATACTCCCTGGAGGGCTTGATGACCGGCACGTTTGGATCATAATAAGCGACCTCGGCCCCCATACTCTTGTAGTAATCCATCAGTTTGTAGGTGGGTGATTCTCTGTCGTCATCTACATCCGGCTTGTAAGCGAGCCCAATCAGCAGCAATTTGCTGCCGTTCAATGATTTCTTCTTCTGGTTTAACGCCTCCAGTGTTCGCTGTACGACATAGCGAGGCATCGACGTGTTGATCTCCCCGGCCAGTTCGATAAAGCGGGTGGACTGCTCCACTTCGCGTGCTTTCCAGGTCAGGTAGAACGGGTCGATGGGGATGCAGTGGCCGCCCAGGCCGGGACCGGGAGTAAATTTCATAAATCCGAACGGCTTGGTCCCGGCGGCGTCCAGCACTTCGTGAACATCGATCCCCATTTCGCCGTACACCACCTTGAGTTCGTTGACCAGCGCAATATTAACCGAGCGAAATATATTTTCGGTCAGCTTGACCGCTTCGGCCGTCTGCGTATCCGAGACCGGGACGGTTTCCACGATAGCCGTATCGTACATGGCACAGGCAAGCCTGAGTGCTTCCTCGCCGTACCCACCCACCACTTTCGGAATTTTGGCCGTATTGAAATCCCTGTTTCCCGGATCTTCGCGCTCCGGGCTGTAGGCAACATAAAAATCCTTGCCGGCTTTGAGGCCGGACCCCTTTTCCAGCAGCGGGATGATCAGCTCGTTGGTTGTGCCCGGCCAGGTAGTCGACTCAAGGATCACCATCTGCCCCTTTCTCAAATAGGGAGCCAGCGACCGAGTGGTCTGCTCCACAAATTTCATATCTGGTTCACGGTGGTGGTCGAGAGGGGTTGGCACACAAAGCAGCAAAGCGTCGACTTCGGAGGAGCGGGAAAAATCGGTTGTGGCATCGGCCCGCTCCGAATCGGCCAGGGTTTTCATCTTCTCTTTGCCAAGATGCTTGATATAGGGAGTGCCCTCGCGAATACAGCGGATCTTCTCATTGTCGATATCGAACCCGAGAACCGGCATCCCGGCACGATGGAATGTCCACATCAGCGGAAGGCCAACGTAGCCTAGCCCCACTATGCCTATTTGATAGGTTTTATCTTCGATCTTCTTCAGCAGTGGATCAATACTACTCATTTTTTCATAACGATTGGTGGCAGTGCGAAGACTGAAATCACACTTTGCAGTGTGTACCAAATGATTTTTTCAAATCGATTGATGGCAGTGCAACCCGCACTCATTTCAAGGCATCAAAGATAGGAGTCTCCGGGAGAATTGAGAAACGTTTTTTATTGTAAAGCTGATACTCTCTATCCAGTGATCAATTTCAAAAAAATCCACCGCTCATCAGAAAATTGCCAACTGTGGATCTATACTCCCAAATCAAGAAATTGCCAGCCGGAAGTCAGGAATCGACCGTATCAGCACTCTTCTTATAGCCATTGCTGCCACCCGATACCCCGTGCCCGGTCAGTGACGATCCGTTTCTATGTCCATTCTCGTTAGAACTAGCATTTTCTTTCGTTTTCGGCTTGCCGTTCCCGATGGATTTGGCGCTTTCTACCGTTTTTGACTTGGCATTTCCGTTGGAACTTGCGCTTTCTGCCGCTTTCAAATTTCCGATGCCGTTGGCTTTGGTTTTCGAAGTCCCGTTGGCAAAGGCGCCGTTCTGTTCCACTTTTTCCCCTTTGAAAGAGTAGGTTGGAACCATCTTCTTGAGCAGGAACCGGATCGAATCTTTATTGCCGTGTCGAATTTCGGAAAAGAGGTTGGCAATGATCGCATTCAGTTCGTCGTTGCTGAGCTCCTTGCGGCAGATCGCCTTGTAGATCCGTTCATGCGTTGTACTGGTGACACCCTCTTCGGCGATCAGCAACTCTTCGAACATCTTTTCTCCGGGACGCAGGCCGGTATATTCGATCGGGATATCTTTGCCGGGCTCCAGGCCGTGCAGCCGGATCAGTTCGTTGGCCATATCGAGGATCTTGACCGGCTCGCCCATATCGAGGACAAAAACTTCGCCGCCCTGCCCCATCGAACCCGCCTGCATCACCAACAGAACCGATTCGGGAATGGTCATGAAATATCTTTTAACGTTCGGATCGGTGATGGTGACCGGGCCGCCGCTGTTGATCTGTTCGATAAAGAGCGGTACCACAGAACCTCTCGATCCAAGAACATTGCCAAACCGAACCGAAATAAATCGGGTGATACAAAGATCGTTGTAGGATAGACAGATCTCTTCGGCCACCCGTTTTGTCGCTCCCATCACATTGGTCGGGTTGACCGCTTTATCGGTAGAGATCAGAACAAACTTGTCCACTTCGTACTCACAGGCAAGTCGTGCCATATTGCGCGTACCGTCGACATTGACCCGTACCGCCTCTTCGGGAAATTCCTCCATCATCGGCACATGCTTGTAGGCTGCCGCATGGAAGATGATATCCGGCTGTTCGGTCTCCATCAGCCATTTGATGCGGCTTTTATCGGTCACGCTTGCTACAAACGGTTTGAGAACGCCTTTGTGGTTCTTGAATTCGTTGATCAGGTGGAACAGTTCGGTTTCATCTACATCCAGTGCAATCAGCTTGGATGGAGAAAGAGAAACACACTGGCGGATAATTTCGCTTCCGATCGACCCGCCTGCACCGGTTACCACCACCGTCTTGCCGTTGATGCTCGACTTGATCGATTTCATATCGATGCGGGCAGGCTCGCGCCCGAGAATATCTTCAATGCTGATCTCCCGAATATTTTTGACTCCGACCGGGTCGTCCGAAAGCAGGTGGAACGAGGGGAGTACCTTGATCTTGATATTCGGGTTGATCTCCCGAACCTTGCTGATAAGCGTTTTGAGTTCACGCTTGGGCAGTGAAGGAATGGCGATGATCAATTCATCAACCGTGGTGTACTTGAGGTAGGAGTACATGCTTTTACGGCCGCCCTGGATTTCGACTCCGTGAAGCGATAGGCCGTGTAGTGATTCTTCATCGTCAAAAATAGCCGCTACACTCAGGTTCCACTGACTGTTACGGATCAGATCGCGCATGATCTGGTCGCCGGCGCTGCCTGCACCAAATAACACGGCACGTTTTTTCACTCGTGGTGTATTGAGCACCTCCATCACCATCCGCTTGCTGATGCGGAATCCACCCACGAACAGAATACTGAGAACAAAAACCAGCGAAGCAAAGGCGAACATGTGACTGCTGTAATTACCAATCAGCAGCGAAACTCCTAAAAATGCCGCTGTTCCGGAAGTGAGAGCGAGCAGGATCATCAGCAATTCGCGCAGGCTGGTGTACTGCCAGCTCACCTGATACATATTGAAAACCGCCAGGCCGATTAGCGAGAAGCAGATAATCAGGGCCGCACTGTGGAACGGGAATGTGTATTCAATGCCCGAGAATGAACCGACAATCAGATAGGAGAAAAAAACTGCGGAAATCAGAGCTAACGTATCGCCGGTAAAGAAAAACAGGACCCGGGTGATGTAGTTATTTGACAGGTTCATCTAATTATTTTGATCTGTAGCTCATAAAAGTGTTCGTCCGAAAGCCTGGCAACTCTGCATCCATAGCTTTCCATTGCGCTTTCTGTCTTACCAGGCAAGGTGTTTTAACGATTTCACCTATACACTGATATCACAAAAATATACAAAATGAACACCAGAATTCATGCAAATGAGGGATATTATTGGGGGGAATGTAAGAACAGTATTCTGATTTACCAAAAATATTGCTTATAAATTGCTTATTCGCATGCGGTTACGTGAAATAGTGGGCTAGTTTGAATCTGCATCTCAATGATGCATAATTCTAATCGGGAAAAGGCTCAAATTGTTCCGGTCCGCTTCTCCACCCCTCTCACATAGAAGACCAAGCCAAATGAAGCAAACGTCATGCCCGCCAGGATAAGCAGCTTGCCCAGGTCGGCACTGTGGTAGAACAGAATAGCCAGCCCGATGCAAAGCAGGGCAAAGATAAAATAGAGGCTGGTGATGCGGCTGTGTTCCCAGCCGGCGATATTGAGCCGCTGGTAGAGATGTGAACGGTGGGCCTGGAGGATATTCTCTCCCTTGAAAAGCCGTCGGAAAATCGTGTAGGTACCGTCGAACAGAAACGGCCAGATCAGCAGGCCGCCCAGGAAGATCGCCGATCCGAGCTGCACCGACTCAGAGAGATAGGCGGCCAGGAAGGGCATAATGGCGTAAAAGAAGCCGAGAAAGAGGCTGCCGATATCACCCATGAAGATGCGGGCCGGCGACCAGTTGAACAGCAGAAATACCGCTACGGCCGACAGGATGAAAAGATTGATGACAAAAAGTTCATGAACGCCCCATAACCAGGCGAAATAGATCCAACCGACCGCTGCACCGATCGCCTGGGCAGAAGCGATACCGTCGACCCCATCCATAAAATTGTAGATATTGGCGGCACCGGTGATCCAGAGGTAGGCGAGGAGCGTTCCGGCCAAGCCGATTTCCATGAAACCGGTGAACGGTATATAAAGCTGGTCGAGATTGTTGATGAACAGAATGGTAATGACTGCAGCCACCGACTGCACGCCAAAACGCATACGGCGGGAGAGATCGTTCTTGTCGTCGAGCCAGCCGATCCAGGCGATCACCAGCAGAACGAGCAGGAACACCGACAGGCCGACCGAATCAAAAAGACCGTGAACCGCCATGTAGACGGCGAAACCGAGGATGGTCATCAGAACAAACCCGGCACCCCCTCCCCTCGGCGTAACTGCGGTGTGTGAGCTGCGTTGATTGGGCACATCCGTTATCCGGCTCACCAGTGCGTATCGAACCAGTTGACGAGTAAAAAAGTAATTACCAACAGCAATAAGCAGGACGAATACAGGCAGCGATGTGTTAACCACAGCTCAGGTTCGTTTCAGGTCGGAATTTTCAATCAGGTCATTCTTGTCTGTCATACTCCGGCAAATCGTCCATCGTTCCAAACCCCTAATTATTTGAATACGCCAACAATTTTACCGTCAGGTTCCAACGGTTAAGGTAATCAAGTTTTTCAAAAACATCTAAGATGAGTTTGTTCTGCCTGGTAGTGACACAGCCCGCGAATCTTCTTACCTTCTTCGTGGAATGAGCATGCCGCGCAGATACGCCTATATCACCATGATCGACCTGTCGATCGACAACGGCCCCGGAATTAACGAACGGGAGCTGGCCGAAGAGCTTATCGGCCGTTACAGCGATCGTGTTACCTGTTTCATGCCTCGCCCGTCGAACCCGGAAAACCACCACAACGAGCAGATCCGGTATGTACTCAACCACAAGAAAAATCCCCTGCTCTACCCTCTTTTTTTACTGTCGATGGTCCGCCGGGTGATGCGGGAGCACAAAAAAAAGCCGTTCGATGCCCTGGTGAGCCGCCCCGGCGTGATGCCGGTCCACTTGCTGCTGCTTCGCAGGCTGCTGGGTATTCCTGTGATCATCAAGAAGGCGGGCGGCAAGGCGATGATGACCGGCCGAAACAATCTGAAGCTCAGGCTGGCCCGGCCGTTCAACCTCTACCTCTACAAAAGATTGTTTGGCAATGCGGCTGGAGGAGATACTGAAAGCGCGGCGTACCTGCCGTGGATCGGCAAAACCTATTCGGTGGATGCGGGAAAATTCCGCGTCATCAAAAACGGGGCCAATACCGAATATTTTAAACCGGTACCCGCCGGAGAAAACCCGGTATACAGCCGCATCCCTGGGCTTTCCCGGTTCGACCTGGTACTGGGCTATGCGGGCGCGCTTGCGCGAAATCGGCACAACGAACTGCTTCTCAAGGCGCTGGCTCTACTGGAAGAGCACAAAAACGTGGGGGTGATGCTGGTGGGAGACGGCGAGCAGAAAGAGGAGCTTAAGAAATTGGCCGTAGAGCTGGGTGTCGAGTCGAGCCTGATCCTGACCGGCCGGGTGCCCTACTCCGAGGTTGTGGCCTACATCAACGCCTTTGACGTTGGCGTTGACCTGACCTACGTGGAGATGCCGGCCAACGGAGAAACCTACTTCGGCTCCTATTCACAAAAGATCCCCCAATATCTCTCCTGCGGATTGCCGGTGCTGGCGTGGGATATCCCCGACAACCATTTTATTGTGGAGAAAAGAATCGGGCATCTGGCAGCATTAAATGCCGGCGATAGAGCCGCCCGGAGCGCCGAAACCGATCGATCAAACAGGGGCGCCGATACTATTTCCGGCACTCAGTCCTCCGAACAATTTCAGATCGAGAGCCTGGCCGAAACGATTGAAGAGCTGAGGCAGATCGATCCCGGAGAGTTCGAACAGATGAAAAAAACGGCCAGAGAGTACACCATACGTGAACTGTCGGCCGGAAAGATCGCCGACAAGAGGGTAGAGTTGTGGGATTCGCTGACCGAGTCTCATTGACGAGATTCGCAGTCCTGAATTAACCGAACGGAAATAGCTGAATTAGGCTCTCAGACCGGAATTCACTGACTGGGACCCACTCAATACTCCCGCAGAACAAATCTCCGGTAGAGCCGCTTGAGTTCCCGCATCAGCCGCCCGCCCCTCAGATTCTGCTCATTAAAATACTCTTCCTTGTCGGCCGTACGTTTGGGAGTTCTCCAGTCGCCGTAGACAAATTCCAGGAACTCCTCCTGGGGTGCGGGCGCAGGATAGGTGTGGCCCCGAAGCTCCACCTCCCCCGGCTCTTCGAAAAAATGGGCGGGGCGCTTTAATCCCTTCCGCATCCGGTAATCTCCCTCCTTGTACCAGGCGCTGATCTCGAAATCGGCCCGGTACTTTTCGGCTGTAATTTTTAGATTGTTTTTCCGCAAGTCCTCTTTCTTGATCTCAAAACCGTTCCGGACGAGGCTCTCCTTGAGGCGGTCGTAGCCGGGTTCCATCTCTTCGTGAAGCAGTGCCACACCTACATCCCAGTCCCACTTGATGAAATCTTTATCGCGGACGGCTCCCAGCATTGTTCCGCCGCAGATATACCAGGTGAGATCGAGCTGATCCAGCATCTGCCCCAGCTCCTGTAGCCCCTTGCTCTGAAGATCCAGTTCCTCTTCGGTCCGGATGCGAATCTTGTCACTCATCGCTTAACAGATCTGTGAGTTCGCCGCGGATGACGGTGGTCGAGGTGGTGTTGGTATAGGGGAAAAAGATCACTTCCACTCCTTTCTTCTGAAATTTCTTTTCGAGCTCTACCCATTTGGGTTTGCCCTCCCAGTCGGAACCTTTAAAGATACGATCGAATTTGAAACGATCCCAGTCGGCCAGCTCGTCGACCTCCTCCTGGGGCACAACCTTGTCGACATACCGAATAGCTTCAACAAGCTGCACACGCTCTTGATAGGGAACAACCGGCGGGCGGTTTTTTAGCTCCCGCGCCAGTTTGTCGGTTGTAACGCCGACGATCAGGTGGTCACATTTCGATTTGGCCTTTTTCAAAATATTCAGATGGCCGACGTGAAAAAGGTCAAACACTCCCGTTGTATAGCCTCTGATTTTACTCATATATGGTTTGAGTATCTGATTTTTTTAACACTCTCCAAGAATTCAACGTTAAATATACAATGATTTCTATGCAATTGACTGTTACTTTACCTGCCCATTGGAATTGTGAGTTGAGGTTCCACCCGCGCCGGTTGTTATCAGGGCGCGAAAATAACGAACGTACTGACCTGTGTCGGCTTTACCGGCTGGTATCAGAACACTAAACAACGACCGTACTGATTGAGTCATCTTCGAAATGACTGCCAATACCAACCATACAATCATCGAAGTGACCGGCCCTCCCGGAGCGGGCAAGTCGACCTACATCGACCGGCACCTGGGAGATCGGATAGTTTACCAGGGCTACTCACCCTCTACCGGTGGCCGGACAGGCAGGGTGATGCGGTCGATTTTCTTTCCGATCAGGATGCTGGCCTCGTGTCGGCTGTCGTGGAAACAGTTTACCTGGCTGATGCGGATGGCTTCGAGGCTGGATGATGGGTTGATAGAGCGCATCAATGCATTCCGTAATGCCTGGCTCAAGTTTTCGCTGAAATTTGATGAGCCGAAAGCGGGCAACGCGGTGAACAGCGGAGCCGTCGTCATCGATGAAGGGATCAGCCATATACCTTTCATCATGGAACTGAGAAAAGAGCAGATCGACCGGTTCCTGGAGTTGTTTGGCGATGAGCTGAAAGGGCGGCTGTTGGTGCTGATGGAGCCTCCATCGGAAGAGGAGCTGTTAGATCGATTAAGGAGACGCGGGCACCGGAGGGGAGGCAGTGAAGAGCGGCTACGGCGGTTAGCCCGGAGCAACCTTGCTTCCTGGCGGGATTACTGCAAATCACTGGAAGAGAGAGAGTTGGCCTGGCAGAAAGTTCCCTTTCGGCCTGTCAATGCTGGTCAGGGCTGAGCCGGCCGGAACTGAAGCAGAGGTCGACCTTATCTGACCCGCCCGTGATCACCGAATGTACGGTAAAGCCGGATGAGGCCATGAAAGCGATCATCTCTTCGAATGTATAGGAATCTTTAAACCTCGGCTGGAAAGAGAGTTCCAGAATCACGTAAGAACAGTTCTTGAGGGTCTTTTCGGCTCCTTTGAGCACCTTCATTTCGTACCCTTCGGTATCGACCTTGAGCAGGACTGGCTTGGGGAGATCGAGCCCCTCCGTAATATCGTCCAGCCGCCGGATCTCGACCCTACGGGTTTCGCTGGACGTTCGATCGGCTTTCCGGCTGACGGGCTCCAGCAGGGTCGTTCGAGAAGGGACGCGGGATATAGGCAGGTCGATGGTTGCCGGCTCTTCGCCCAGGGCTGCCTCGATAAATAGACTGTTGTCGCTCCTGCCGAGTCCTTTTGCAACGGCCTGTTCGGCTTCGCGCAATGGGTCGACAGAGAGATATGTTGCATCGGGAAAGTGGCGGTAGAGAAACGGGGAGCCGTTATGCCCCACGCCGATATCGATCACCGTATTGACCGGTTTGAGCCCGGCCAGACGGTGGTAGCCCGGCATGTCGTCCTTACCGTACCATCGGCGTTCCAAGCCGGCGATGATCTGCCTCAGGATTCTCAAGATTCGTTTCATGGTTGGCGGGCTTTTATCACTTGCGGACTGCTTTGTCTACAGGCGCGGCTGGTTATCGGTTTAACAGCTCTTCGTACAGTTTCAGCGTCCGCTCAACGACCAGCTCCTGGCGGAACTCTTGCTCAACTCTTTCCCTGCCCTTCTTTCCGAACCGGGTGCGGAGCTCCGGGTCTCCGGCCAGCTTAGCCAGCCTGTCGGCCAGTGAGTCGGCATCCCGGGCGGGCACCAGGTAGCCGTTAACGCCATCTTCGACCACATCACGGCAGCCCGGTACATCGGTCGTGACGATCGCCCGGCCGACCGATGCCGCTTCGAGTAGCGATTTGGGCAGCCCTTCGCGGTAAGATGGCAGACAGACGATGTTGGCATGGCGAAGTGCCTCGCCGATATTATCCACATGACCGTGCCAGGTGATATACTCCTCGTTGTTCCAGCTTTGCAGCCGATCGACCGGGATCGATTTGGGGTTGGCCGCATAGGGGTCGCCGTAAAGGTGAAGGTGAGCTTTAACACCGCGATCGTGCAGCATTCCGGCCGCCTCAACCAGCTCGCCGATCCCCTTGTCCCAAAGCATCCGGCCGGTGTAGA
>SLKI01000059.1 GCA_007134695.1 Balneolaceae bacterium
AAAAAACGACTCTCTCTTCGCCAGATATTTGTAAAACGAGATCAATACTTCATAAGTGCCATTGTCATTTTGTTTAAGGAGCTCAGCAAATATGCGCGTATGGGCATTTTCATTTGTCCTGATCTGATCAAGCAAATTCAAGTGGTAAGGTAACTTTTGCAGTTCGTTCTTATGAATTTCTGAAAAAGAAATGAGCAACTCAGTACTTTCTCTGATCATGTCAGTATGCAATCCAAAAATTGTTTTTGCAAGAAAATCAAAAGATTGTAAACCCTCATTAATCCTAATGGAATGGTCATTAAAAACATCTTCTTGAAGCATTATTTCTTTAATTTGCTGGTTTCTTTCTTTTAGGTACATATTGCGGGTTAGAATGCAACCCCTTGTCTTCGATATTCCAGTGATACTGTCACAAATTCCAGCCCTATTGCCCCCTTCGGGTTTTGCCCAAAAAGAGCAATATGGCTAACGATCTTCTCTCTAATAAATCTAATATTTTTCGTTTATCAGCACCTCCTCCTTCAGTATCTCCTCAAAAACATATTGCTTAAATGCCTTTACCGATGTAAAACACCTGAAACCTCCTTTATTGGCTACTGAAATGGTTTCTGCTGGTTCATTGAGTAACACCGCCGCAGGTTCGGTCAGTTCTTCCTGCACACCGTTGGGCCAGGCAAGGTCAAAAACGGCAAGCTGTTCACCAGTATTTTCATCGGAAAAGTCATAAGACATTATTCCCTCGGGCAGTTCCTGTTCTCTCATCCAACTCATCAGCTCTTCGAGTTCTTTTTCTTCTTCATCAGACGAGATGCTTCCCGGCACTACTTTTACAACAGGTTCTTTAACAGGGCCTTTCATCCAATCATCATTGCCGTGTAAAAGCTCTATCATCCTTTTGTTTGCCTCCTCAGCCAGGAGTAACTGACGGGCTTCGAGGAATCGCAAATAGTTTTCTATTTTCCATAGCTCCCTGTCCATGGGTATCCATTGTGAAGCCAATGCCCCGGGATGATTTGCTTCAATCTGCTCAAAATAATCTTCCGGATAGCGATTGCTGATGGCAAGGTTGGTGTCCTTAGTAAGGAAACAGAAGTTAGCCAGGGCATTTACTTGGGCCCTGTTATAACCAGCCTTATAAAGCCGGGATTTTGGGAAAATATGGTGTACTTCCAGCTTATTCATCCTACCAAGAAGGCTTGCTTTGAGCGGGATTCCAGACCCCCAGTCCCTTGCCCCTCCCATGCGGGTAAGCATATACAAAACGGGGTAAAAGCGGGCACCCTGACTCCAGCCTTTAAAGTGGGCAGGCTCTACGCGCAACCCACCATGCCAAAGCCGCAGCTGCTCCAAAAGGTTGTCAAGCTTGTTTCCTGGCGCCTCAAGGGCTGCAAGGTCTTTGTCAATGGTAGATTCGGTAGAGGTGGAAAAACGGCCCCACATACCCGCCTGCGCATACCAGAACAGGAGCTTATCCCTTTCAATTTCGTTCAGGGTACAATTACACTGATCTAGATACCTTACCATTACCGGTATGGCAAACCGGCCAAAAAGCACCTGATCATGGTCTATTCCCAGCCGCCCGGCAATTACATTGAGGCAATTGTCGATATTTTTATTGGCTCTTTTAAGGGCATCGCTGATCTCCTCTGTGGTTTTGTGGTGCAGGAACTGAAATTTTGCTTCCCCCGTAAGGATCGTGTTAACCGAACGTAATAACCAATCAAGGTTGAACTTATAGCCTGCATCTTCCCACTCCTTCAGCTTTGCTTTCATCTGGTCACGGGCATCAGGCCATTCGGCACAAATTTTTGCCAGCGCCAGATCACCCTTGGATAGTTTGGTGCCACCGCTGTTTACCTTGTTAAAAATTTCCACTACAATATCGATGTTCTTGTCTTCTCCTGTTACATCCTCAATATTAAAACGAATATCTTTAATCCCTAACAGCTTTGATAAACGGCTGATGTACAAGCCAGATTTTGCTAACAGATCAGGGCTTGAAGAGAACCGTTGTACAAAATCGCCTACCCCATCATTACCCTTTTGCATCACTTCAGTAACACTTACCCAAAGTGGATCATCCTTCATAATGGTGGGCATGTAAAAAGTAAATTGCTGGCTATCCAGATTAAAGTACAATCCGGTAAAGGCTTGTGCATTGCCTTCGAAGAATTTTGGGGCGCGGCCTCTTACAACACCATACAGTGATGTAATGCGTTGCTGCCCATCCAAAAGCAGCTTAACCACACCAGCGGCCAGATTACCATCTCCCCTATGCACCGCTGTTTTTGATTCTGTTGCCCAAACCAGCAAACTTCCTACCGGGTGACGCCTGTATAACGAGTCGAAAAAACTACGAACCTGATCCCTGTTCCATACATAGCCTCGCTGAAATTCGGGCAGTGCCATGTGCCCACTGTCGATGTGTGATAAAATTGTTGATACTTCCATGATAAGTTATTTTACTTTACCTACTTGCAAAACAAAGCAAATCGAAAAATATGACAATCTTAATTAAATCAAAAAAATATTTTTTCCCGTTTCATAAATCCCCTCTCCTATCATTATTGCAACATTGCTCATTAAAAGACTACACCCAGGTTTAAAAAAAAATTTTGGCAAAATTGCCCATGAAAGCTTAATTAGGTATTACTCCATGTTCCTGCGCATATTCTTTTATTCGATCAATTTC
>SLKI01000128.1 GCA_007134695.1 Balneolaceae bacterium
CATGGGAGGCGTCTTCTTCGTCCGCGAAGGTGAGGCGCTGGGGACCTTCTACGGCCAGCGTTACGTGACCCAGTGCGATGAACTCGCCCATGACGTGCGTCAGTTCTGCAGCAGCCACTTTGATGTCAACGACGACGGGGTCCTGGTCTTCGTGGGCGAGGGCAACAC
Source organism: Balneolaceae bacterium (assembly GCA_007134695.1). Lineage (GTDB taxonomy): Bacteria > Bacteroidota > Rhodothermia > Balneolales > Balneolaceae > SLK101. The sequence goes on from SLKI01000128.1 coordinate 169, forward strand.
CTGGAGAAGTGGGCATTGGGGAAGTGAGGGAGAGGTAGCCGGACACACATTCCGATGGGGTACTCCAATCGAGGGTGCTCTCGGGATCGATCACCTGACGGGGGAGGAAACCACCTACCTGCCGCTGGGCAACACCACCCCTGACTTCACGTTGAACTGGGCCTCCACCGCACAATGGAGAAATTGGAGCGTGTACGGCCTCTTCAGCTGGGTGCAAGGAGTCGACGTTTTCAACAGGACCGTGTCCTGGTCGATGTTGCATCACATGTCTCGGTTCCAGGAGCAGGTCGGTAAGCCTGAAGACGAGATGAAGCCCGTTGGATACTACGACCAGATTCAGGGGATGGGCTTCTGGGTCGAGGATGCCAGTTACCAGAAGCTGCGGGAGGTGTCCGTCAGTTACGAATACCGTCCTACGGGCGGGCTATTTGGGGGATTCGATGCCCTCAACCTGAGCATGAGTGGACGTAACCTCTTCACTTGGACAGGATATCGGGGATACGACCCTGATGTCGGTATCGAAGGAGGAGAAACGGGTTCGGCGATTCTGGGCCGATCGGATTTGGATGGCTATCCGAGTTTCCGGACCTGGACTTTCGCAGCCGAACTGGTCTTCTGAGGAGAATGCAAATGAGAGTTGCCACAAGAACATGCTCGCTCCTGGGAATGGGCCTGCTGCTCCTGGGGACCATAGGTTGTATGGATTTGGCGGTAGAGAACTTCACGGAGCCTGATCGTGAGCGAGCACTTGCAGATACGGGTGACCTTGAAGAGCTCGTTGCCGGTGCGTTCAACAGTTGGTGGACGTCACAGAGCCAGTCTGCCGGCATGGGAAATTCGCTCAGCGGCCTCGCGATGCAGCATAGTCAGTGGGCCGGAAACTTCGCCTTCGGATTCCTTCACCAGATTCCAAGGCCCGTCTTGCCGAATGATCCCACTGCGACGGAGTATAGCAACCTTGCGCACAACTGGGAGTGGAACTACAGGGCCCTGAGCTCGATTGCCATCGGCCTCCAGGCCATCGCGGAGGGAGCGCCCCTTCCTCCTGCCGAAGAGTTGCGACTGAACGCGTTCGCAAAGTTCGTTCAAGGTCTCTCCCACGGTACGGTCGCGCTCTTGTACGACCAGGCGTTCATCATGGACGAGACGGTGGAGGATGCCACGACACTGCAGCTCCAGCCGTCCGCTGAGGTGATGGAGGCCGCCTTCGGCTTTTTCGATGAAGCGATCGCTCTGGCAAGTCAAAGCAACTTCACGATACCGTCGCTTTGGATGTCTCGGCAGACTACAAGTGATGAACTGGTCGGGATCATCCACGCCTACAAGGCGCGCTTCCGTATTGGGATGGCTAGAGACCCCTCCGAGCGAGAAGCGATCGATTGGAATGCGGTGCTGAGCGACCTCGATCAAGCGATGGACGGAGACTTCGTCATGCAGATCGGCGGAGCGTTCGGCCACCAGGTCCTATTCAATGGCGCTCGCTGCCGGTGGAGTCAGCAGCAAAATTGGCTCCGTGGTATGGCGGATCAATCCGGAGCGTACCAGGAATGGGCATCGACCTACCCAATCACCGATCGTACTCCGTTCGTGTGGGTCACGCCCGATCAGAGATTTCCCCAAGGAAGCACGTTGGATGAGCAGAGGGAAAACCCGGGCATGTACATCATCGTCCCGGGTACTCGCGGAATGACTTGCAGCCTCGGCGATCACTTCAATGGGCCCGCGGGGGGAACGTGGCGTTGGTCCAACTACCGAGACGACCGACACGACGGTTGGCTCGGGGCGGGTAGCACGGGTCCGGCCGTCGAAATTTCACAGCGCGAACTTCAACTCTATCGGGCTGAGGCCTACCTCAGGCAGGGAGCGGAAGAGGCAGCGGCCGCAATTATCGACGAAACGCGGACGACCCATGGCGGCCTCAGCTCGGCCCTGGAGAATTCCGAGTGCGTTCCAAGGATGCCGGATGGTAGCTGTGGTGACATATGGGAGGCGTTGAAGTGGGAAGTTCGGTTGGAGACCTACCAGATGGGCTACGGCAAAGCGTTTTGGGATGCGCGTGGCTGGGGCGATCTTATCGAGGGTACGCTTCTCGAGGTGCCTGTGCCGTCCCGCGAACTCACCTTTCAGAACCTACCTAGCTATACTTTTGGTGGTGGTGAGCCCAGCAGTGCACCGGTGGGGACCTACGGGTTCCCCTGAGTTCTCCCCTCCCGTTTGAAAGGGAGAAGTCGCATGGCCCGGAGTCCTTCAGGTCTGGACGACGGGCCATGCGAAGTGGGAGCAGCCGTTTGATCAGGCCGAAGGCAACGGCAGTAATGCCTGTCCAGTCTTCCCTTCGATGATCTTGGTTTGATGTCTTCCGAGATCGACGAGCGGGAAGGAGCGTTGTGAAGTTCACCGAAGCAGTGGCCGCATCATTTCCCCACAAGGAGTTTCGAATATGAATGATCGCAGACGCATCGCTCTCTCAAAAGCGATGGCCTTCATGCTCGCGATGATCGTGTCTGTAGGCTGTTCCGCCGAAGAGGCCACCTCGCAGACGGTCCTGGCGGGGCCCTTGGGGGAGCTTGTGCAGGAGGACCGAATTGTCCGAAATGTGCAGGAAATGGTGCGGATCAACACAGAGTTCAACAAGGGGCATGTAGCAAACCATCGAGAGGTGGTGGATTACATCGCGAACGAACTTGCTCAGATCGAAGGGGTCGAGTATGAGGTCATCGTTCCAAGCGAGCCCTTCGAGGCGCCCTACCACCGCGGCCTCAACGTACCCTTCCCTGGAGACCCGGCGGATTTCCCCGTGGTCGTCGCGCGGATTAGAGGAACCCAAGGTACGCCGGTGTTGGGATTGTCCCAGCTCTACAACAGCGTGGTGATTGGGGATCTCAATGAATGGACGGTCGACCCTCTCGGGGGTGAGATCATCGACGGGCGGATCTACGGTCGGGGTGCCACGAATTCCCATGCGTCAGTCGCGAACTATCTGGAAGTACTGCGCGTGATCTCCGAGTCGGACTTGCGTTTGGCAGGTGACTTGGTGGTGGCAATTACTCCGGGAGAAGGGGGGACCGAGTTCGGCCTTCCCTATGCCGTTGACAGGCGACCCGACCTGATGGAAGCCGATTGGTACCTCATGGGGTGCTGCGGCCCCAACTTCACGAAGCACGGTGGCCACATCTGGGCGAAGATCACGGTCGCTGGTTCGATGCAGCATCCGATCTCCGGCGCCTCGGCAAACGCAGTGCACCAGATGGCCACTATCATTCCACGAATCGTTGATGTACACAGCTGGATGACCTGGGAGCCGGAGCCGCTCTTCGGCGACCGGGAGCCTTACGTGGAGGTGACGAACGTCAGCAGCGGGTACCCTCGTCACGTTGCGGTGAATGTCATGCCCTCCGAGGTCGAGGCGCTTCTGGATCTACGGCTGTACTCGCAGCAGACTCCCGAACAGGTTGTGGCAGAGTTGCAGGCGCTGTTGGATCAGTTGATGGAAGAGGACCCGGAGTTGTACGTGGAGCTGGAGATCACCGGCATCCAGAAGCCGCCGGCGGACGTATGGGACCGCATCACGGAGGATGACCCGCTGGTGCAGGAGATTCTTGAATTGAGCCGTGAATACACCGGGGACCCCTCAATTGAGCTCCAGTGGCGCTCTGGCTTTGCTGGTGGTCGCCCGGACCTATGGAATACCGGTGCGAAGGTACTGTACTCCGGAGGGCTTAGCCTTCCAGGCGGCGGTGGTGGCGGGGCGCATTCCGCCGACGAGTACATCAGCATCGACTCCTTGGTCCCAAGAACGCAGTTGATACTTGCCGTGGTGGAGCGGGCCCTGGTGAATGGGCTCACGCCTGACGGCCGCTGATGGAGAGGTTGGGCCAACGGCGATCACAATAGGTGTTGGTCCAGCAAAGGGGCTCTCGGATTTCCGAGGGCCCCTCTTGTTTCCGAGAACAGACGGAGGCGCGACAATGGCCAGAGAGCCAAGATCCGGCGGGGTGAGGAGCTACAGGATCGTGAAGGTGGGAGGGATTTCGCTGACGTGGGCGTGGCTGGCAATCGCCGGACTGGCCCTGCTGGGACTGCCGGCTTCGCCTGTGTCGGCCGTGCAGCCGGTTCCAACGATCGCTGAGTTCGTCGATGGCATGAGTGGCGAGGAAGGGTTTCTTTCGTATTACTTCGACGAGACCGAAGGGCGCATTTTCCTCGAGGTGGCAAACCTCGGCGAGGACATGCTTCACGTGAGCTACCTTGCTACCGGTATAGGTTGGGACCTCCGACGTCCCCCGGGGTCAGAACTGCGTTTGCGTCTTGATCGAGGAACGTCGGGACAGCAGGCCGTGGTGCGGTTCGAGAGGAATGGGCCCAATCTAATGCTCCGGCAAGCCAATGACGCGTTTCGGGTCCTGAATCCGGAGTCGGACGATCAGGTACGCGTGGTGGAAGAGTCGTTCCCAACGTCGATCCTCGCGGCTTTACCCATCAAAGCCCGAAACGGGGATCGCTTTCTGGTCGATGTCACCGACTTCCTGCTCCAGGATCACTGGGGCGTGCCACGGAGGATCGCCGGAGCTGGTCAGGGTGACTTTCGGGTGGATCGTCAGCGAAGCGCGGTTCACCTTGCGCGTACCGGCGCCTTCCCGAGTAACACCGAAATAAACACGATACTCACCTTCGAGAGTGACAACCCCGGACCGGAGATCCGGCGCGTGGCTCCCAACGGGCATGCGGTGACGATCCATCAGCATCATTCGTTCGTGGAGTTGCCCGACGAGGGATACCGTCCGAGGTCGTTCAATCCCCGGATCAATGCCGGAGCCTTCTCCTTTGAGGACTTTTCCCAATCCATCGATGAGGGATACCAGCACCAGCGGATTCGACGATGGCGGTTGGAAAAGGCGGATCCGGATGCGGAGCTATCGGAGCCGGTAGAGCCCATCGTGTTCCATATCGATCCGGGTACTCCGGAGCCCTGGCGCAGTAACTTTGCGGAGGGCGTGGCTTGGTGGAACGAAATCCTCGAGGTGGCCGGTTTCCAGAACGCCATCCGGATCGAAGAGTTTCCGGCGGACGCCGATCCCATGGATGTGCGATACTCGGTGATGCAGTGGATCCATCGGAGCGGTAGTGGTCCCGCGGTCTCGGGCACAGTACGTGACCCGCGCACGGGAGAAATTCTCCGTGCGATGCCACGGATGGAGTCACGCTCCGTGTTTGGGGACTTCAATTTGTATGCGACGCTCCGATCCGCTGCCGCGGAGACTCCTCCTCCCGGCCCAACGGACGTGGACCCGGCAGCGCTGGATTGGCTGGCCTCGCTCGACCCGATGATGTCCGGCGAGGAGTTTGCAATGACACGGCGTCGCCACACCGCAGCCCATGAGATCGGGCATGACCTGGGCTTCTCCCATAACTACGGATGGACCCCGGAGGGAAGGGTGTCGTGCCTGGGAAGCCTCCCGGAAAACGTACGCCTCCGAGAAGACGGCACCCTCGACCTCGCAGACGTATTTCAGTACGGGTGCAGCTCTTCCGACAGTCTCTCGATCCGATATGCATACACTCCCTTCGACCCTGACGAAGAGGAAGAAGGACTGAAAGCCATAGTGCAAGAGGGGATCGACGCAGGCGCGCGCTTCATCAGCGATCGCGATGCAATGCCCGTGCAGGGAAGCATTCCGTGGGTGCGTGGGATCATTACTCCGGAGAACCTCGTAACGGAATTGGAGCGTGTGATGGAAGTCCGTGCGGTTATCCTCGAACGATTCAACGAGTCCGCGATCGCTCCCGGCGACCCGATGTGGCTCCTGAACGAGCGTCTCGCCCCGGCGTATTACTTCCATTTGTCGACCCTGAATCATGTAATCAAGGCCATCGGCGGATTCGAGTACGAGTACAGTGTGCGGGGACTCGAACAGTCGGAGCCGAGCATCGTGGACGCCGAGCTCCAACGCGCTGCCTTGGACGCGATTCTGCATTCGCTCCGTGCCGAGGTCCTGGAGGTTCCGGAACATGTGATTCGGCTCATGCATCCACCTCCTTTTGGATCCTTTCGGACCGAGAGGAATTTCCCGAGCTCCGCCGGGCCGGCATTCGACGCGATTTCAGCCGCGCGAAGTCTTGCCTCGCACACCCTTTCCGGGGTCTTCTTTAGTGACCGGGCCGCTAGATTGGTCGCCTTTCATGCGAGAGATGAGTCGATGCCATCCCTCGAGGAGGTCATGGGAAGGTTTGTGGAGGAACTGTGGGCCAAGAGGACAGCTGGTGGAGACATGGAAGCTGCCATCAACCGGGCGGTCCAGCGAGCCCTTGTAGATGTCCTTATGGATCTCGCCAGCGATGCGTCTGCAACGGTGGACGTGAGAGGTATGGCTGAATGGCATCTCAGCCGCCTGGATGAAGAGTTGGAAAGCAGACTGGCTAGCGGGATTGGGAACGCGGAGGAAGCAGCACATTTCCGATACGCGCGCCAGGACATACATCATTTTCTCTCCCGGACTGATGACGGGACCTTGAGGTCGGCTCCATTCCGCATTACGCCGCCGAGCGGATTCCGGCCGTCTGATGGAAGACGCGATGGCTAATGGCTAGGGCCTGGGCCAGGGCCCTGGCGGGCCCTGGCCGAGCCCGGCTCTTGTGCAACGTAGCGGGGACGGGGTGACATGCGAAGATTGAGCGGAGTAGGACTCACATGGGTCCTGGTTTTGACAGCAGGGTGCGAGTCCGTACCGCCTGAGCCGACTCTGTTCGAGTTGCTTCCGCCGGAGCGCACAGGGATATCGTTCGCGAATTTCCTTCCGGAGGAACCGGACTTCAACATCCTGAATTATCTGTACTACTACAATGGAGGTGGGGTTGCCGTTGGAGATGTCAACAATAACGGACTTCCCGATCTATATTTTACCTCAAACCTTGGCTCAGACCGTTTATATCTCAATGAGGGTGACTTTCGTTTTCGTGATGTAACCGAAGAAGCCGGCTTGGATCGGGTCGAAGGCTGGACCACCGGGGTCACGATGGCCGATGTCACTGGCAATGGCTTTCTTGACATCTACGTCTCCACCGTGACCTACCTGGACCGAAGGAGTCGCAACGCCCTCTTCGTCAATAACGGGGATGGCACCTTTTCGGACCGAACGGAGGAGTTCGGGCTCACTCACGTTGGCTACTCTACACAGGCGCTGTTCTTCGATTACAACGGAAGCGGCCGGCTCGACATGTTCCTCCTGAATCACTCCGTATTTACCGAGGAAATGCCGTACGAACGGGTGGGATTCGAACCGCGGCGATCAGAGCGTCACCCAAGGGCTGGCGATCGGTTGTTCCGGAACGAGGGTGACCGATTCGTGGATGTGTCTGAGGACGCGGGTATTTTCGGGGGTGTGGAGGGGTTCGGGATCGGTGTGGTCGCAAGCGACTTTACGCTGAACGGTTGTCCGGACCTCTTTGTAGCCAACGATTTTCAGGAGAACGACTTCCTCTATTTGAACAATTGTGACGGGACCTTCTCCGAAGCGTCCGACGACGTGATGACTCACAGCAGTCGTTTCTCGATGGGAGTCGATGCCGCGGACTTCAGCAACAACGGGCGTCCAGATCTCGTTGTGTTGGACATGTTACCGGCTGACGAAGAGATTTTGAAGACGTCAGCCAACGCGGAGAATGTGGTTCTCTATCGTCGAAAGATACAGGCCGGGTACGGTCCCCAATATGCCCGAAATACATTGCAACTGAATCTCGGCGTTGACCGATTCAGCGAAATCGGGTACATGGCGGGAGTATATGCAACCGATTGGAGTTGGGCTGCTCTTTTTGCCGACTTGGACAATAGCGGCTGGAAGGATCTATTCATTACAAATGGGATCTATCGCCGACCAAACGATCTGGATTACATCAGCTACATTGCAAACGATGCGGTGCGGGCATCGCTTGATGCGGGGATCACGGACGCGGACATGGAGCTATTGGAGAGAATGCCTCAAATCCCCCTGGCGAACTATGCGTTTCGAAACAATAGAGACCTTACGTTCACGAATCAAGCCGAGGAGTGGGGCTTGGCGAATCCAGGATTCTCCACGGGAGCTGCCTACGTAGACCTCAACAACGACGGCGCCTTGGACTTGGTGGTGAATAACATCAATGCTCCAGCGTCAGTCTATCGGAACAGAGCGCGAGAGTTGACCGGAAATCATTACCTGAAGGTTGAACTCGTTGGGGACTATGGGAACTCCGGAGGGATCGGAAGTAAGGTGAAGGTATGGCACGACGATCAGGTGCAGTTCCTGGAGCACATGCCAACCCGGGGGTGGCAGTCTTCGGTGGATCACCGTCTCCATTTCGGCATGGGTCAGTCCACTACCATTGACTCATTGCGAGTCGTATGGCCGGATCATCGCTTCCAGGTTCTTCGGCAGATCGACGTGGATCAAGTATTGACCCTCAGGCACGAGGACGCGGGCGGAGAGTTCGGAGTTGGGAGCGAACGGGACGACGGACGAGTGCTGGCCCTCTTCCATGAGCGGGATCGGGAGGAGTACGGCCTGAGCTTCTCACACCGGGAAAACACCTTCTGGGACTGGAACAGGGAGGCGCTCTTGCACCAGCTCATCTCCCGCGAGGGACCAGCCCTGGCCGTTGGGGATGTCAACGGAAGCGGCCTCGATGATCTCTACTTCGGTGGCGCCCGAGGACAGCCGGGCGTGCTCTACCTGCAAGCTCCAGACGGACGATTCGAGCAGAGTCAGCAGACGGCGTTTGTCGCAGATAGCCTCCACGAGGATGTCGATGCCGTCTTCTTGGATGCCAACGGAAATGGATCGCCGGACCTATACGTCGTTAGCGGGGGGAATGAATTTGAGGGGCTGCATGAGGCTCTGATCGACCGACTCTACCTGAACGATGGTGAGGGTCGGTTTACGAGGGCCAGCGACGCACTGCCGGACATGTTCGAAAACGGAGCAGTCGTGGCTCCCGGTGACTTCAACGGGAATGGGTACCAAGACCTGTTCGTGGGAGGGCGGACTGTGGCTGGAGCATACGGTCGGAGTCCGCGCAGCTACCTCCTGGCAAATGATGGGGCGGGTAGATTCCGGGATGTGACGCTGGATATGGCGCCGGAAATCGCACGTGTAGGTATGGTCACTTCTGCGGTGTGGGCCGACCTGGACGGTGATGGGAAGCTTGAACTCGTTGTGGTAGGTGAGTGGATGCCGGTGAGCATCTTCAAGCAAGAAGGGACGCAGCTCGTGGAGCGCACCATCGAGGCCGGTTTGGAAGGGACGCATGGTTGGTGGAATGTGGTAGAGGCCGCTGATCTGACCGGAGATGGTAATCAGGATCTCGTTCTGGGCAATCTAGGATTGAACTCCTACATCAAGGGATCTGCCGACGAGCCGGTGCGCTTGTATGTCCACGATTTTTCCGGCAATGGAGCCTTGGAACATATTCTGACCTTCTATAAGGGAGGAAAGAGCTATCCAATGGCGGGGAGGGATGAGTTGTCGAGCCGGATTCCACAGCTCCGCAGTCAATATATTGCGTACTCGGACTTTGGTGCTAGTACGATCGAAGATATATTCCCACCCTCTGAGCTGGAGGGGGCGGAGGTGCTTCAGGCTAGAGTACTTGAAAGCTCTGTCGCGTTGAATCAAGGGGACGGGACCTTCGAGTTACGACCGCTCCCGATTGAAGCACAGTTTTCCCAGATCAGAGACGTCTTGGTCAATGATTTCACGGGATCCGGAAAGGCAGACCTGTTGGTAGCAGGCAATTTTCATGGCGTCAAGCCCATGCGAGGCAGGTACGCCGGAAGCTATGGACTACTACTCGAAGGAGAGGGCGACGGGCATTTCCGGGCCGTAGAGCCGATGGAGAGTGGAATCATAGTGGACGGAGAAGTACGCAAACTTGGGCTTCTGGGCGTGCCAGGCGGGGGACATGTCGTGGTCTTCGCGAGAAACAACCGCGAGGCAGCACTATTGGAGACTAGCCACTGATTCGGACGTGACCCACAATCCTGGTCGAATCGTTCCCTGAACGCCGAGACCTCGGCGATGCCACTCATGACTCGGTCCGCGTGAGACGTGTGGGAGAACCGCTTCATTTTCAATCCACTACACTTACCGTGGTCGGCATGCTTGCCGGTAACTCATGCCCAAGCATGGTATCGCGAGAGGTGATTGAGTGTTAACACTGTGGGTGGATCGAGTTGTCATATGGATCAGCACGGAGAGGTGGAGACCATTGAAACGACGTGACTTTCTTAAGGACGGAGCAGTTCTGGCAACAGGCATCTGGTTGGCAGGTCCGGCGAGCGGAGACTTGTGGGGAATTACGTCCCCCGCAGCAACGAGTCCCATCATTGCCAGGTCCGACCGGAGAGCGTTGGCTATGGAAATCCTCGACGCCGCCCAGCGAG
>SLKI01000109.1 GCA_007134695.1 Balneolaceae bacterium
TACCTGAAGGTGTTCCCAGCCGACCAGGTACATCTGGCGTTTTACGAAGACTTCCGTGACAACCCGGAGCCGCTCCTCAACGGAATTTGCAGGTTTCTGCAGGTCGATACACCGACTGAAGGCTGGGGAGAGCATATATCCAGGCCGAGAAACCGGGGAGATAATAAGACGCGCTATCGAAACTGGTATGCCCGATTGAATGAATCGAAAAAACAGCAGCTAAAACGATTCTTGCCCCCGATTCTACTCAACCGGCTGGTCAGCAAGAAGATACAAACACGCCATCTGCTCAGTAAAAAACTGAAAAGGCGGATCGAAGAGGAGTTGTCGGAGGAAAACCGTCGAATTCTCGAATATGGCGGTAAACCAGCTGACTTTTGGGAATAAAATGTCAGTTGAGAATTCTTTTATCGCAAACACCTCGGTTTACACTTCCGATTCATGCACTCGCCCCGGTACTCGTCCCGGTTAACACTTTCGAATCTCGCACTCGCCCCGGCACTCGTTCCGGATTACACTTCCGAACCTCGCACTCAACCCGGTTTATTAATTCGACGCGGTGCCATTCTTACCCTATGTTTTTTAAAACTTACAACCTCAGCCAGCCTTTGGTCACTCCCTTCAACCGATACCAGGCATATCGGAAGCGCTGGCCCAACGGCTTATTACGGTCCGATAAAATCCACTTGATCTTTTTCAGCTGATCGATCAACAGCGGCTTTACTCCGTCACGATTGTATTTGTGCTGAAAAAGCAGCCAGCTTCGGAAAAAATGGTAGTTGTACCGTTCGTTTTTTGGGCTGATCGTCTGCCAGGCCGTCACTTCCGGTACCGACATGATCGACCAGCTTTTTTCGACAGCCCGCCTGCACCAGTCAACCTCTTCAAAGTAAAGGAAAAAGTTTTCATCGAGGAGGCCGACCTCTTCGATTGCAGCCGTATTCATCACAAAAAATGAACCGTTGATGTAGTCAGGTTTCCGGTCCGGTGAAATGGCTCGCCAGGTCCGGGCTTGCTCCTCTGATTCCCCGCCGTCAGCCTTACCCGAACGCCTCTCATCAATAATAACCCCACTGTTGAGATGCGCCGGCTTGAAATAACCGTTCTGATCCAGAAGGACTCCACCATCTGAATAGATTCGCTCCGGATCGTCACGAACACAGAGTCTGGGTGCGACTGCTGCAAGCCTGGGGTTTTTATGAAATGAATGTGCAAGCGTTGTAAATGGATTCCCTTTGATCCGTACATCCGGATTGATCAATGCAATCAAATCAACTCCGGGTGCTGCTTCCAGCTTTACTTTACTGCCAATTTCTTCCGATTCTTTATTGAATTCCGGATTCAAACCCGATACCACCTTTATTTGGTTGCTGTAACTCGAATCACTTGACAATTCGGAGTTCCATTGGGTCAGCATCGCCCTGATACCCAAATTATTTCCACCTGCATATCCAAGATTTTTCCCCGTAGACAGGAGCCTCTCACCGGGGATCGTTTCCCTGAGACTTTCTGTCTCCTCCGCATCTGCCGAGTTGTCTACCACAAGCACGTCCACATTCCCGAGAATATCGATCTGACGATAGAGCTCACAAGTCTCCTGATAAGAAAAATAGTTAAGAATAATGACTCCAATCCGGTTCATCTGTTTTCGATGGCTAATCTTATGATGATGGGTCGATTTCCACCCATAGGTTCTACAAGGTCAAATGTTTTATCGGTTTTAAGTATTATCCATTCTTTTTTCGATCGAACAAGTCCGATATCCATCCTATCACTCCGTTTTTTTTGTGTTCGATCAAATTCTCCCGTTGCTCGTATAGCAGCGAATCAATCAGAGTCGAGATCCCCTCGGAAGGATGTCTTTCGCCTTCCGTACTACGCATGATCTGAAGAATTTGTTCACTGTAGCGGTTGTTTTCTTGAAACTGGATTGCCCAGCTGTGTGCTCGTTTGCCGAGTTCAGCTCGTTCATCGGGGTTATCGTATAGTCTTGAAAGTTTTTCGGCCAGATCCTCGATATCATCGGGTTTAAAAAGCAGCCCGTTTTCTCTATCCCGGATCAGCTCCGACGTACCACCACCGTCCGCTCCGATTACCGGTGTTTCGGTCAGCATCGCTTCGAGCGTCACCCGTCCGAACGCTTCGGCCGGATTACAGGTTACGACCGCATCCGCAAAATGGAGCATACCTGCAGCCGATTTCAACGGACCGGTAAAAAAGACCCGCTCTTTGAGCTGCAGTTCTTTGATCAGCTTCTCCAGTTCTTTTTGATATGTCGTTCGTCCCAACGGGTTCCCAACAATCCATAGAAACATCTCTTTTCCTTCCTCTACAAGATCTGCTACTGCTCGCAGTGCGATCTCATGACGCTTGAGACGTGTAATTTTACCAGCCATAACAATGTGAAAGCTCTGTTCCGGCCAGCTTCGGCCCTTCAGGATTTCCAGCGGCTTGCGCAGGTCATGAAAAGGATCTTCCTTGCGAAATTTTTTCAACAGCGAAGGGTACTCCGGATACCGTTCCAAAATAATTTTGTAGTTCTCCTCCCCCATCTTCTTTTTATTCTCTTTTCCAAACGATTGAGCCCCTTTATGGTAAACGTAGGCACGCAGTGCGGCAACATTTCGCATCCCTGCTTTTCGTACCCGCATCGACA
>SLKI01000042.1 GCA_007134695.1 Balneolaceae bacterium
CCGTGAATTGAGCAATTATCTTCAAACTATTCATCATGAGGTACAACTGATCATGCATATGTATTTCAGTGAGTCCAGTTACTATCATATGCAGCATAGGTTTATTGTTCCCCTTCTGCAACAAAGGATCCCCACACTGGGCCTCAATAGCTGGAAGGCTTTTATGATGACGGATTTTTACGTAACAAACAAACACGAACAAATCAACTACATAAACATTTTTGAACCTGATTAATGAATCCTGCAATGAAAAAATTCATCCTTCGCTCATTCTTTGTCCCCCTGGTCGTTTTACTCATGGCGCCTTCCGCTTATGCACAGGAGCGCATCCTTGGCCGGCCTGTAAAATACGACATACCAATTAAAAATATGGACACCCGGCCGGTGGGGGATGATCAACGGGATATGGCTATGCCTTGGTTTGTCGTGGCGATCAATGAGAACGCCGTTGCAACGTCAACCCCTGGCGGATCCGGACGCAACAGGCCACTTAGTTTTGGGCAATATTTTTTTGTTGTCGGAGAAAGTGCGGATTACCTGAAGATTGGCAAAGACGGGTCAAGTGGGGCCAGCCTTGTCCTGAGCCCGGATGCAGATATTTACGGCTGGGTGCATAAAGACGATGTACTGATGTGGAACCATGCTCTTATAAACCCCGAAACCAACATTTCGTTCAAGGGATTGATCATGAACACATCACGGATAACCGGGGAAAGCACCATTGATTATACCAGAGTTCAAGCATACAAAGACCCTGCCCTAAAACATCCCATGGGTTTTCTGAATGATGAATCCCTCTTTTTTCATATCTATAAATACTCCGGCGACGGCCGTTCTGTGTTGCTAGGCCGAAGACCCGACTTCCACATACTGCAACTAAGAGACAGGGGGATTACAAACAACCTTATCGGCTGGGTAGACCTGGGGCGTGTTCTCGAATGGGACCACCGGGTGGCCATTGAGCCAAACTACGATGAGGCGGCCATCAGGGAACGAGCCGATAAAGGTATCCATGCCAGTGTATTTGGTACATCGCCCCTCGGAGATCCGGATTTTTGTGCCAGGGAATTTGCTTCAGGTAGGCCGGTACACGGCTGCGACCTTGTCTGGAACGACGACATATTCGATCAAAGCGGGCCAAAAGAGAGAAAGGGAGGCTATTGGCGGAGGTTGCCCGTTATCGGGTCTTTGGATGGAGACATTTACAAAGTGATGGCCATGGGAGAGTTCAGGGGAGAGTTTGGAAACACCATCAGCAAAGAACAGGAAATGCTCGCCCGTCATGCCTTCAATGAACTGGTGCTTAAGAGCAGAAACGTCAACGTGGTATTTGCCATTGACGGCACCAGCAGTATGGGCCCATTTTATGCTTCCGCCATCAATGCCGTTGAGCGCATAGTAAGGCGTTTTGAAGAAACCGCTGAAACAGGCAAGCAGATAAGGTTCGGTTACGTAGTCTACCGCGACTACCTGGAAAGAGACAGACTCACCGAAGTCCGGCAGCTGACAGCCAACTCCCGGCTGATCATGAATGGGCTCAGGGGCGTCAGGGCCGATGACGATTATGACATTTATCCGCACGAAGCGGTCTATTACGGCTTACGAACCGCCCTTGAGAATGTGTTCGTTGACCCGTACGAGACCAACATACTCATTCATATAGGAGATGCCGGAAATCATTACCGAAACGACCCCTCGCAGGTTCCCCAACACGAAATCATCGATCTGCTGGCAGAATTGCAGTGTGTTTATATAGCTTATCAGGCACATCACCCCGGCACACATCAGGCGTATGATGATTTTCCGCGACAGATTGGCGAGATCATGATCAGGGCAAGTGACAGGATACACAACGAATGGAGAAACAGGCTGCCCGGGTATGCCGAACAAAGACCGGCGTTTCGTTCAATTGACCAAAACGTCAGCCGCATCGAAGGAGCCCCCCCAATGGTGCTCATTGCCTCAGACAGGGGCAGCGAAATGCCGATCAGCCAGCTGGAAGACGAGATCACAAGGGCTGTTCTGGAAATAGATGACTGGAACGACAAGGTGATTGAAGCACTCAGGTTAATGATAGAAGGCGGGGGCGGTATTGAACTGATCGCAGGAGCGACAGAAGGCAGGTACGCCAGCTCTTTTGCCCCCGGGGCCTATCGCTTTCTTACCCGTATGGATTTGTCAGAAGAAGTCATCCGGTATTTGTATGAGAGAAATGTTCAATTTGTCTTTGAAGGTTATGCTGGCATGAACCACGTATCCTTGAACAATCCCCTGTTCACACCGGTACTCCTGCTTTCAGCAAGAGAATTTATGCACATCCGCAGCCGCCTGGACGGGCTGTCCAGCAGCGTACATTCTGCAGGAGACAGAAGGCAGCTGCTCTACGATGCCTGGATTGAGTTGCTAAGGCGACATATCGGGGTGCGCCCTGAAGGCTATTATGATGAAATAACACTGGAACAGGCTTCAAGCATGGTATTTGGCATACCAATACAGGCAAGCATGCTTCAGCAAATCCAGTTAAAAGATATTAACGACCCCGCTGTATTTCCGGACACAGAATTAAGGGCCTACATTAACAGCCTGGCTCTTAAGTCC
>SLKI01000090.1 GCA_007134695.1 Balneolaceae bacterium
GATGGAAGACCGCAAAAAACAGGGGTACTTTTAAAGAAGCTGAAAGTGCAAAGCTCAAAGCTGATTGTTGGTAGCTGATGGCTGGCAGCTGATTGCTGATTGCTGAAAGTATTGATTTACGTTTTCAGCCTGTTTATAAAGACTGTTGTTGATTAAATAACCTTTACGATCACCAAATTACAGTTCATGTTGCCACAAACTTAACTTTGAATAAATTCAAGCCTTCAAATTTGAGCTTTCAGCTTTGAACTTTCAGCTTTCAGCTTTGAGCTTTAATCTTAACCTTATGTCCGACCCTCAAAATCAAACAGACAACGGTACACAGGTCAACTTCGACGAGGCGTACCTCGATATGGATCTGCTTCGGTTCACTACGGCCGGGAGTGTGGACGACGGAAAGAGTACGCTGATCGGCAGGCTGCTCTACGATTCAAAATCGATTTTTGAAGATCAGATGGAGGCGATCGAGAAGACGAGCCGGCGCAGTGGCGAGGAGGAGGTCAACCTGGCACTTCTCACCGATGGGCTTCGGGCCGAACGCGAACAGAAGATCACGATCGACGTCGCATACCGTTATTTTGCTACTCCGAAACGGAAATTTATTATCGCCGACACACCTGGGCACGTCCAGTACACCCGCAACATGGTGACCGGGGCATCAACAGCCGAACTTGCCGTTATTCTGGTAGATGCTTCGAAAGGACTAATGACCCAGTCGAAACGGCACGCGTTTATCTCCTCCCTGCTGCAGATTCCTCACCTGGTGGTGGCGATCAACAAAATGGATCTGGTAAACTACGACCGGAAAGTGTTCGACAAGATCGTTTCGGAATTCCGGTCGTTCGCGAAGAAGCTGGATGTGGACGACATCACCTACATCCCTATCTCTGCACTCAAGGGAGATAATGTTGTCAACAAGCAGGAGAATATGCCCTGGTATAAAGGGTCTACACTGCTCCACCACTTGGAGACGGTCAAGGTGGATTCATCCCTTAACATCATCGACTTCCGGCTTCCGGTACAGTATGTGATCCGGCCAAACCAGAATTTCAGAGGGTTTTCGGGCAGGATCGCATCAGGCCGAATTCGGCCGGGCCATGAAATTATGGCGCTTCCGTCAAAGCAGGTGAGCCGGGTCAAAGAGATCGTTTCGATGGACGGCAATCTTGATGAAGCCCTGCCCGGCGACTCGGTAACGCTGACGCTTGAGGATGAAATCGATATTTCCCGCGGCGAGATGGTGGTCCGAAAGGATAATGTACCCAATATCGGCAGCCGGTTCGAAGCGTTTCTCTGCTGGATGGGTGAAGAGCCGATGAATTTGAGCCAAAATTATCTGATACAACACACCACGCGAACTGCGCAGGTTTCTTTCGATAAAGTGATCTATCGGATGAATGTGGATACTCTGAGCCGGGAAGATGCCGAATCACTCAATCTGAATGAGATCGGACGGGTGAAACTCGAGACCTCCCGGCCGCTATTCTATGACCCCTACCGCATCAACCAGAAGACCGGAAGTTTTATCATTATCGACCCTGCCAGTAATGTGACGGTGGGCGCCGGAATGATCCGAGCCGGATCAACAGATTCGGCAGATGAGGATGAAGCCGAGGGCAAAAGTTTTGAATCAGGCCCGCATCAGCCAGCAGAGAGTGCTGAGGGCGGCCGGATGGAAGCAGAGAGCGAACCGGACGGAAAGAAACCGGTCAGCCCCAATGTTACCTGGGAGCCCTGGAATATCCCGCGTGAAGTACGTGAAGAGCGCAACGGCCACAAGGCGCAGGTGATCTGGCTGACCGGAATTTCAGGGGCCGGCAAGTCGACTGTCGCCAAAGCGCTCGAAAAGGAGCTCTGGAACCAGGGGATGCAGACGGTTCTGCTCGACGGTGACCAGGTGCGCCACGGCCTTTGTGGAGACCTCGGGTTCAGCCCGGAGGAGAGAAGCGAAAATATCCGAAGGGTTGGTGAGCTTGCTCGGCTCTTTTTCGAGCATGGTAATGTGGTGATCTGTACGTTTGTCTCGCCATACAGAAACGATCGGGATGCGGTAAGAGATCTGATTCCGGATGGCAGATTCCTTGAAGTTCATGTGACCTGCAAGCCGGAAACAGCACATCAGCGCGATCCGAAAGGATTGTATGAGAAAGCGAAAAAGGGCGAAATCGAAGGGCTGACCGGGTACGACGGCCGGTATGAGCCTCCGCTGGAAGAGCAGTCGATCGAGGTGGATACCGACGATCTGACTCCGGAACAGGCGGTGATTCGGATCTTGTCGCACCTGACGTGAGTGTTCTGCCGCAATTGAAGTGAGTGTCCTGCCGAAATTGACGTAATCGTCTACAGGAAGGTTATTCTCTTGTAAGCATTTGGAGATATACTTATCGAAAAGTCAACCCTTTCTCCCGCTTGTGCTGAACGTGGCAGCTATTCTTAACGTGAATTTTTTATCTCAGATGACGTTTGCAGGGGAGCTTCTTGCTGCGATTAGTGGCCGTTGGTCCGCAAGTTGACCATCTGGGTTACAGTCAAAATGATTGTCTTGATATCGAACAGCAGAGAGTTCTTCTGGGTATAGATCAGGTCGTAGTCCGTTCGTTTCCGAATCAATTCTTTATTTAACGTCCCACCTCGATATCCCTTAACCTGGGCAAATCCGGTGATTCCGGGCTTAACCGCGTACCGATAATAGAAATCGTCGAACATGCTGTTCCAGTAGGTACACTCTTCAACCGGATAGGGTCGTGGGCCCACCAGACTCATATCCCCTTTGAATACATTAAGAATCTGCGGCAATTCATCGAGATTGGTGAATCGCAGGAATTTGCCAAAAGTAAAGATTCGATTGTCACCGCGAACAGTGATATCCGGCACTCCGGTTTCCGGATCAGGACCTTTTTCGCCTACAACCATCGTCCGGAATTTATAGCAGGTAAAAATCTTGCCATTTCTTCCAGTTCTCTTTTGAGTAAAGAAAACTGGTCCCTTTGATGAAAGTTTTATTCCGAGTGCTACAAAGGGGGTCAAAATCAGGAATACGATCATACCAAATAACCCTACAAAAAGGTCAAGTGCGCGTTTGCCTCTATACTCCCGGATATTCAGCTCCTGATATGCGACCGGCATTCTTTTGAAAGCCCGGCCATTTCTTTTTCGAATTGATTTATGTTGTCCGTTTCTGTGCTTTCTCTTGATCGAGGTGCCGATTGAAGAGCTCCCGTTTGTATGGGAACGAGTATGAGCCCCATTCAATCCATTTTCAGAACCATTTTTTTGAGAGTTTTCAGATACACTTTTTCCATTCCCATTTTTGGAGTGGGCTGACAGATGAGTCTCATCCAATTCCGGATTTCCGGAATGGCTGTAACCATTACCAGTTTTTGGGAGATGAGACTTTGGGGTACCGTTTGTCCCGTTCGACCCGTTTAGCGGCTTTTCCGCATTACGTAACCGGGCTTCCCGAGCTAGCCTTTCTCTTACCGTCAATAGTGATTCTCGGTCCGTTTGTAGGTTCATGTTAGATAAATCTCCGAGAGCATATTGTACAAGGGCAAAATTTAGCCACTTTTCGACTTATATCCAATTAGCTTATCGTCTCATTCGATCCTGGATAAAATCGACTTCAATAAAAGTTAATCATTTTCGTCTTTCACCAGCTGTACTTTATGCACTTGTGATTCAATTGAAATGTTTGCTCAACCGTAAATAAAAGAGGTTACAGGTATAGTTACGAGGTTTCCGGCATATAATTACAATGATGTTTTATGCAGTTAAGCTGAAAAAGTTTCGTTAAACTGGCCAAAAATCAATCGGTTTTAATGCGTACAGCTTCCACAAACCGGCTGAAATGACTCAAACGGTCAAGCATCTGGTATAACCGGCTCAAATCGATATCAACATACTCATGAACCAATAGATTTCGCAGGCCGGCCATTCCGGTCAGGATCTTGACAAGATTTTTGTCGATATAATCAAACTCACCCAGCAGCTCAATACATTCGGAATAGGTATCTGCATTGCCCAGGTTTTTGTCAACCACAAGATGGCAGGAAATATCGATCACGATCTGAATGGATTCGAGCAGGCCGTATCGAAGCGCCCACTCTTTTCCGGTGTCTGATTTTACAGCTTCAAGAGGATTCTGTTTGCGGAATTTTTCGAGTTCCGCGACATTGGCCTCGAGATGCTGGAGCTTTTTATGAAGCATAATCGCGTTCTCCGAATTTACCCTCTTCAATTCGCTTATCGAACGCCTGCTTGATCTGTTTTCTCAAATAGGCGGTGTCGTAGTAAATTTTCAGAGTCTTTTCTTTGTATAAATTGTGTGCTTGCTCATCCCTGGTAAATAGCAGTTTTCCGCGGCTGACGATTTGAAACGCCAGTTCCGGATTCCGGGCCGGCAGCCGGTTCATCATCACCAGGTCTATCTCCTGTCTGGTTTTTTTATTCAGCTCTGAGGTCATCTCGCCGACTTTTAGCAGGTCCGGCTCAGGATCCATATAGATGCCCACATCAATATCCCTGTACCGCTCTTTTTGATGGAACGAGCCGTACAGGTACGCAAACACGACCTCTTGCTGCTGCTCCAGATGGGAGCGTATGTACGATATGATGGTCTCTTTTTCCAGAGTTATGCGGTTTGAATAAAAATGATATTAAGATTTAAGTGATACTAATAAGTGCAGCTTGATAAAGCGGAATGTTGATGGTGAAATGTAATGTTTTACATTCTACTTCTCCATCAGTAGATTATTCTGCAACGATAGGCAATCACAGAACACAGGTTAACTAACAGCACGTCGGGGTGGTTACCCTGTTCATTTGATCGATCAGGAACCACTCAAGCCTGTTAATATCAATTCAAATCAAAGGAGTCAATCTATGAGAAAGTTAAACATTATCGCACTGCTGATCTGTATCCCATTACTGGTAACCGGGTGCTATCATGCACAGATAACCACAGGTGAGGATCCATCAACCGATGTGTACCAGGAGTCCTGGGCGGTCGGATGGCTGGGTGGGCTGATCGGGCCTGATATCGTCCAGGCCCAGAATCACTGTACACATGGAGTGGCCAGAGTGGAGACTCAGCTGAGTTTTGCCAATCAGTTTGTCACATTTCTGACGGGCGGAATCTTCTCGCCGATGACAATCACCGTGACCTGTGCCGCGGCAAGCGCTCAAGCCAATCCGGATGAAGATGCTGTGATCGAGATGGACAAAACCGGCTCGGATGAGTATGTACAGGAAGTGTTCCAGGAAGCGGCAAACACGGCACAAAAGCTGAATAAACCGGTCTACGTGGACTTTCGGTAATTGTTCTGTCCCTTTTCGGCAAGATCTACTTACTGTTTATACCCCGGAACTTGGCTCCGTATTCACTGCGGATACAAATTTTCCGGGGTTTCTTATTTTCCGGGCCTATGGTTCTCTCCCGAAAGAGGTTATTTTAGGCCTTATCATTTTAGAACCATGGTAAGAACAGTGACAAACCGGATTTGAAACCATGGTAAGAACATTGACCAATCGGTTAGAAAAGTGACCCATCACATCAACGTTGCCGGTATTCCGCTTTACTGCAAGCCGATGAATCAGGCGGTCGAAGAGGTTGTCAAGGTATCTGCCGGGGCGGGGCCGGCAACCCCTGATGAGATGAAATCTGCCGATGATTCCTCCTCCCGCAAGAACCGCTGCATCAGCGCCACCGGTGCCCACGGAATTGTCCACGCCAGGAAAGATTCCGATTTTGCCGAAATACTCCGCTCCTACCACATCAACCTGCCGGATGGTGTGCCGGGAGTCTGGGTCGGGCGGTTGAAAGGGGCCAAACAGATGGAGCGCTGCTACGGGCCCGATTTCTTCGCCGAGGTGATGCGCGCTTCGGCCGACCTTCCCGTTCGCCATTTTCTGTGCGGCGGAGCCGATGGTGTAGCCGGCAAGCTGGCCGAAGCCTGCCGGAAGAAGTTTGGAAACGATCAGATATGCGGAACCTATACGCCTCCGTTTCTGCCAGCCGCGGAGTTCGATTACGAAGAGATCGCCCGCCGGATCGGCCAGGTCCGCGCCGATATCGTCTGGATTGGGCTCGGCGCCCCCAAGCAGGAGGAGTTTGCCTGGCGGCTGGCCCAGCATACGGATGTTCACTACCTGGTGGCCGTGGGTGCGGCGTTCGATTTTCATACCGGCCGGCTCTCGCAAGCCCCGCGGTGGATGCAGCGTGCCGGACTGGAGTGGTTTTACCGGCTGATGAGCGAGCCGGGGCGCCTCTGGAGACGCTACGGAGAGGTGGTACCGAAATTTATATGGTATGCGGCCGGAGATCTGCTTGTAAAGAATCCCGATTCGGATTGATTTTAAAGTATTTGTAATATTTTAATCCATCAGGATGAATCGCTCCCAACTTGGCTGGAATTTTTTCCAGTTTTAATATTTTAGCAATCGCTACTCGATGATTACCCCCTCGGCCGTGGATCGGTTTCCCATTCCGGTCGATAAAGACCTCGATTTCATCATATGCAGGTGCAAAAAAGCGCCGGGATCGATTTAGTTCTGCCTGGGTCATAAAGTTCCTTTCTTTCTTGGCTTTGGCAAATAAACGATCCAATCTTTCATATCGAGCTACTACATCTTCATATGTTGAGCAACCATCAACTATCCCATTTCTCCCGATTTGTGAGACCATTTTATCATACCTGTTTGTCTCGACCCAAGGGACACCATCTATCCAGTGTTTTTTACATTCCAAATAAAATTGCCGTTTATCAAATTCTCTCCCTCCCAAATCCCAATCACCACCGATAACACTGCCACTAACAAGCTTGTGTTCACCAAAGGCTTTTTCAATGTAACTGGCTTTAAAAGATTTAGTGATTTCTGATGGGGTGACCCAAATCAGTTCTGCATAACGGGGTGCCCCGGCACCATATTTAATCCGATTTTTAAAACCAATACTACAAGTTAAAAACAGCCTTCTGCTAATTTGAAGTACTTTTTTATGCTTGCCCAAAATTGTTTCTGTAGATGATATTTTTATAAAAACAAGTAGAAAAAACCCCACCTGTTCCGGTAAAAACCCATGGAGGGTACAAAAAACATCTCAACCAGGCAATTATGGTTTGGTTGCTTTTTACCAGCATCCAAAATCCCTATCTTTTCGCAACTATAGGGAACAATCTCTATTCTAACCTTTTCAAGACTTTACTATGAGTTCCAAAAAAGCACTTGTTTGCGGCGCCGGCGGGTTTATCGGCGGCCATCTGATCAACCGGCTGAAAGAGGAAGGATATTATGTGAGAGGCATCGACCTGAAAGAACATGAATTTTTTGGCGAGACCTCTGCCGATGAGTTCATTATCGGCGATTTAAGAGATCCGGAGGTGGCCCGTTCGGTAGTGACCGAGGATCTGGACGAGGTTTACCAGCTTGCTGCGGATATGGGCGGTGCCGGTTTTATCTTTATTGGCGATAACGACGCCGACATCATGCACAACAGCGCCTTGTGCAACCTTAATGTTCTTGAGGAGGCTAAAAAAGTGGGCGTACCAAAAATCTTCTACTCCTCCTCGGCCTGCATCTACCCGGAGTACAATCAGCAGGACCCGCAAAACCCAAAATGCTCCGAAGAGAGCGCCTATCCAGCCATGCCGGACAGTGAATATGGCTGGGAAAAACTGTTCAGCGAACGCCTCTATCTGAGCTATATGCGAAATCACGGAATTGATGTCCGCATCGCCCGATTCCACAACATTTTCGGCCCGTTTGGCACCTGGGACGGCGGCCGCGAGAAGGCGCCGGCGGCGATCTGCCGTAAAGTGGCTATTGCCGAGGATGGCGGTGAGGTGGAAGTTTGGGGCGACGGTACGCAGACCCGTTCCTTTTTGATCATCGATGAGTGTATCGAGGGGATGCGTCGATTTATGAAGTCCGATTTTATTGGCCCGGTCAATATCGGATCGGAAGAGATGATCTCGATCCAGGATTTTACAAAGATGGTGATCGATGTATCGGGCAAGAAGCTGTCGATCAAAAATGTAGAAGGGCCGCGCGGTGTGGCCGGCCGTAATTCCGATAACGCCCTGATTCGTGAAAAACTTGGATGGGCCCCATCAAAACCGCTTCGAAATGGAGTGGAAGAGACCTACAAGTGGATCGAAGAGCAGGTCAAAGAGAAGCGAAAGGCAGCGGTGTGAATTCACTAACTCATACAACACTTTTGTGCTGTATTTCACTAATACAGACAACAGTTTGATTAAAATTACCCCGATATAACAAGATTTTGCTCGATTTTCACTAACGCAGATTACAATTTTGTGTCATTTTTCACTAATCCAAACAACACTTTTGCACCAAGCTTCATTAACAAATGCCACAGTTTTTCACCAAGCTTCATTAACTGAAACTACAGATTGAGTAGTCAGGACAAGATCTCTTCATAGATCTCCATCAGCCTCTCGTAGTTTCTCTCCGGTGTGAATCTCTCTTCATACTCTTTTCTGGCTCTTCTGGATAGCTTGAGGTTGAGTTCTGGATCCCCAGCCAGCCGCTGGACCACCTCCTCCATCTCCCCGTACTCCCCCACCGCCACTTGCAACCCCGTCTCCCCGTCCCGCACAATCTCCGCCTGGCTGCCGATATCCGTAACCACAGCCGGGCACCCCACCGAAAACGCTTCGAGCAAAGTCATCGGGAAGCCTTCATACCAGCGTGATGGAAAAAGCAGCGCCGCCGCTCCGGCCATCTCCTCCAGAACCTGCTCGCGGCCAAGCCGTCCCAGCCACCGGATCTGAGGGTTTTTCTCCGCTTTTTGTTTCAGACGCTTTCTCTCCGGGCCGTCCCCCGCAACACGTAATTCCATCTGTAATCCGCCCCGCAACCATGTCTCTACCAGATCTTCCACCCCTTTTTCCCGGCTGACCCTTCCTACAAAAAGGAAGTAGGGTTTCTGCGATTCGGGCCCACTTTCACCTTTCAGCTTTGAGCTTTCAGCTTTGGACTGTGGGCTTCCCCCTTTCAGCTTTGAGCTCTCACCTTTCAGCTTATCCATTCGCCGCTCGGCCCACTCCCTGCCCGGATCCTCCACATAGTTGGGTTTCACCACAATCTTCTCTTCCGGCAAGCCTCCTTCAACCAGTTTATGTTTTGCAAATTCCGTGAGTGCGATAAATCGTGTCGGCACCCGATTCCAGGTCCCTTTTCGGCGGTGATACTCGATCATCCGGGCCACAACAGCGGTCTGCAGCATCGAGCCACGATACACGCCGTCGGTTACGCATCTCCAGGCGCTGCCGTTTACGCTTCGTTCATCGATCTCTCCGTCGTGAAACAGCGTTGCTCCCGGATGGATCAGCCGGTAGTTGTGCAACGTCATCACCGACGGTACACCGGCCTGCAGGGCCGCATCAAACACCGACGGTGTAAAAAGCGGAAAAAAGTTATGGAGATGCATCAGGTCGTACGGCCCGGCTCCACTATCGAAACCGTTGCTGCCGAAAACCTTCAGGTTCTGGATCGAATTGCCATTGGACTGCTTCTCTCCCCTCAGCAAACGTTCAGCTTCTCTTTTTGATTTCCGGCTGTAGTGTGTGGTAAAGGGCAGCATCAGCCTCCTGGCCAGCCCTTTGGGCCCGGCCAGCTCATCGCGGTTGTCCCGGATCCATTGAACCACCTGGTGGCCTCGATCGGCTAACAGCTCCGCCTCCTGATCGGCAACCACATCCTCACCACCCCGCTGCAAATACCGGTTGTGAAGCTGAAGGATTTTCATCATTGCTCCCCGCCTCGATCCCGATCTCCATCAGCAGAACCGCCTTTATCCCCTGAGTTGCCGTTCACCTTTTCGACGACGATCTTTTTTGGCGGGCTGTTTCTTCTGCGTCCGAAAGCCAGCGCCATCGCTATTACCAGCCAGAAGGGGAAAGCGTGATGCGGCGATTCAAGTACGACGTTGAAGAAGGCGAATACATAGATGACGGCCAGGAATCCGGCAATCAGCAGAAGGCGCAGGAACTGCTCTCCATTGGATTTGTTGGTTTTTGCCATGATGATGAGCCGCTCCACCGGTTTCCAGAGCGCGTAGAGGAAAAAGGGAAAGATGATGATTCCAAAGCGAGTCAATACATTCAGGTAGGAGTTGTGCGGCTGGACGTTGCCCCCCAGATCCCGTACATCAAAATAATCCAGGTCAACCGTGTCGTAGAACACATTGGCGTAGACATACATCACCGGGCGGCCAACACCATACCCCAGGATGGCGTGTTCGTAGTACTTCTCCATCACCTTGTCCCACGCTTCCAGACGATAGTTGATGTTACCTTCATCGGTCCGGGTTTTCTCCTCCAGGATCAGGA
>SLKI01000102.1 GCA_007134695.1 Balneolaceae bacterium
TAGCAGATGACCATCCATTGGTCCGAGAGGGAGTTAAAAAAGTGTTTGAAACGTCGAAAAAACTGAACGTTTCGGTATCGGCAGAAGCATCCGATGCAAAGGAGTTATTTGAAATTCTGGAAAAGCAGCATCCGCCTGATGTGATACTTCTCGATATCAATATGCCGGGTAAAAACGGCCTGGATATTTTGAAAGATCTGCAGCAAAAGTATCATCAGATTCCGGTGTTGATGTTGAGTATGCACCCGGCCGAGCGGTTTGCGGTGAGAAGTCTCAAGGCTGGAGCTTCCGGGTATATTACAAAGGAGAGTATTCCGGACCAGATTGAAAAAGCGGTGGATATGGTTGTCAACAAAAAGAAAAAGTATATCAGTGAGGAGGTGGCTGAAAAGCTTGCAGAAGCTGTGGATGAAAAGAGCGGACATCTGCGTCACATGGAATTGTCGGACCGAGAATACCAGGTAATGATGATGATCGCCGAAGGGAAAAAAACCAAAGAGATTGCCGATGAATTGTCGCTGAGTGTTCGCACGGTACTTACCTACCGAAAGCGAATGATGGAGAAATTAAAATTGGATACCAACGTGGAGATTGCAAATTATGCGATACGGCACCATTTGGTAGAGAATACATAAAAATCGAGGGATGAAACTTTGAACAAGTCGAACACAGATATGTCTGTTAAATGTAATCGAAAACCTAATACTTCCGGAAAGCCTGTTTTTGTGACACAGGATCCGGCCATGAAGCACCTCTATAAAAAAGTGAGGCTGGTTGCCCGCTCCCGGGCCCCGGTTTTCATTGCCGGTGAAAGTGGCACAGGGAAAGAAGTTCTGGCCCGGTTATTACACTATCACAGCACGAGAAGCAATCAGCCATTTGTTGCCCTCAATTGTGGAGCACTTCCCGAAGATATAGTGGAAAGCGAGCTGTTTGGACATGAAAAGGGTTCATTCACAGGAGCCCTGGACCGGAAAAAAGGGTGTTTTGAGCAGTCCGACGGCGGTGTACTGTTTCTTGATGAAGTGGGAGAGATGAGTCCGCAAATACAGGTCAAACTGCTTCGGGCGGTTGAGCAGAAAAATTTCCGAAGGGTGGGAGGTACCGAAGAGGTGCATACCGATGTGCAGATCATATCTGCGACCAATCGAAATATCACCGAGATGATGAGCAGCGGCAACTTTCGAGACGATCTTTATTACCGATTGAGTGTGATTGAGTTATATATCCCTCCTTTGAGAGAGCGCCCCGGAGACATTCCACTGTTGTGTGAGTTTTTTCTTAACAAGTATGCCGATGAGTATGGTTTGCCGGTCAAAGAATTTTCTGCCAAAAGTATCAAGCTGCTGATGGATTACAACTGGCCGGGCAACGTTAGAGAACTATGCAATGTCGTTGAGCGATGCGCAATCATGTGTGATGAAAAAATTATCAAGTCGTTCTATCTCCCCGGGCCAGTAGGTGGTTCTGGTATGACCAGCCTCAACTTTAAGAACGGGAAAAACGGACATGGTAATCAGAAATTTGTTCAGATACCGGTCGGTACTTCCATGGAGAATGCAGAGAGATTGATTATCAATCAGACTCTTTCACACACGGAGAATAATATTTCGAAAGCGGCCAGAATTTTGGGTGTCAGCCGGAATACACTCCATAACAAATTGTCAAAATTTGGTGAGCAACAGTAGTAACAGGTAACAGATATGCAGAAATCAATCTAAAGAACCTTTCTTACCTCCAATCCAGAAGTTGTTGTTAGACCCGCAACAGCTTCGTAAAGATGAGCACATATTGAGGATAGATAACGATAAGTGTTGTTTCACGGAAGTGGACAGCACTTTTACAAATACCGAGAGTTAACTGCTTTATTCGGTGAGAGGAGGCGAGAGCCTCCGGCTCTGTGACCCATAAAAAAACCGGGTACCCGCTCCGACGTCGTCGGGGCGGGTTTGCCCGGTAGTTGCAAATGGGGCAAGTAGTCATTTTGGCACATCAGATCTTTTCTGGAAAAGTCTGTGAACCGAAGCTGACTACACGCCTTACATAACGAGGACTATTTGACCAGTTTTATCTCATCAACATGGTAAACTACTCTTCTAGAGCCGCTTACTTCCCGGATGTTGAGGCGATGCGCCTCCAGGTTTTCTGGGTTCAGTTCGGAGAAGGGTATGGTAATTGTTACCCAGCTTCTTGCCGGAACTCTGCCGTAGTTTACCTCAGGGAAGGAGTCACCCTGGTGGTTCTCCAGGCCAACGCTGATATTTGTCCCTCGTCTGCCGGTATAGAGGACAAATGTCACCTCATCATAGTTGCCGTTTCCAAAATCAACAGGTGAACTCCAGCTGCCCTTGTGTAAACTGAGAGCTCCCCAGGAATTTTGGGTCACTTTGATGGAGTATCGCCCTGTATAAACACGTTCACTATTCTGGAAATCGATCGATGCATTCCAGGATGTGTTGATCCAGGGTGATTCCAGAGACTCGATATAAACGGCCGTTTCTGCTCCGGGGGTACCATCCGAATCATCATCGGAATCGCCATCATCCCGGTCGCCGGAGTCGCCATCGCCAGAATCGCCGTCGCCGGAGTCGCCATCGCCGGAGTCGCCGTCGCCGGAGTCGCCATCGCCAGAGTCGCCGTCGCCGGAATCACCATCGCCAGAGTCGCCGTCGTCCGATCCGAGAAGCCTGATCTCATCAACATAAAATGTACGGCTGGAACCACTCACTTCTCGAATATTGAGCCGGTGAACCTCCAGATTCCGGGGGTTCAATTCGGAAAATGGAACGGTGATAGTAACCCAGCTGCCCGACTGGACAGTTCCGTAGTTAATTTCCGGGAATGAGTCGCCACTTCTATTCTCCAGTCCGGTGGTGATATTTACGTTTCTGCTATCGGAATAGATGACAAATTGAACTGCCTCATATTTGTCACTTCCGAAGTCCTGGGGAGAGTCCCAGGCACCTTTGTGGAGGCTGAGGGCTCCCCATGCGTTCTGGTCGATCCGGATAGAATAATTGCCACTGTATGCGTGATCTCCATTCTGAAAATCGACAGATGCGTTCCAGGAAGTATTGATCCATGGAGAGGCTAACCCGTCATTATATACGACAAGGGAACCTGTTTCCGGGTCGGGATCTGGATCGGGGTCCGGATCAGGGTCTGGATCGGGATCGGGGTCTGAATTGTTTGCAACCGAAACATCGACCTGATCCGTTGCACTTTCATTATTCGTATCATAAACGATCGCTTGAATTGAGTGCCGGCCGTCAGAAACAGAACCGGTATTCCAATTGAATGAATATGGTGACGAACTGAATGTTTCAATCGTTGTTCCATTGATTTGGAGTTCTACTTCACTGATGTCTGCATCAGCTTCAACTTCAAGTACAATTTCTACTTCGCCCGAAATTGTGCTTCCATCTTCTGGAGAAGTGATCTCAACTTCAGGAGGATTATAAGTTGGCGGGGGAGGAGGTGTATCTCCGTCGGAACCGTAATGAAGCTCTTCTTTTACAGCCTGAAGGAGTGGATCGCGCTCACCTTGAGGCTGGTTCTGACGAAACCCCTGCCCGATCTCCCAGATGATCACACCACCGATTCCCTCTTCCCGGACATACCGGACTCGCTCGGCAACCGATCTTTCGTTCTCGTAGGAGACAAATTTCCGGTTGGAGGCGTTGCTGCTGGAGATACTCAGATAGGGTACTCCGGCTAAATCATCCCAATTGAAACGATTATCCGAATAATATTCGTCCATAATCACATGGTAGGGGACGTTGGTTTCGACTTGTGGCGGTGAATCCCACTGCTGTCTTGGCCCGTCTACCTGTCCGTGCCATACATACCCTTCAAAGGTCATGCCCACTCCCAGTTTGTGATCGGGTATGCCCGCATTTCGAAATTCCTGAAGTGTTCCGTGTACCGAAGGCAGTTCGCGGCTCAGGCCGGGAAACGTTTCTCCACCACTGTAAAGCGGGGAGTTGTGCCAGGAAACCCAACCCTGCCAGGCTCCGCTATAATCATAGGTCATGAGGTTGATTTGGTCGAAATAGGACTCAAGTTCTGCAAACATCGATGCATGTGACCCCATCAGGGCTGCGGTAAGCAGCGGCCGGTCTGCGACTGGTGTCTCAACTCCCTGAAGTGCCTCATGGAGTTCTCGAACCAGGGCCATATAGTTATCCGTATCCCGGTTTTCGATCGGTTCCATATCCAGGTCGATCCCATCAAAGTCCCACTCGGTGATCAAATTGACAAGGTTGTTTACAAATCTGGATCGGTTCTGGTCTTCAATGGCTGAACTGAATCCTTCGTATGTTCCCCAACCTCCGACAGATATGATAACCGGTGTATTATTTTCGGCACCTGCTGTGGTTATTTCCCGAATTCTGTCGGGTGCCATATTTTCGTAATCGGCTATTGGGGAGAGAGAGCCGTCACGTTGAGGGTAGACATGAAAGTACATCAGATGGGTAAATGCATCCCAGTCGATGTCTTCGGTTCGAATGTTGCCCCAGTTGCCGCCGGGCGGAGCATAGTGATTCCATGATGCGAGATAAGCGCTGACCCATATGTCGGCGTCCGAGGTTTTATAAGTTGCTGACCCTCCCGACTCCTGGCTTGCCGACGGCCTTTCCGATGAGCGGTCGGACTTGCTACCGTAATCGGTTACAGAATCGCAAGCACTGAGAGACAAAAAGAGCAACAAGGGTAAGATCAGAAGAGATGCTGTTAGACGTATTCTGTCCATGGTTACTGCCTGTTGATTTAGATTTCTGATTTAATACAGAACTATGTGACTTGCTATCTAATCAACCGCTACTGCAGAGAGCATGGTTTAAAGCCGTCCATGTAAGACAAAGTGAAGCCTTGAGCAGGTGATTACTACGAATAAGTTGTAGTAATTTACTTTGTCCTTCTGTACGAATTGTTACTACAATACTACAAATCTGCAGATTAAATGTTTCCCGGAAACGGTTTTTTTCTCCGTTTCGAATAAGTTGTCAAGAAGGGGAAGATATCAAACAGATTGCCGGTCAACAGGTTAGAGAAGGGTTTTACAAACATTAGAATTTCTAATATTTCCGGCAGATCTCTGTCTTCAGTTGTTTTCGGAGGTCCGTAGAGGCTGAATTCTTTTATCGGTCGAAAATAGACGATGGCGATTCTGAACGGTTTCCCTTACAAATGTCAACAGGAGATCCCGTTGTCCTTTCGGTTTGTTTCTGAGATAACCGCCGGCCAGTTCCCAGATGAACACACCACCAAGCTCGTTGTTATGGGCATACCTGATTTTTTCTTCAATGGCTCGTTCATCTTCATAAGAGATAAAAAAGTCTCTGCTCGAGCCGGGCCGGTCGATGCTTAAATAGGTTGCCCCTGCATCAGAATCCCATCGATAATATTGCTCTCGATAATAGTGTTCCATGATTGTGTAGTAGGGGACATTGTCGGTGACTGAGGGTGGTATTTCCCAGCTCTGTCCCGGCCTGGTCACACCGCCGGTGTCTGTACCGCTGCCTCCTTGCCAAACATAGCCGTAAAAATCGATCCCGATACCAATCTTTTTCTTCTCCACTCCTGCATCCAGAAATTCCTGTACCATCCGATCGACAGAAGGCAGCGGCCGGTCGGTACCGGGAAATGTCATGCCGGCACTGTAAACCGATGAGTTGTGCCAGACTACCCAACCCTCCCATGCACCACTCAGATCATAGGTCATCAGGTTGATCTGGTCGAAATATTGCTGGAGTTCGCTAAAAAGATCAGGTTGCCAGGCGGTAGCAGCAGTAAGCAGCGGCCTCGGACTCATGGGGGTTCTGAATTGCTGGAGTTCGTCGTAGAGTTCACGAACGAACGCTTTATAGTTGTCGACATCCGAATCCCGGATTGGTTCCATATCAAGATCGATTCCGTCAAATCCCCAGCGACGCAATACCTGAATCAGGTTTCGAATAAAGATTCTTCGGATAGAGGGGGTAATTGCACTGGAAAAGCCGTCGTAATTCCCCCACCCTCCTACTGAAACAAGTACGGGTGTTCGATTTTGGTGGGCAGCAGATACAATCGCTTGAACCCTGTCCGGGCTCATATTGTGCCAGGGACGAATTTCACTTACAACACCGTCGCCACGTACATTCAGTGCAAAATAATAGAGATGAGTAAACGCGTCCCAGTCGATATCGTTGGTAGGAAGTGTTCCCCAGTTACCAGTTGGCATTACAAAATGCTCCCATGAAGCAAGATATGCCCCGACCCACATCTCCTCTTCACTTTCCTGGGCCTGGATCAGGGCAACAGGTGAGGCCAGAAGCAGGAGAACTGATATGGATTTGAAGAGAGATGGTATGGCGGGATGAGTAGAATTGTGCATAGCTCCGAAGTTTTTGTAAAGCCCAAATATTTGATCAACGATAGTTCAAGGCTTCTCTCTTGACCGATTGCAGCAACGGATCTTTTTCTCCCTCCGGCCGGTCAGAGAAGTGACCTCCGCCAAGCTCCCAGATGAATACTCCACCCAGATTTTCCTCCTGCACATAGCGAATTTTGGATCGTATCGATGCTTCGTTATCGTACGAGATAAATTTATGGTGTTCGGGACGGTCTCCGGGTATGCTCAGGTAGGCTGCTTCTGCTTTTTCATCCCATCGATATAGGTTCTTGCGATAGAATTTTCTCTTGATTTCGTGATATGGGATGTTGGGGGTGACGTCGGGTGGAACTGGCCAGTTTTGCAGCGGTTCGGTAACATATCCGCGCCATAGATATCCATAAAAAACAATTCCGATCCCCAGTTTCTCCGCTGGAACTCCGGCCTCCATAAATGTTGAGACCATCCTATCAGCAGATGGAAGCGGCCGGTTGTTTTTTTCAAAATAGTACCCGCCGTTGTATACCGGTGCATTATGCCATGAAACCCAACCCTCCCAGGGACCGCTGAAATCATAGGTCATCAGATTGATCTGGTCGAACCTGTCTGCGATTTCAGCAAACATCTCCGGCTGCCATTCTGCGGCTGCGGTCAACATGGGCCGATAGCCCAGCGGTGTAGTTAATTTGTTGAGTTCCCGGCGTAATTCGGTAACAAAAATGGTGTAGTTCTCGACATCTGCTTTTTCAATCGGTTCCATATCGAGATCGATACCGTCAAATCCCCAGGTTTTCAGTGTGGAGATCAGATTTTTGATAAAGTTCTGACGGTTTTCTGGACGAATGGCACTGCTGAAACCTTCATAATTTCCCCAGCCGCCAACGGTGAACAGTACCGGAGTTTGATGGTTGTGTGCGGCAACTGTAATGGAGCTGATACGATCTGGACTGAAGTTGTGATAATCAGCGATCGGAGAGAGAGTGCCGTCCCTGTTGACTAAGAGACTAAAGTAGAACATATGAGTGAACGCTTCCCAATCGATCTCCTCGGTTGGCAGATGTCCCCAATTGCCGCCAGGGGGCGCATAGTGATTCCAGGCTCCCATATAGGCTCCAACCCAGATATCTGAGTCGGGTTTGAATGCTGGGGACTCCGGATTGCAGGAAGGTTCGTCGGAACTGAAAACACCGCATGACGCAACCATCAGAATAATAAAACTGATCAGTATCGTGCCATTATGCATGAGGAATACTCTCCTTGAATGGGTTTGAGGTGCCTGAATCAAGGTCACTATAATCTTCCAGGACAGGTTTGAATTTTTTTATATCGAGACCATACTCTCGCGACATCTTCAAAATTCTGTCCCGTATTCTGGGGTTTTGAATCGGGTTCGAGATAAACAACTGTTTTACACCTTTTTTTCTGATCAATTGTTCCAGTTTCCAGTGCCCGCCGAAGACTTGATAGCCGTTGATATATGTACCTTCCAGAAGAGGGTCTTCATCCAGAAAGCCAAGAGGTACCCGGGCTGGAACTTCATCGGCAAGAAGTTTGTGAAGGAGCAGAACTCCTTTCTCGTCGGCACCGTATATCAGAACCATTTGATTGTTGTTTCGAGATCGCCGGAACAGATGCTGAAGCAGCAGAAACAGGATTCGGACTCCCAGCACCAAGGTCAGCAGAATGTAGAAGTTGAGGATCAGAAACAGTAAAAGCGAGCCCGGAAGTGAGATCGGAATCAGCAACACAAACAGTGCAGCTCCTGCAACAGCAGATGCTATCGCCTTGATGATTCGGTAGACATCAGCAATTCCAATTTGCCGGATCGATTCCCTGTAGATCCCCATATAGAGAAGTATGCCCCACTGCAACAGGGCAACTATCAGAAACGACACAACATCAGGCCCAGCCTGCGCAGAGGCCGGAGAATCTGAATAAAGGCTTCCCTGCATAATCAAGGTGGTGATAAAAAGAGAAATGACAACAAAGGAGAGATCCAGTACTCTCGGCAGGTAATTTTTGTGAAGGATCCATTTATCATAGAGCCTTAAAAAAATTCCGTTATGGAGCAGAGAGATCTCTTTGTATCTCAGTTTCTGGATACCGAGCAGAAGGAGCAACCCCATCAGAATAAACACCAGCAGGTTCGTCTCGTAGCGGTTGGTCAGCGCAAGCACAACTGCTCCGGCCCCAAACAGGCCAGATACAGTATAGAGCAACAGAACCGTATTTTTATGAGAAATACCCTGATCTACCAGCTGATGATGCACATGAGATTTATCTGGCTGTACAACTGCCCGCAGAAACTGTTTGATGGAGATTTTTTCTCGTCCGTTATACACTTCGGGGAGAAGCTGGGAGAGTAAACGACGAGCCATGGAAAGAAGCGTATCCAGAATCGGCAGGCCGAGAATAAAGATCGGGATGAAAACTGCAAAAGAGGTAGAAATTTTCGTGTAACTCTGGATCGAAAGCAGTGCCAGAAGGAATCCGAGAAACAGGCTGCCGGAATCTCCTAAAAAAATTTTTGCCGGACGGAAGTTATACCATAAAAATCCGAGTGTCGCCCCACCCAGCATGAAACAGATAAATAAAATGTCTGGCTGGCCATGATGCCACGCAATGATTCCGATGGCACTCAGAGCAATTACTGCGGTTCCCGAAGCAAGCCCGTCCAGTCCGTCAATCAGATTGAATGCATTGGTAACTCCAACAATCCATAAAATGGAGATTGGATAAGCCGCCATTCCCAGTTCTACGACTCCATCTCCAAACGGATTCCCAAGTACGGTGATTTTAAAACCCGCAAGGCAAGCCAGAGCTGCTAAAAGGATCTGTATTGAAAATTTGAAACCCGGACTTAATCCAAGGATATCGTCAAAGATTCCTAGCAGGAGGATGAGAAAAGCGGGAGCCAATATGATGAAAAAGATTAATGACCCCTCAACACTCTGAAAAAAAAGATCGGGAAATCCGGCAAAAAGATCGTCCGCCAGCCAGGTTAGGAAGCCTGCAGATACGGCAAAACTGATAGCGATTGCCACCCCTCCGAGCCTGGGCGTAGTTTTTTTGTGCACTTTCCGTTTATCCGGCCGGTCGATCGCACCCACTTTGAATGCCAACGGATAGATCCGGGGCGTCAGGATCAGGCTTAACAGCAGCGGCATGATCAGGGCAGCAATGTAAAGGATGATCAGGTTCATTGTTTGATAAAGGTAGACTTGCCGTTACTGAGCTCAGACAGGTGATATTGATCTACTTTTTCTTCGAATTTGTTGTAATTCATTTTTAGTATTTCTGCGACTTTTTTAGTCGAATCTGTTTGAACTATCAGGTTGCGGAAGAGATTTTTTTCTGCCTGCTGAAAACTTCTGCTCTGATGGATCTCCCTTAAATGGTCCCCCTGGGGTATCCCATGTCTGATGGATCGGGGTAAATGTTCAGCTTTTAGCTGGGTGTTATCTGATAGCAGCATTGCCAGCCGAATGGCATTTTTAAGCTGGCGGATATTGCCCGGCCAATGGTATTGCAGACAAATGTAGAGGGCAAAGGGCGTGATATCTTCCACTTCCGATTCTATATGGTTCTCATGTAGTGAATGAATGAAATGGTGAATTAGGGGCGGTATATCTTCACGTCGGTTTCGTAAAGGCGGGATGAAAATGATATGCGGATCTGATTCAGGGGATGTATCTATATTCAGTACAGTCGTTTCTCCCATAAAAAAATGCCCCTGTACAGATGCTATTAACCGGAAATGTTCTCTTTGAAACCGCGCCCCGTATGATGAGTCAGGCTCTTGAGAATTTGCCATAGCCAGAATCTGTTGCTGAAGTTGTACTGGCAGCATCTCAAAACCATCTAAAAAGAGCGTTCCGCCTTGCAGTTTTTCAAGCAGCTGGA
>SLKI01000097.1 GCA_007134695.1 Balneolaceae bacterium
GTGTTAACACAGTACAATACGCTCACCCGGCAGTTTAGCAACAACCTTCGATTCCGGTTCAACATCCGGGAGGGCAACGATTTCTGGATCGTTTTCAACGAGAACACCAACACTCAGCTCGACAGAACCGATCCCGAATTGCCGCGCTTCGAAGATCGGGTATTGCTGATTAAGTATACACATTCATTCTACTAAACAGCTTGATGCGGGAGTGCAGCAGAACCGTCCCCTACTCCATGCAGGCCTGCAGTTCCGGAATCGTGCCGGCCGCACTCTCCAGCCGGTCGATCAGCCACGGTACGCCAAAAGCATGTGTCCAGCCGAATACCCTCATACCGTTGGAGAATGCCCAGATCGGCAGCCAGTCTCCAAACTGTGACGGGCCTTCACCACGTGCCGGCAGGTTGCTGACCTCCTCCATAACGACGGCGAGTTCCCTCTGTGTAGTATAACTGCCAAATGGCTGATCCATCTCTTCGGTTTGCAGATAGACCGCACGATTACAGGCCTCAATCAGGTATTGATCATGTCCTGTCAGGTCGTAACCGGTTATCAGCGCGTGAATACTTGACAGGTAGGACTCCATCTGGTGGTCGATCGGTGCAACATTCAGTAAACTTCGGGCATTG
The DNA here is from genome assembly GCA_007134695.1 of Balneolaceae bacterium. GTDB lineage: Bacteria > Bacteroidota > Rhodothermia > Balneolales > Balneolaceae > SLK101. The sequence goes on from SLKI01000097.1 coordinate 630, forward strand.
TCCACAAGTGCACGTTCCACTTTCGGATCATCAAAGAGCTGCAGGTATTTACTCAACCCGTGAGAAACGTAGTTTTGCGAATATCCGTAGCGGTCAATCACAGCACGTCCACCCTGTTCATTCTGCAGATTGATCAGCCTCTGCACCCGATCTTTAAGCTCTGCTTTATAAGCCGGATCTTTGGTCGCATCATAGAGTTCGGACAGGCTCCAGACAGAGAGATAGAGACGCCGCCCGGTCAGGCCATGTTCATCAAAAATTCGACGTACATAATAATCACCTGTCATACGGGCCACATCAAGGCCTCGATGGTAACCAGTCAGATAATAGTAGCTGAGCCAACCCTGAACCCATACGTGAGCCGACAACATCGAAACTGCCTGCTGGCCCGAGTGGCGATGCCCCATACCCAGATAGGGAGTCCCATCCGGCTCTTCCAGCGTGTTCCACCAATCCATCGACGGATTGGTGTCTCCGCGATATGCCGGGCCTGTCGGCCAGTGAACATTATCAACATCCATCGTATGGCGGCTCATCGCTTCGGCGGTCAGGTAGGTCTCGCGGTCTCCGGTACGGATAAAGTTAAGCCACCACTGAAAATCCATAGCCGGTTCATTATTGGCCCACTGTACCCAGTTCTCACTCCGCAGATAGTTTTTAAAATCACCATAGTCGAACATTCCATACCAGGGTTCCCAATTCTGATTGAACTGCATATAGTTGTACTTGTATTGCAGACTTCGCTCGAGAATCGGCAAACTGTTATCAGCCGGAGCAAAGTCACCATAGACTCCGGAATTCCTGTACCAATCGGCACCCGCATGAGCAACCGGCGGATCCAGAACGTAGTTTACAGCATTGCGAACCTGTTCGATATCTTCGCTTCCGTTGTGAAAGTTGAGTACCAGTTCCGTGGTTTTGGTAATTCCCTGTGCAAAATTGCCAACCATTCCGCCATCAGGACTGCTCGATGAACGTTCAAAACTTTTTGGCACTTCATTCGGCGACCAGCTGTAGGCATGCATCTGGCCGTTCTCCATATTGACGGTAAGCTCATTTGGGTATTCCTCCATCATATTACGTATTCCGATAGAGACCCCCCGGTGTTCATCTGAAAGATCGATCCAGCCTTCGGCACGCTCCGCTTCCCGAAGCAGTTCACCACCCTCAACTTTGGCGTAGAATCCATCGATTCGTTCATCCATATCAGACTCGGGAACTGGTGGAATTCGATTCGGGTCCGGCCCGGTTTGAAATACCGAGAAGGAACTTTCATCCGCGACCGTTGTTTCAAACAGGTCCGGCACACCTTCCTCCCACCAGTTTCCATCCCTCAAACCGGTACGGAACACCTTTTCTCCATCGATATGGTATCTGATACCAAATCCTGCGGCTGCAATCATATCCTTTGGCTGCGTGATCCCCGGATCATTGCTCCTTGCCTGTTCATCGATAATCAGTTCGGTCTGGGTTGCAATGTCCCGATGCTGGTGCCCATCAAGAGGTTCCGACTGATCGGGCTTTCCGGTATAGGTGATGGTGTGCAACACCCGGACATACGGTTTGCCGGCAAAGGCGTGAATGTAGGTTACAAATGGAGACGCCTCCAGATCCTCCCGTTCATATCGATATTCCCCCTCAACCCGAAGAATCGCATGCATCGGGCCCGACCCTTTCTCAATAAAATGTTGTTCAATTACTGCCCTTGAGGTGTCGATCCCGGCTTCGTCCATAATATCCAGAAAGGTACCCCGCTCCTGAATCCCCTCTGCAATAAGATGCTCTTCTTCAAAGCCGTCGGCCGTACTGTTGTACTCCACCCGGTCAAAAAATCCGGAACCTCCCTTGCTGATGCGGAACCTTAGCGGGCCGGTATCGATTTCGGCAAAACCGTTGACCCGCTGATTATTTCTGAATTCGATGGGAGAATCGGTGTGCACTGTCTGCCGTACCTGATTGCCATATTCTACTGTATAATTTTCCGACTCATCTGCAAAAAAGAATATCCAGGCCCATTTAACACTCTCATCGGCCGGGAGCCAGGAGGTAACTTCGGTAATTTGGGATGGTAGCTCTTCCCCTGTCTGATTCAATACTCTTACATGATCCGGGGATTGAAGTTCACCTTTTGGAAAGGGGAGGCCCAATTTGACCGGTGCACCCGGATCTGCATCTTTTACTGTAATCATCACCTGATCGGTTCCTGCAGGTGGGGCACATGAATAGAGAATCAGTGAGGCAAGGAGTAAGAGTAAGCCGGTTATTCGTTTCATGAGTTTTGATCCGATAAACTTAATTGAGTTACTGTTATAAATAATTTCTGCAATCAACCTGTATTGAAGTGAGATAAAAAAAAGCTCCAAACAAACTACGTTTGGAGCTTTTATCCCAGGCTACGTCATCTTAACCGGTCAGGTTAAGCTCTTATTAATCTCTAGGAAGCATCGGGAAGATCCGCAGAATATCTTCTCGGCTCGGAGTTCGACCGTATTCACAGATTTCGAACGACTCTGCAAATTGAAAGCTTCTTGCTTTCTCTTCACCATACCATTTGATCAGGCCCTCGAGCTGGTCTCCCGATACTCCGCCTCTCCGGCGGTCACCGAGCCATTCTCGACGCTCTTCCGGGGAGTCTGGTACCTGGTCCAGATACCCACCAATCCACGGCAGCCACTCATACATCTGCGATACATGTGCGTCCATTGCGTCCACTTTAACCTCGATATGGCTGTCGATCCCGACCACCACATCATGTTCAAAGGGATAGGGTTTTTCAAAACGATCCGACAAATAGAAAAAGACCGGATTTTGCTCGAGTGGCGGTGTGTCGGATGCAATATTGGGTACTCCTACCATATAAGCTGCATCCTGAACCAGTACTCCTGCATAACGGTGATCCGGGTGGTAATCCCAGGGACGTAGTCCAAAAACCACGTCAGCATCCCAGTTACGGATCTCACGGATCACATCCATTCGGATATGCAGATCCGGCTCCAATTCTCCGTCGTTGTTATCCATCACCACATACTTGTCGATTCCCATTCTCCGGGCTGCCTCTTCAGCTTCTGCCCGCCGGATTGAACCGAGATTACCGCCTCCCAATTCATGGTGGCCGGCGCTGCCATTGGTGATCGAAACGAACTTGACCCGGTGTCCTGCTTCGGCCATCATAGCAGCTGTGGCCCCCATTTTCACATCTCCATCATCCGGATGAGCAAAAATAACGACGATGTTCAGGCTCTCATCATCGGAGCTTTCTGACTCATCATCGATTGGCATCACAAAAGCTTGCAGCGAGAATGGTGCAAATACCATCAACGCAATCACACATATTGCGGATTGAATCCATTTTTGGAGTTTCATTATTAACCCTATGGTCTTGAGATCGGCCCTCTGACCAACCCTTCATCAGAAAGAGTATATATCAGAGGTCCGAAATCTATTTGAACATTGATCAGTAAAACGAAGTTATGCTGTTAGCTGTTACATCCTGCAAATATCCCGATTACAACGGATTTTGCGTCATGCGATCGGGTGCCACATCAATCTCACGTTGTGGTATCAGGTGCAGCAATCTGACGTCCGACGGAGCGATTCCGTGGAAATCGGCCATCACCTGTCGGGTTACCTGCTCGCCCCATCGCTTCAGATCTGCCCAGCGTTTGTTTTCATGGGCAAACTCAATCTGACGCTCATGAAACAGTTTCTCTTCAAACGTACCCGGAGTAGCAGGCCCGATCGGTGCGGCATTCGCCCGTTCACGCACTTCATTGATCAGATTGTAAGCTTCAGGGCTTTCACCAATCGCTTCGGCCAGCATCAGCAGAACATCGGCATATCTGAATACGGGAAAGTTATTGTCTGCATCAAACTGAGCACTCGGTTGACTTTCGAATTTTTTCGAATAGAGACCACCTGTGTCCGTCGTATCGAGTGTACCGCCCCAAAGCCGGTCATCATTTTCATCATCAAAGATATCGATAAATTCGGCCGGAATGTTCTGAGGTGCATTACCGCCACCTACACCGGATGCCAGTCCGAATGGAGTGTAAAACTCGGTAAACGAACTCCCCGTACCGGTTCCACCTGCACTGTACTGGATTTCGAATACCGACTCAATAGTATTGGCAACATTCGGGCCCCAGAGGTCTGAATAGTTGGGCATCAGATCATACTGGCCTGAGTTCACAACCCTTCTCAGAGCCGTTTCCGCCTGAGCATTATTGCCGAGCGTCAGGTGCACCAGCCCAAGCAGAGTATTGGCAGCACCGCTTGTAACCCGTCCAATATTTTCCGACTCGGTATAAGCCGGATCCAGCAGATCTTGAGCTCGTTCCAAATCACTGGCGATCTGTTCATATATAACATCTGCAGATACCTGGTTGATCTCAATTTCGGGAGATGTAACTTCTTCCAGCTGAAGCGGAATATTCCCGAAGATGATTGCCAGGTTGTAATAGAACAGCGAACGGATAAAGAGTGCCTCCCCTTCGATACGAGTCTGCAGGTCCGGATTGTTTAATGTTACGTTTTCCAGACGGCTCAGTATCGTGTTGGTTCGGGCTATACCGTCATAACCACCCGACCAGGCTTCTTCCAGTGTTTCGGTCGTTGGCAATTCGGTAAAGGTGTTCAGGCGGAAAAACTCCTCGGCAAGGCCTGTATCACCACCGCCATGGTTTGTGTTATCAGAGCGCATTTCTGTCAGTAATACATACGATCTGCCATATGCACCTCTGTCTGCAAGAGCCTGATAGGCTCCGTTGATGGCTACCTGGAAATCTGTATCGGTCTGGTAGAAGTTCTCTACGTTCCTTTCAGAAATAGGTGCCAGATTTGTAAAGTCCTCACACGATACTGCAAAAAACAGTATCGGCAGTGCTAGTAGAAGTATTCGACGTTTCATGATATTCACCGGAGTCATTTCTTTAATATGATTAAAAGGTCATGTCTATACCGATCTGGAAGGCGCGAGACAATGGATAGGATCCATAATCCTGTCCTGGCGTCAGCGGATTTCCTCCCTGAGTCGTGACTTCAGGATTCAGTCCGATGTAATCGGTCCAAATCGCTACGTTGGTAACCGACATGTAGACTCGAATTCGGCTTGCAAAATCACCCAGAGCAGTCGGAGAGAAGTTATACCCCAATGTGATATTTTTAAGCTTTATATAGGAGCCGTCTTCGACCTGATACGAGGATGGGCGGTTGTTATTTGCTTCTGAAGCCCGGCTGGCTTTCGGATGATATCCGTCACCCGGTTCTTCCGGTGACCGCCAGCGATTTTCCAGAATCGCATAACTATTGAAATTTGCCTCACCGTTCTTCAGGTGACGTGCTGTAAGGTTCAGAATTTCGCGCCCCTCAACACCCTGGAAAAAGATGCTCGCATCAAAGTTTCTCCAGTTAAACCGGTTGGTGATTCCCCACTGAAAGTCTGGGTGATAATCTCCAATCACCGTACGGTCATCCGGTGTAATCATTCCATCACCCGTGATATCTTTCCATCGAATATCACCTACCGACGGATTGCCTTGAGTATCAGTTGGCCCATCAGCAATCTCCTGCTCAGTCATGTAGATGCCGTCATGGACGTACCCGTAATAGCTGCCGATCGGGTAGCCAATTTTGGTAATGTGTCGAACTCCGGCAAAGCCTCCGGATAAAATCGGATCACCTTCTGGCCCCAGTCTTACAACTTCATTCTTGTTGGTGGAGAAGTTGAAGTCGGTCGCCCACTGAAAACTTCCCGTCATGTTTCTGGAAGTAAGCTGAATCTCAAAACCTTTATTCTGTACTTCTCCGATATTCTGGAGAGCGGTTCTGAACCCGGTTGCTGACGGGATTGTGACATTCAGCAGCAGATCTTCGGTGTTGCTGATGTAATAATCAAAGGAACCGAAGATTCGGTCTTGCATTAGTGCAAAGTCGAGTCCCGCATTAAACTGTTTGGTGGTTTCCCAGGTCAACTCCCGGTTGCCCAAAGTAGATGGTGCTGCTCCGGGAACCAGCTGATTGCCAAAAGTATAGTTGTTTTGGGAGATCAGGCCGATCGAGCCGTAATTCGGAATCTGGAAATTACCTGTAACTCCATAACTGAGTCGCGGCTTGAGCTCACTAAACAGTTCCTGGTCGGCCATGAACGGCTCGTTGGTCATTTGCCATCCGATCGATGCTGAAGGAAACACGCCGGTCTGATTGTCACGGCCGAATCGCGATGAACGGTCGGTCCGGATCGTAGCGGTCAGCATATACCGGTCGAGCATTGTGTAGTTGATTCTGGCAAGAGTCGAAACGATCGACCACTCCTCGATCAACTGGATACTGGATCCCGGAATCACTTCACCACCGCCAATTGTAGTAACCTGATCGTCGGGATGATTCTGTGAGACGACACGGTTACGTTCGTTGCGTTCTCTCTGCATCGTGAAACCGGCCAGTGCAGTAATTCTGTGATCATCTCCAAAGTTTGTGCTGTAGGTAGCCGTATTTTCCCAGAGCCAGTTAAAGCTTTGAGAAGCAGAAGATTGTGCTCTCGGTGTCGGATCACCACCTCGGAAATAGAGTCCGTTACCTTGATAGAAGTGGCGCTGGTAATGATTGATATCATAACCCATCATCGATTTAACCTCCAGGTTCTCCCTCATCATAAATGTACCGGAGAGGTTACCGAATACACGGCTGTTCTGCAGCTCGTCATCAATGAAATCCCGTGCAGCAAGCGGATGCTGTGTAGTCGTCATGCCGTTGCCGAGCTGATTGTGGCTGTCCTCCAATTGCCTGTAGGTACCATCCGGGTTAAACGGATCAACTACAGGTGATTGAGTCATTGCCGAATAGATAAGCCCCGGCGGGCGCCAGAAATAGGGGCCGTGAGCCGCTTTACGATCATGCTCACTGAGTGATGCATTCATTTGGAAACCGAGTGTAAATCGATCGGTAAGCTGACCGTGTAAATTTGTTTTAAGTGAATATCTATTAAAGCCGGAACCGTCGATAATACCGGACTGATCCATAAACCCACCACTAAGAGAGTAGGTCATGCTTTCGGATCCGCCTCGAACCGACATTTCATAGTTTTGCAATGTGGCGGTTTCGAGAATCAGATCCATCCAGTCGGTATCGGTACCGTCCCAATTGATATACAGTTCGGGAATCATATGATTACCACCGGCACCGGTTTCCTCTCGCCCGGCATTGGTATTCGGGTCAAAATTCGGGTTGTAATTCGGGCTGTCCGGATTCAGCGGATCCAGCTGCCACATATAAGCATCGTTTCTCGCTTCTTTGGTGAACTGAATCAACTGTTCTGCATTCATCAGGTCCGGCTGGTTAAAAACCGATTGTATACCGGCATAAGTGCGAATATTGATCTCCGGCGGCCGATTAAAATCACCCTGTTTGGTGGTAACCAGGATCACACCATTTGAGCCACGCGACCCGTAGATCGCCGATGCGGATGCATCTTTCAGTACCTCGATCGACTCAATATCATTCGGGTTTAGCATGGCCAGTGGATTGGCACGCGACTGTGCCTGGTTATTACCGTCAATTACATCCTGCTGATCCAGGTCCTGGGAAATAGGCACTCCGTCAATTACGAACAACGGCTGGCTGCCGGCCGAAATGGATCCCATACCCCGGATATGAATTTGGGTAGCAGCCCCGGGTTCTCCGGAAGGTTCAGCTACATTAACACCTGCGAGCCGCCCCTGCAGAGCACTCTCAAAACTTGATACAGGCGAATTCTCGATATCTCTAGATCGAATGGAGACAACCGATCCGGTGACTTCTGTTCGCTGCTGAACACCGTATCCGACTACGACCACATCATCCAGAAGAGCAATATCCGATAACAGTTCAACATTGATCTCATCCCGGCCGTCAACATCAATCTCCTGGGTGAGATAACCGATAAATGTGATAACAATTGTGACGTTCTCATCAGGAACTTCAAGTGTATATCGCCCTTCCGCATCGGTTGTAGTTCCAATGGTCGTTCCCTGTACAACAATATTTACACCCGGAAGAGGATCACCGGTTTCCTCATCCACGATTCTACCGCTTATTACGTGCTGAAATGCTGCATAATCATCATCAGATTCTATAACAACATCCGGCTCTTCCTTCTCGACGAGAAGTATTTCACGTGTTTTTGAAATCGCAGGTTCATAATCAGAGTCCCGAAGTGCAATCTTCAAAGCTTCTCCGACGGTAATGTTGCGATTCTCAAATTCGACAATGCGTTTCAGTATCGGCAGACTGGAATCGAAAGCGATTCCAAGATTTGCTTCTTTAATGATCTGCTCCAGGGCCTGCTGAACCGTCATTTCACTGTCTTCAAGAGAAATTACACGATTCATCTCAGGTATCTGGTCGGAATAGAGATCCAGCAGATAATAGGACTGAGATCCCGTATTTACATTATGTGCCGTGAAGTATTGGCCGTTAGCCAATGACGACTTCCCATATGGTGCAAAGGCTGCGACTATCGTCATGCATAGAAACATGATCGACACCCTGCCTAACTTCGTAGCTAACTTTTCCATCTTACTTACCTCCCGAAAAGGGCGTTATGTTGTTGTTAGAAACCGGGACCGTGTATTAAACAGCCCCAAGTTGATTAACGACGGAATTTCACCTGCACAGATCCATTTACCAGCCGTTAAATTTTTAAAGATGCCTCCTTATCTGACAAGTCCGCATCTATACGATCCTTTAAATAATTTCAAATCCCGGTCCAAATCGGGTTACACATTATTGTTTTTTTTGGACAGATAAACGCTGCTGTCATCCATTTCGAAATCCAGGTCCAGCGAAACTGCAATTACATTGAGCACATTGCGCATGTTGCGGCTTTTCAATTCGGCAGTCAAAGAGAGTTCAGAGATACCGGGGTCAACAAATTCTACATTTACGTTGTACCGTCTTTCAAGCTGCCGGGCCACTTCATCCATCGGTGTTTCCCGAAACTTCATAAAACCTTCTGTCCAGATTAGGTAGAGATCGATATCGTCCACATCCTGTGTTTCGATATCTCCCGTCTCGCGGTAGATATGTGCAGCTTGCAAATCATTCAATATCACCTTGTTATTGTTCTCGCATTCGGTTAAAGTCTGCCCAACCGATACGCGTCCGTTTCGAACGACAACCTGTGTGTATTCATCTTCCGGATAGGTTCTTACACCGAATGAGGTACCCAACACTTCGACGACCGACCCTTCTGAATAGATGATAAAGGGCTTGTCGGGATCTTCAGCTACCTCAAAATATCCTTCCCCTTTCAGATGAATCTCTCTGCGATCGGGATGGAATTCCTGAGGCATTTCGATCCGGCTTTCGGCATTGAGGTGAACCATCGTTCCGTCCGACAGGTAAAGGTTGATCTGCTGACCTTTGGTCGTAGAGATTTCCCGAAGAACAAACTGATCTTCCGTCTCCTCAGGAGCAAAGTATCCTCTATCGTAGAGATAATAGACCGATAAACCGCTAATAATGGCGACCAGAAAAACCGCGGCAATACTTACAAAAGAGTAGAATTTCCTGTTGCTTCGGGGATCGAAAATCTTTCCTTCGGTAGCGCTTACAGTCCCGGGCGAAGGAACGGAATCCTCAGCGAAACTCTTTTTAAAATTTACTTCTGACTCCTCAATTTCCAACGCCTTGCCCAACTCCTCCGAATCCGTATTGCCGACCGTGACGTTTTCATCGAACTGCTCTTTCGTAATACGCTGTTTCAGTTCCTCCCAGTCACCATCTGTTCCAAAGAAGCTTTTGAAATGATCCCTTGCACTTATCGAATTCTGCCAGATGTAACGAAGCTCTTCAAAAGCCTGCCTGTTTTCCGGATCGGATTTGAGCCACTCATTCAACGTCTCGTTCTCTTTTTCAGACGTTTCACCGGCCAGAAATCTGACAATCAGTACGTAGTCGATTTTCTTTGCCATTTGATTTACCGACGCTGTCTAAATGCGTATAAATAGATATTGTTTAATCTTCAAACCATGTTTTTAAACATGCACTCACATAACGTGACCCTGTGATTCGGGCTTACCCCCAAAAATTTTTCAATTTTTTTTTCGTCCAGGACCGACCGACGTTTCAAGGGAGAGCAGGTTGATGAATGCGGGTTAAAAACCCCCTGTCAGTATAAATCCCGGTTGATGTGGTCTCTCAAGTATTGAAGGGCCAGCGCCATATGATTTTCTACCGTTTTACGTTCGATCTCCAGAAAGTCAGCGATCTCCTGATAAGATAGTCCGTGCAAACGATGCAGTGTAAAAACCTGCTTTCTCCTTTTCGGCATCTCGTCGGCCAGTTCCCAGATCCGTTTTACCAGCCTGGAAACATCTTTTGGGCCGACTTGTTTGATTTTCATGGTGTGCAGTATCTTCTCAATGTTATGGGAATCTTCAACATTGACCTGTCCTTTTTTCTCTTTGATTATATTCAATGACTGATTTCGGACGGCTCGCAGCAGATATACATTGAGCGACCCGTTCACATACCAGTTCTCTCTTCCTTTCCAGATTTTGAGAAAGACATCCTGTACAGCATCCTTGGCCAGAGCCCTGGAACGGGTCACACCATACGCATAAGCACATAGTGAGGCATAGAAGTGAGAGAAGAGTTCGGCGAATGCCTCCTCATCTCCACCGCGAACGCTGGCTATCAGCAATTGTTCTTTCTGTCTATCCAAAATGCATTTTTATATCGGGATTCGAGCAACCTCAGACCAGGTCGGATATTTTCCTTCGCACAAACCCTTCTATCGCTTCATATTCGGCCAGTCCCAGCTGATCGTATGTATCAGCAGTTTTCCTGGCCCTTTCATCAACGCGTACCCAGAATTCTCTCGGATCGTTACCCGGAAAAAGTGGACGGTCCTTTTGGGATTCATGTTTAAAGACCGCACGACGTTTCCTCATCACTTCACCCGGACTAAGCGGAACAGCCATATCAATTTCATGTGCCTCCCACTCCTGCCAGGCACCCCGGTAAAACCATACATAGCAATCATCAATCCACTTCTCTTCCTTCACTCTGCCGAGAGCTTTCTTGACCGCTTCCAGGCAGATCCGATGGGTCCCGTGCGGGTCAGAGAGATCCCCGGCAGCATAAATCTGATGCGGACGTACTTTGCGGATCACCTCCTCCACCAGATCGACATCTTCATCCGTCAATGGTTTCTTTCGAATCCGGCCTGTTTCATAAAACGGCATATTTAGAAAATATACCTGATTCAGATCCACCCCTATATATCGGTCGGCCGATTTGGCTTCTCCCATTCGAATCAAGCTCTTTACTTTTCGCACCTCTTCGGAATCGGCATCTTCCGGTGCCTTGTTGTCGATATGATTACGTATATCATTAAATACTTCACGAACCTCGCTCGTCTCCATGCCAAACGCCTCATGGTAATCGTGTACAAAATCGACAAAACGAACTGTCTCTTCATCGTAAACCCCCATACTGCCTGAAGTCTGATAGGCTAAGTGTACTTCATGGCCGTGATCAACGAGACGAGCAAGCGTACCCCCCATGCAAAAAACATCATCATCAGGATGCGGGCTGAAGATAAGTACCCGCTTGGGAAAAGGTGTGGCTCTTTCGGGACGGTGGGTATCATCGGCGTTCGGTTTTCCGCCAGGCCAGCCGGTGATGGTATGCTGAATTTTATTAAAAATATGAATATTGATGTCGTAGGCAGGTCCGTGCTCAGTCACCAGGTCACTGAGGCCATTTTCATTATAGTCGGAGTCTGTCAATTTGAGAATCGGCTTATTCAGTTTCCGGCAGAGCCAGACGACCGCTTTTTTCTTTTGTGCTTCATCCCAGTTACAGGGCCGGACCAGCCAGGGTGTTTTATGCCGCGTCAGTTCGGCAGCAGCTCCTTCGTCGACAATCACTCTGGCATTCGTATGATTTTGAAGATAGGTGGCAGGCACTTGCGAAGTTACCTCCCCCTCAACAGCACGTGCAATGATTTCAGCTTTGTGCTCGCCAAATGCCAGCATTATGATTCTTTTTGAATCCAGTATGGAACCGACTCCCATAGTGATGGCATGACGAGGCACATTCTCCAGGCCGAAGAAATCAGCAGTTGCGTCACGCCGGGTGACCGAGTCGAGGGTGACCAGTCGAGTGCGTGTTTGTTCGATTGACCCCGGTTCATTGAAACCGATATGTCCGGTACGTCCGATACCGAGAAGTTGTATATCGATACCACCGGATTTGCGAATCTTTTCCTCATAGCTGGAACAGTATTCGTGGACCTCCTTCCTCAATACCCTCCCGTCCGGGATGTAAATATTATCAGGATCGATATCTACATGATCAAAGAGAACCTCGTTCATAAACCGGACATAGCTTTGCAGCTGGTCCGGTTTCATAGGAAAGTACTCATCCAGGTTAAAAGTAATCACATTTTCGAAACTGAGCCCCTCCTCCTGGTGCATTCGGATCAGCTCACTGTAGACACGTACCGGTGTGGACCCGGTAGCCAAACCCAATACAGCCATCTCACCCGATTTCGCCTTATCACGGATCAGTTCGGCTATCTCCCGGGCCACATCCTTTGAGGCAGCTTGTGCGCTTTGATAGACTGTTGTAGGTATTCGCTCGTAGAAAGTTGATTCACTCATCAAAAGCATTTTAATAGGTTTATACGTGGCAGGCCCGGGATAAGCTGCACTTCACTTGAATCCTTGTAATTCTACAGATTCCCGATTCCACGATCAAATCATTTTATAATAGTTAAGATTCGATCGGATTCCAGGTCGCTGTCGGTACAAATCCATCTTGCAAACTGAACCCGAATCTTGGTATATTTGTCGCCCCTGAATGGTTTGATACCGGGAGATTTGCTGCCGGCAATTTTTCGGCATTATTTGATGTCGGATTGAGACTTGCGATTCACCGATTTTGAAATAATCACCGGCTTTGAAATAATGAGTGCACAATGCCCAGGTGGCGGAACTGGTAGACGCGCATGCTTCAGGAGCATGTGACCTTACGGTCGTGGGGGTTCGAATCCCTTCCTGGGCACCATAACCCTTGTAAGTCATTGACTTGCAAGGTTTTTTTATTTTTCCGGTTACTCAAAATCGGAAACAGGCACCAGCTCTGGTTGATCAGATCCATCTCCCTTTCTTGCATCGTGAAGCCGATATAGAATTTTGCGGGAATCCAGGCCAAAAACTCCGTCATCCAAAATCGAAGTAGCTCGATGAATAAAAAACGATATTTAATTCCGGAAGTATGGTAATTAATTGATTTCCGTAATTATCTTATAACAATAATTTTTTATTGAAAAACAATAAAAAATTATCGAAATTCACAATTCCCAGTGAATCCAAACTCTTTAACCTATGAAATCTTCAATTGTTACAACCTCCCTGATCTGGATCTGCAATATCGCCCTGCTTATACTCCTGCTGGCTTTATTTTTATCCGGATGGTATACCATTAGAGGACCGTTGATCCCAGACATAGACCGGGAATTCACCTCCAGTACCAGTTTTTCAATAACTAACTCTGTTGCAGGCAGGCATTTTATTTATCAATTCGTATATGATGCGGACGCAGATCAGCGCAACGAATATCATTATTATGTTCCGGCGAACCAGATCTTCCGATTCAAACCGGATGACGCACCCTATGTTGACGCCTCTGTTATGGATCCGGATTTAAGTGAGTCGGAATGGTTCGGTTTAAAAAGTCTGAACATCTATGCAGGTAAAGAAAAAGGCGTTCCGTTACTTGGCGTTATCCCCGGATACAATCTTGACAGGGAAAATTTTGTTAAAGCGGAAAGGTTACACCAGTTATTCATGGTTCTTTCCTTCACATTTCTTCTTGTGTTGTTCTGGTTTCTAAGGCGTTTTTTGACCGGGTTGAGAAAAGCCGGTTTTTTCACAAACTCCAATGCACTTAACCTGCGCATTACCAGCTGGTTGGTATTTTCTGCCCCGTTTTTGCACTATTTGTGGTTGTGGTTCATTGAACCGGCTATTGCAGAGCAGATTCGAATAGAGGGAGCCTCCCTTGCACAAATGCCGGGAGGAGGATTTCGATTTGAACTGCTCATAGCAGGCCTGATACTTATCCTGATTGCCAAGGCTTTTGACCAGGGTGTGAAACTTCAACAAGAACAGGACTTGACCATATAGCCATGGCCATTATCGTAAATCTTGATGTGATGCTGGCCAAACGAAAAATGAGCCTGACTGAACTTTCCGAAAAGGTGGATGTGACCCTCTCCAACCTCTCCATTCTCAAAACAGGAAAAGCCAAGGCGATCCGTTTTTCCACGCTCGAGGCAATATGCGAAGCACTTGACTGCCAGCCGGGAGACATACTGGAGTATCGAGAAGAGTAATACTCTGATCTCTAATCCTCCACCACCTCCGGCCTTTCAATGTAAGGCAGCCCTTCGATAATCCAGTCGGCCGGCTCCTTGCCCAGCGTATAGTAGTCGTGCCACTCCATCGCCCGCCGTGCGTAGTCGAGCTGGTTCTCGCGGCGCTGCAGGCTGTGGTTTTCGCCTTCATAAACCAGCATCACGTGAGGCTTCTCCATCCGGCGCATGGTGATGTAAAGCTCCACTCCCTGGTTGAAATCCACCGCTCCGTCGTCGGTTCCAAACATCACCAGCAGCGGAGTGTCGGACTGGTCGATCTTGAAGATGGGCGAGTTGTCCACGAAGTTGTCCCAATCTTTCCAGTAGGGATCAGGAAATCGCCCCTGGCTGACCTCAAATATAGTCGCATCCGGCGTACCTGTATTCCAGTAGATGGAGTTGTACATGCTGATCATGTTGGTTAGCGGTGCGCCGGCAACGGCAGAAGTAAACAGATCGGTCTGTGTGATAATGAAGCTGGTCTGATAGGCTCCCCAGGAGTGCCCTGTCAGTCCGATCCGCTCCTCGTCGATCATCCCGGTCTCCAGCACCTTCTCCACGGCCGGCACCACACTCTGTACGGCGGAGACACCCGGCTGCCTCAGCTCATAGGTGATATCCGGTTCAAACACAAAATAACCCTGCGAAGAGAAGTGCCGCTGGTTGTACGGGCTGGTCCGGGTCGGTATGGAGTAGTTGTGAAGCGTCTGCGATCGTCGCTCATAGATATAGACCATCATCGGGTAGGTCTGGTCCGGGTCGTAATTGGCCGGATAGAGCAGCCGCCCCTCCAGCTCCTCCCCCCGCTCGTTAACAAACGAGATCAGCTCGTCATCTGCCCAGTGGTACTCCTCCTGCTGAGGGTTGGTATCGGTTAGCGCAATCGGATCTCCGAACGTACTGCCGGTCATATAGAAGTTGGGAGAGTCGACTGCCGTCTGAACCTGATAGGCGTAGACCTCGTCGTCGTCGGCCTTCATCAGCCGGCTAATCATCTTCGATTCATAAATAAGCGTCTCCACCTCGCCGCCGGGCGTTACACGGGCGTACCCCCGGTCCTTCGTCCTGTCGCCGAAAATGGTCAGATAGAACGATTCCTCCGGATCGAGAGCAGCCTCCTGCCAGTCCAGCCTCTGCTGACGATAGCGAATCTCATCGGCGGCCCCATCGGTCAGTCTCGTGATCTCGCTGCCATCCGGGCGCGCCTGCCATATATCAAAATGATCATAGAGCAGAACCCACTCATCTTCCTTGGCCCACTGGCCCGAACCGAACGGATGGTCGTTTTCGCGGCCGCTGATAAAGGTAAAGTTGTTAAACCGGGTATCGACTTCTCCGGTCAGGTTGATGTGACTTTCATTACGGATATCGTAACTCCACCACTCATCTTCCCGAAAATAGAGCAGGTACTCTCCACCGGGCGAAGACTGGGCCGACTCATGCCTCTCCAGCACAAGGTGCCGTTCACCGTCTGTTACATCCACCAGATAGAGGTCGTTCCAGCTCTCGCGAAACCGGGGATAGTAGGGCGTCGGGTCGTAGAGAACGGCATGCATCTGATCGCCGGTCAATGAGATGGAGTGTTCGTGATTATCCATGAGTTGAACAAAACGATCATCTTCCAGATGCCAGACCGACAGAAAGTTCGAACGCAGGTCGGAATCTCTCATCACTTGCTGACGCGGCTGGATCCGGTCGTCACGCCAGTGCCAGATCTCCACATTGGTTGGATCCAGATGAGCATCCGGGTCCTCCACTTCCTCCTCGGGCTCGCCGCTCTCATCCGCATCAGCCTCTTCCGGCTCTTCAATTTTCTCCCGCTCCTTGATGCCGAAAAAGATTCTATCCCCATCATCCGACCAACGCAACGAACGGTAGGTTACCACCCGGAAATCCTCCGGAAAACTCTCGTAAGCGGATGACTCAAACACCTTCTTCTCTGGCGTACTGTCGAGATTGGAAAACGCATAGATCCGGTGAGTCTCCTCTTCATATGCATCATCTTCCACCTCCTTCATAAACGCCAGACGGTTCTCCTCCTCATGCCATGTAAGAGTGTTGTAAGAGGCCTCCTCACTGTCCAGTACCCTCACCGACATCCTCTCCAGGTCGATCACCTGTACCCCGTTACCCAGTTGCTCATGGGAATCCATCAGGAGCGCAAAGAGAGTACCATCATGATTAAAACCACTTTCAGCCACATTCCCGATCAGCTGGTTCATCCCGGTTTCAAGATTTCTGAGAATCAGATCCCGCCCTCGGGTCTCGACCCCATCAGCCTGATATTTTCGCATCTCCAGGAACCGCCCATCCTCGGAAAAGTTAAAGCCGGAGATCTTTTTGACCGTATCGATCTCCATTGTCTGCAGATCGACGAGGCCCATATCGAACTGGATCGATTCTCCGCGCTCGCGAAGTTCCCGCACCTCTTTTTCCGGCAGCCCGATGCGGAAGGCCATCCAGTTATTATCCGATGAAAAGGTAGGACTGGCCGCATGCATCAATTTGACCTCCTCTCCATTTTCGCCGGCCTCCTTGAGCATCAGCCAGCCGTCGCCTTCCACCAGATTGATGTTATAAGCGAACCATGCGCCGTCGGGTGACAAAGCGGTTGTGGAGATCGACTGCCATTGAGCAAAATCTTCCGGCGCCAAATCTTTTTTCTGAGCAAAAAGCCCGGTTGCAAGTAAAGAAAAGCCAAAGCATAAAACGAAAAAACGTGGGATCGGTCGGTACATAAGAAAGTGGTTGGATGAAGTTTTCAGCTCCGAATATACATTCCTGATGGCAAAGTGGCTAAATCCGTAAACCGAACTTTACAAAGAAGGTGGTCTCAAGCCTGGAAATAACACAAAATTCCGAAGTTTTTCCTGCCGGGTGTAACCTTTTGCTCCATTATTCAGTGTAACCTGATGAAACCGCAACCTAAAATCCTGTTTTGGACAACTCAACCGATCGGGGACTTATGCAAAGCGTGAAAGATGGCGACCTGGACAAACTGGGTCTGCTTTTTGAGCGCTATCACCATCGCCTGTTCGGATATTTTTTCAGAATGACCTCGCGCCGTGATGTCAGTGAAGATCTGGTACAAGGGGTATTTGAAAGGATTCTCAAGTACCGGTCTTCCTACAGCGGCGAAAGCGCATTTTCAACCTGGATCTATCAGATTGCAAGAAACCTTCATGCCGACTATTACCGAAGCAGGAAACGAACCGGCCTGGAAGAGAGCCCCGTTGAATGGGATTCGATTCCGTCGAACAACCGCGAGTTTCATAATCAGTCGGACACGGAGCTGGATCAGCAGCTGGTACAACAGGCATTACAAAAGCTCAGTGATGAGAAAAAACAGGTATTGATCCTGAATCGGTTCGAGGGTTTCACCTATCGCGAAATCGCCGAAATCACAGCAAGCAGTGAAAACGCCGTGAAAGTCCGGGCTTTCCGGGCTCTCAGGGAGTTGAAAAAACAGATTATGAAACTGGAAAAATCACGCCATGTCGAAGAATGAACCCCATATCGATTTGATCACAAAGTTCCTCGATGGAACGCTCAGCGCCGGCGAAAAGAGAAAATACCAGCAGCTGCTTGATGAGGGCAAAATTGATAAAACCGAGCTGGACGAGTTGAAAAAGCTCACCGGAAAAATGGAACGAATCGACCGGCCGGAGCCGCATCACCAGGTGCAAGAGCGGTTCTATAAAATGCTGGAAGAGGAGAAAACCAGGCAGAAGAAGGGTTTTGTCGATAGTGGAGAAACCTTTACCGGCAGCACGGCAAGCAGTTCAACCACAGATTCATCGACAGGTGACCCGATTGCCGGAACACCTGGCGACTCGGCAAGCGGTGCTTCCGGTAACTTGACAAATAGACGAGTCGGAGTCAGAAACCGGAATTTCAGCCGAATTCTGTTATACGCCGCCTCATTCTTCCTGGCAGGACTGCTGATCGGTGATCTGTTTGCGCCCATCAGCGACCGTGACGACCGAATCGAGCAGCTTTCATCGGAAATATACCAGATGCGGGAAATGATGATGATTCAGCTGCTTGAAAATGATTCGGCGACCGAGCGTCTACGGGCTGTCAACATCAGTAACGATCTGCCCTCCTCTGCCGACCGGGTAGCGGAAGCACTGATCCGGGCCCTGAATAACGATCCGAATGTCAACGTCCGGATCGCCGCAGTAGATGCACTTGTGCGTCATGCGTCGGATCCGGGAGTCCGGCAGCGGATGGTCGACTCGATCGGCAACCAGAACTCCCCGGCTGTTCAGATTGCACTGGCCGACGCTATGGTTGCACTTCAGGAAGAAAATGCGATCGATGAATTTCGCAAACTGATTCGGCAGAACAGTATCGACGATCACGTCCGAAACAAATTTGAGAACACCATCGCAGCACTCCTCCAATAGGTACCTGCATTCTCTCAAACTCATTGACACATTCAGCCTAAATCACCATGAACCCATTATCTGAAACCATCATGAATAAGTTTCCAGCCATTTTACTTGCACTCATCCTCTTTCTGTTCACCGGTCTAAAAGCCGGAGTCGCCCAGGATCAGATCGCCGTTCCATTGAGTAATCCGGGCCAACACGGCCAGCTCTCACTTAAAATGATTACAGGAGCTGTGGAGGTTTCAGGCTACGAGGGTGATGAGGTGATTATCCGCCACGACAGTCAACACATGGCGGCACGAGACCAGGACGAAACACGAAATGGAATGCAGCGCCTTACACGATCCGGCAGAGGTTTCGAAGTCCAGGAACTGAACAACCAGGTCCGGATCTCCGGGGTTTCTCCGACGGAAAATATATCGTTCGAAATCCTTGTCCCATACAACTTCTCCCTCAATATATCCCTGGTCAACGGGAAAAAACTGCATGCAGAAGGAGTTCGCGGCACCCTGGAGTTGAACAACGTAAATGGAAATATCACACTTGAAAATGTAGGCGGGTCGGCAGTCCTCAATACCGTCAACGGGAACATTATCGCAACATTTCTGAGCGTAGATCCGGAAAGCCCCATGGCGTTCAGCAATGTAAATGGCGATATCGACATCACATATCCCTCTGACACACAATTTAATGCTCGCATGAAATCCGATCTTGGCGATGTATTCACCGATTTCGATATGGATATTTTAAACGAAAGTGGAGAGCGAACGATCAATGTCGGAACTGAAACCATCTCCTTCTCGATCAACCGATGGATCGACGCTACAGTAAATGGCGGCGGGCCGGAGTACAGGTTTCAAACGCTTCGCGGTGACGTGCTGGTCCGAAAAGGGGAATAACCAGGCCTTGTAGCACGACTCAGACAAATTCAACGGGAATTAAGCCCAGGTAACGAGCGCCAGGCCTTGCTCTCCCGAATAGATCTAATCATCAAAAACGTTCATTATGAGACCGCTATATTTGATCCTTGTTTTTATTCTATTGCTTTGTTTTTGTGTGCCGGCTTTCAGCCAGTCCGAAACCCACCTGCCAGATGAACCCATTTACAGAACCGGGGACTTCCGGTTTGGAAGTGTTGAAGAGCCGGCCATGGAAGCAGTTCGGCTGCAACCAGGTGAAACGATCGAAATTGACGGATTTCTGATGGAAGAAGCGTGGCACCGGGCGCCGGTCGCAACCGGCTTTACCCAGCGTATGCCCAACGATGGGGAGCCTGCTACCGAAAAAACCGAAGTTCGTATTCTTTACGATGACGAAGCGGTCTATATCGGAATTACTGCCTACGACTCAGCCCCGGATTCTATCCTGGCTCCCCTGTTCAGAAGAGATGGCAACCAGCCGAGCGACTGGGTGTACGTAAGTTTCGACAGTTATGGTGATAACCGCACAGCGTTCACCTTTGCCGTAAATCCGCGTGGTGTTCAAAAAGATGTCCTCTATTACGATGACCGTCACGAAGATGTTCAATGGAACGCCGTGTGGGAAGCCGAAACAAGTATAAACGCCGAAGGATGGGCAGTGGAGATGAGAGTTCCTCTCTCACAATTGCGATACAGCTCCTCAAACGGTGAGCAATATTGGGGGGTTAACTTTCAGCGGAGAATTGCCAGGCATGGTGAAATCTCCTTTTGGGCACCGACATCGCAGAGCAGCAACAGGCTGGTTTCCCGTTTTGGCACGCTTACCGGCATCAATAATCTTGAGTCTCCGAGACGGCTTGAAATCACCCCATACAGTGCTGCAAATTTGGTACAAGCCCCTGACCCCGGGGATGGAAATCCACTGTATGAGCGAAATTCATTCGAAGGAAAAATAGGTGGTGATTTGCGCTACGGCCTGTCAACCGACCTGACACTTACCATGACAGTCAATCCCGATTTCGGACAGGTCGAAGCGGACCCGGCTGTTATCAATTTGACAGCTCATGAAACGTTTTTTGATGAACAGAGGCCCTTCTTCCTGGAAGGAAACGAAATCTTTCAATTCGGCCGTACTCAATCCTTCAATTATTTTGGCAATACGATGCCGTTTTATTCACGAAGGATCGGCCAATCTCCGCAAGGCAGGCCCGATTTGGCAGGAATCGACGCAGACCACTTTGAAGCTCCCGACTATACCAGAATTGCATCAGCCGTCAAATTAAGCGGCAAGACCGGTTCGGGGTGGTCTGTTGGTATTCTGGACGCTTTCACATTAGAAGAAACCGCCCCCGTCATTCTGCAAGATGGAGTCCAACAGAAACTTGCTGTTGAACCGGCATCCAACTACCTGGTATCGCGTTTGCGAAAAGATTTTAACGAGGGGGATTCCTATCTCGGCGGGTTCGGAACGGCAGTCAACCGGCGAGTCGATGGTACCTACTTCGAATCGTTTCTCCGATCCTCCGCCTACCAACTGGGAGGTGATTTGGAACACAACTTTGGCAATGGTGAATGGGTGGCAAGCGGATATTTTGTACTAAGTACGATTCAGGGTTCCACCGAAGCGATTGAGAGAGCCCAAACTTCTCCGGTCCGATATTTCAATCGCGTTGACTCCGATCATCTTTCCGTCGACCCGGAAAAGACCCGGTTGTCGGGCTATTCGACAGAATTCAGTATTCAGAAACGAGGAGGTGATCGCTGGCTGGGATCGCTGACATATAACGAATCAAGCCCAGGTTACGAGGCAAACGACATCGGATTTCAGACGCGCACCAACTACAGAACCATCAACTCCGCTCTGATTTACAGGAACCCATCACCGGACCGGCTTCAATACTACGAGTTTTGGCTTGCACAAGTTCGAGGATGGAATTTCGACGGTGACAAGATCAGCCGTTTCCAGGGTGGCGGTGGATTTATCCGCTTCCGAAATCTCTGGTCGATCAACTTTGCTGTTAATTACAATCCCCAAAGAGCCGATGACCGGCTGACCCGCGGAGGCCCGATCATGATGCGGCCGTCCGATCAGTCATTCAATATCAATCTCAACTCCAACCCGAACCGTTCCCTTTCTCTTCACACAGGTATGTTCCACAGCAAAAATGGCGAGGGTGGATACAATCACAACTTTTGGGGCGGCATCAATACTCAACCCGTCCCCTGGCTTCAACTTGGAATTTCCCCTCGGATAAGCTTCTCCAACAACGTATTTCAATATATCACAACCGTCTCGGATCCCGAAGCCTCCGACACCTTTGGATATCGATATATCTTTTCGGATGTGGAACAGGTCACTTATTCTACTACAATGCGGGTGGACTGGACATTTTCTCCGACGCTCTCACTTCAGACCTATCTCCGCCCGTTTATCTCCTCCGGCAAATTCAGCAATTTTAAAGAACTTGCCGAACCGTCTACTCACAATTTTAACCGATTTGGAGAGGATCTGGGTGACATCGTAAAAACAGATGGAATCTACATCATCGATCCGGATGGAAGCGGTGAATCGCTCATCACATTTGCCGATCCGGATTTCAATTTCCGTTCGATTCAGGGCAACGCAGTCCTCCGATGGGAGTACAGGCCGGGTTCCACACTGTTCTTCGTCTGGCAACAGCAGCGCCAGCACTCCGTAAACCGGGGAGCCTTCGATTTTTCCGGCGACATGAGAGAGTTGTTAAGCGCCAGCCCGACCAATGTTTTTCTGGTGAAAGCTAGTTTCTGGCTGGGAAGCTGATACCCCGGCCAGCAACTTACTGATATCCCGGTCAGGAGCTATAAGTTACATTGATATCCAGCCCGTTTTGCAACGTCTGATAAACCACACAGTAACGCTCTGTCAGTTTCATCAGTGTAGCGAGCTGTTCTGAATCTGCATCGGTATCCAGTTCATAATGAAGCCTGATTTCCCGAAATCCGACAGGAGTCTCTTTTGAGACTCCCAAAGTTCCCCTGAAATCGAGATCTCCCTCGGCAATCACCTTACCATCCTCTATTTTCACCCCAATTGCCGTAGCCACAGAGCAGAGCGTCACGCCTGCACATGCTGCCAGTGCCTCCAGGAGCATATCACCGGAACAGGCCATACTGCCATCCCCTCCGGTTGCCGGATGGAGGCCAGCTTCTACAAGTGCCTTTCCTGTTTCCACACTACAGGATATACCTTCGCCAACCTGCCCTTCCGCCTTCAGGGTGATGAGCGCAGAATCAGGGTTCTCGCTGTACTGTTTCTTGAGTGGTGCCTGGAGTGATCTTAACTCTTGTGAATCCATTATAATCCTCTCAATTCAGGTTTAATGACAATGTTGATGCGATTCGGACCAGACGGTTCCCGGCGGACACTCCGGTGTACTACTCCGGTCGGACAAAGCGTAACCTACAAGGATTAAGCCGAGAATGATCCCCACAAGGAGGCCGGCCACCCCCACTTTTGAACTAAATGCTGATTCATCCTTCCCCATGCAACAGTTTTTATATTTTTTGCCGCTGCCGCAGTGACAAAGGGCATTTCTGTCGTGCTTTTCTGCCATGATAAAAATCCGGTTTTTGAATCGTTGATCCACTTTAAGATTTTTCATGGATGCAATCAAATGTAATTGAGTGGCCGAATGCCGCCATAAATCGGATTTAACAGATATGAAATCACTCTCCAGATTGACCGAAGGACTCAGCCAAAGTGACATTCGGGCCGTCACAGCCCGGGTTAATGCGGTAAACGGAATTAACCTCGGGCAGGGAATTTGCGACATGCCAACACCGGACCCCATCAAAGAAGGAGCCAAATCAGCGATCGACGAAGACAAATCGATCTATGCTCCCTATGACGGCGTCGATCCACTCAAGGAGCGTATTGTGGAGAAAGTAAAATCGTTTAACCGGATCCCCATCAACGGTACCCAAAATGTGATGGTCACAGCAGGTGCAACCGGCGGGTTTACAACGGCTGTCTTTGCACTGGCCGATCCGGGCGATGAAGTGATTCAATTTGAGCCGCTCTATGGATATCACAGCAACCTGCTGACCCTGAGAGGTGTCGGGCAGAAAACTCTCCCCCTCCACCCGCCGAACTGGGAGGTCGACTTTGAACGTCTCGAAGCCCTCATCAGCCAAAAGACCAAAGCGATCGTTCTCACTACTCCAAACAACCCATGCGGCAAGGTCTGGAGCCGGCAGGAGCTCGAACAGCTCCTCGAACTGCTGGATCGTTACGACCTCTATGCGATCACCGACGAAGTGTATGAGTATATGACCTACGAAGGGCGGGAGCATCGGTCTCTTGCCTCTCTGGACGGTGCATTCGAACGGACCATAACATTGAGCAGCTTCTCAAAAACATTCAATATGACCGGATGGCGGCTCGGTTATGCCACCGGCCCGGAGAGGGTGATCGAAAAGATGGGGCTGATCAGCGATATTCTCTATATCTGCGCCCCCAGTCCTCTGCAGTTCGGCCTGGCCGACGGTTTTGCAACCGAAAAATCCTATTACGAACAGATGCTCCGCGACTACGATATCAAACGGACCCTGATGTGCCGAGCTTTGGAATCGGCCGGTTTTGATGTCCCCTGGCCCGAAGGGGCCTATTACGTATTTGCAAGTTTTCAGCCGCTCTCGGAGCAGCCCGGCTTTGCCGACGACCAGCAGGCTTGCCAAACATTGATCGACCGCGCGGGGATCGGCTCCATCCCGGGAGGCTCCTTCTACTCCAATCCGGATGACGGCCAATACCTGCTTCGTTTCTGCTTTGCCAAAGAGATGCATGAGCTTGAGGAGGCTTGCCGACGGATCGAAACTCAATTACAACACATGTAACTACAAGTATTGATAATTAACACTGTATCTGTTATATTTCATCTGATTCACAAATTATCATAGCCCAATAGATCCCAACAAACCAAGAGTTATCCGGTCGCATTCAACGTGACCCGTTCAGGCCCATGAAACTGAAAGAAGGAATACCAAGACATGCACAGATCAGCCAGTGGCTTCGGAAGCAGATCGAAGAGGGAGACTTCAACCCAGACGAGAAGTTGCCCTCGGAGAATGAACTGGCCAAAAAGTTTGATGTGAGCCGGGTCACAATTCGCCGAGCCCTCCAGACACTGGAAAGCGAATCGATGATCTACCGATGTCAGGGCTTGGGTTCATTTGTCAGTGACAACCGTACCCCGCACAACCTGGTGCAGCTTACCGATTTTAACGAAGATATGGCCAAGGCCGGCCTGAAAGCTTCGTCAAAAGTCAAAAAGATCTCAACAGAAGATGCACCGGAGTGGCTACTTGAGTTTCTGGAGATCGAAGAAGGTACCAAGGTGATGCGTATTGATCGGCTCAGGCTTGGCGATGGAGAACCTGTCGCTTTCGACAGTACCTGGCTGCCGATTCTTTATGGGCAACTACTGGATGAGGAGAAATTGCAGGAAAGTACTATTTACAAACAGCTTGAAGAGAACTACGATATCCCGATTGTTCGCGGATCCTATCGGATCACTGCAGAATTGGCCGACGAAGAGCTCTCCGGTCATCTGAAAGTGACCGAAGGTGCACCCCTGCTGGTGATCGACCGCATCTCTTTTACGATCGGCAACAAACCGGTTTATTACCAGAAGCGCTACTATCGAAGCGACAAAGTACTCTACGAAATGACGCTCGAACGCGACAATGACTCCGGCTCCTCTGATATGCCGCTCAAGGAGTTTTTACCGATTTTCAAATCGTGATCGAACGGCGGCAGGATCCAGTTCCCTTTTTACACACTCACATGATCCGGCTGTCGTACGCCCAGTGAAGCAGCGCCTGACGCTGGCGGGTTCTGCAAGACCAGTCTCCCTCCCGGCAATTCTTTTTCAGCTGAACCACATGCCGTTTCATCGCCCTCCACCTTTTAATCTGTCTCTCATCATCCGGACAGCGGCGCCCCATGTAGTATCTGCAGTACCACTGAAACCAGCCTCTTGGATCTTCGTGATAGATCCAACCCTTTTCCCGCCAGTAGGATAGCGGTTTTGAAGCATCGACCTTGAAGAAATTCAGCTCTGCCCGGCGTCCTTCAGGGGACAGTTTCGCCTCTTTAAACCAGCTATCCGGAAACTCATCCTGGCAGTCGGTCATATATTTCCCGCCAAATACGCCCATTCGCAGCATCTGTAGCGGAGTCAGCTCCGGCTGGAACTTCGGATGAAAATTTTCTCCGATCGGTTCGGCCAGCTCATACTCATAACCCTGCTGCATCCGGTCGTTGACAACAATTTTTTTACCCATGTAGCTTCTACAAGTCCAATTGTCCTATCCATTCTCCCATCACCATAAAATATTCGGCAGAGTTGGATATAAAATCCATCAAACAACTTTTCTCTTCCCTTGTTATATTCGCAACGAATAATGTTAATGAAAATCTCTCTATTCATGAAAAAAACAGCCCAGCTCTTAACTTTTCTGTTCCTGTTCATCACCACCGTTAGCGTCGCGCAGCAGCAGGATGAAATCGTAGATCAAATTGTAGAAGAAGCCACAGAAAATTCTCACCTTGAAGATCTTGGCCACTATCTGTTGGATGTGATCGGCCCCAGGCTGGTCGGCACCCCCCAGATGCAGCATGCACACGACTGGGCTGTTGAAACCTTTGAAGGCTGGGGCATTGAAGCCCGGAACGAACAGTTTGGAGAGTGGCGCGGGTGGGAGCGCGGTATTACTCATGTTGATATGGTCTCGCCTCGCGTGGTGACCCTGGAAGCAATGCAACTTGCCTGGAGCCCCCCTACCCCGGAAGGTGGAGTGGAAGCCGGCATCGTGATTATTCCAGATGTAGCTGATGAGGAAGAGTTTAAAGCCTGGCTGCCGGAAGCGGAAGGCAAGTTTGTGATGATTTCGATGCATCAGCCAACCGGCCGGCCGGACTACAATTGGGAGGAGTGGGCGACCGAAGAATCTCTCGAAAAGATCAGAGAAGAGCGTCGACAGGCGACAGGTGCCTGGAGAGACCGGATTGCAAGAACCGGGCACAACACCCGGACCCTGGTAGCTGCACTTGAAGAGGCCGGGGCAGCAGGAATACTGATGTCGAACTGGAGCCAGGGCTTTGGGGTCAATAAAGTTTTTGGAGCTAACACCGAGTCGATCCCGACGATCGATATCCTCCTGGAAGATTATGGCATGTTGTTTCGCATGGTTGAGAGCGGCAACGACCCGGTAATCCGGGTACGCGCCGAATCTGTCGATCACGGAGTCGTCCCAACCTTCAACACGATTGCAGAAATTCCGGGCACCGAAAAACCGGACGAATATGTAATTCTCTCTGCTCACTATGATTCATGGGATGGAGGAACCGGTGCGACTGATAACGGTACCGGGTCGATCACCATGATGGAAGTTGCAAGAATTCTGAGTGAGGTCTATCCGAATCCAAAAAGAACGATTCTGGTGGGCCTTTGGGGAAGTGAAGAGCAAGGGCTGAACGGCTCCCGGGCCTTTGTGGAAGACCATCCGGATATTGTAGAGGGGCTGCAGGCACTCTTTAACCAGGACAACGGGACCGGCCGTGTTGCCAACATCAGCGGACAGGGTTTTCTTCACTCCTACGATTACCTGACGCGTTGGCTCACCGCAGTGCCCAATGACGTGTCGCAACATATCGATACCCATTTCCCCGGCATGCCAAGCGGCGGCGGAACCGACCATGCATCGTTTGTAGCTGCCGGTGCTCCCGGCTTCTCGCTGAGCTCCCTGAGTTGGGACTACTGGAGCTATACCTGGCATACCAATCGCGATACCTACGATAAACTCGTTTTTGATGATCTGCGAAACAACGTCATTCTGATCGCAACACTTGCCTATATGGCCAGTGAGGACCCGGAAAAGACATCGCGTGAGAAGAGAGTGATGCCGATCCATCCGAGAACCGGCGAACAGATGACCTGGCCCGAAATGCGGGCGCCTGAACGTAGCGGCGGAATGGACTGACAACAGTTACCTTAAGCTATCTCCTGCTGATTTCGGTGGCTCAGCGAACTGGAGAAATCGGTTTTAGAAAAGAAGTGGATATCACCTGTCTACCTGATACACTCTGATCGTAGGCCCCACTTCGGAATCCCTTTTAAATGCGATGATCCGATCGTCGGCAAAATGCCGGATCCATACCGAACTGGGCAGTGCAAACCTGCCTGAAAACGTACCGTTCGAATCGAGCAGCACATAGATCCGTTCGTCTTGGTTTCGGTCGACCTGCAGAAGTATCGATTCCCGGTCGGCCCACGCATCTGAGAAAGCCGGTTTGTTCGATGGAACTCGAGATTCAATCTGCGTCCGGCGTTCTCCGGGAATATTGCCCAACCTCAACTCCAGATCTTCTTCTCCGACAGCCCGAGGTTCTGCGTGAATCGAAAATCGATTCTCGAGCTCATGGTCCGGGTTATACAACTCAAACTGTTGAGCCGAGGATCTTGCGATCCAGTAATATCCATCTGACCGGGGAAGAATCCTGTCGCGATGTCGAAAAGGAATTCTAAAAATGGATACGCCTCCGGTTTCTGATCTCTGTACCCACGGATTGGGGTGTTGAATTTCGTGTACCGTACCCTGCAATAGATTGAGATCGAAATCAAGAATATCCACACCTGCCTGATGATATTCATCCGACGGGTCAACTTGTGAATCCTCATCAAACCAGTCCCGCTCTTCTACTGCCATGATTTCCGCGTCCCCGAAAGGCAGCAGATCACCCCAAACAAAAGCATTACGGTCCGGCTGAACACTATGGGAGTAGCTGATCTCACCGGAATTCTCCTGAATAAATAGATCGATCCGGTTCGACATCTGCTGCCTGGCAGCAAAAACGGAACCTGAAAACTGATACATAAAAAAATAGGGATTCAGTTCTCCGGGCCCTTGACCCTCCCTTGCGATGGTCCCCAGATGCTCTCCATCGGATGAAAAATGTTCAATGGTAGTAGATCCATGATCCGAGAGAACTAAGGATCCATCATCCAGAAGAAGCAATTCACTCGGCATGGCCGGGTAGTAATTATCTCCTTCACCGAATTCATTCACCAGGTCGACATGCAATTCCGGCAACTCCGAAAAGCTCTGCAGCGGAACGCTCTCTTCGCCTGTTTGACAGCCGACGCTGTAAAGCGTTAGTATGGACAGGAGGAACAACCTAAATATATATTTCATAACTGGAAGTTTTTGCGGATACGTAAGATACGTAGCAAGATTCCAGATTTAATTCAAAACATTTTTTACACCATTTTTTTTCGGAAAAAACCTCAGGAATTTCTCTCCTCTAAAAACGGTAAAAAATGATCTTGCCGGACGTAGGCGGCTTATTTCTGATTCCCAATCA
>SLKI01000040.1 GCA_007134695.1 Balneolaceae bacterium
ACTAGTAGAGGGTCCGAAAATGAAAATCCCTTCTTCTCAATACCTTCATGTGTGTAATATAGAGGGGTCTTATCCTGTAGGAGCATATAATGTTCTCAAAGACATTGATGATGATGCACTTGAGCTTATTGAGTTTACTCATTGGGGAAGAAAACTACATAATTGTGGAGAACTCCCCAGGTTGCAGTTTGGCACGATTGTGCAAGTAGTAGGACCTCAAGGTGAAGATATTTATTGGTTTGATGTAGGCACTTCATGGGTAATAGCTATACTGAGTACGGATGGAAATTTTCATGTAGATATTCCTTCTTGGGCAAAAAAATAAATCTTTTCCTGGTCATACTATGCGGTGAAAGACACAAAGGAGAGAAGTATGAATGATAAAATGTGTGAATACTGTGGAAAAAATAGTGCTGCTGAATGGGGCATGTGTCAAGAGTGCATAGACTACTTTGAGGAAGAGGACAGAAACCATAGATGTGCAGTTGTAGGCTGTGAAGAAGTAATTCCCGTGGGGCATGACATATGCCCCAACCACAATGTATAGGAAATAGAAGGGGAAAAACCTTCCCCTCCTGGTCATACTGTACAGTGAAGCACACAAAGGAGAGATTTTCATGTGGGCACTCAAAGACATTGATGGCAATTTCATTCAAGGACCTCTCACTGGTGAGGTAAGAGTGTATGACACTCACCTGCAGGCAGAGGCACAAGCTGTAGAACTCAGAGAAGAAGATGGCATGATGACAGAAGTGGTAGAATATGAGGAAGGGGATTGATAAAATCCCCCATACCTGGTAGTAAGAAGTGACACAAAGCAATCCTCAAGGGCAATGGCAATACTGCTCACCCTGAAGAGGCAAGGCTAAGGGAGGTAATAACTCTCCCCCTTTGGGTGAAGGGCTATAAGTGGGAAGTGATAGGAGAATGCACTCCTAATCATGGCTACTATGGCAAAGAGTGCAGTAGGTGTGGAAAAGCTCATGGGGAAACCATTCACTGAAAAATAATTAAAGGAAAGGGGAGAGGAAATCTCCCCTTTCTGGTAGCATAACATAGAGGGGGGAGAGCAATGCTTCCAGTGCTTACATTAAGATTTTTCTGTATATTCTTGCCCACCCTGGTATTACATGGTGAAGACAACAGACCATCAAGGAGAGAGAAGAATGGCTAAGAAAGTTAGAGCAGGAAAGACCTACACTTTCAAACCTGTAGGTATGGATGTATATTCTCCTGCATGTGAGGCAGAGAAAGGGCAGAGGGTCACTGTGGTTAATCTGCCTCACTGTCCCAAAGCCAACACAATGGGAAACTGTCATATTAATGATGAGAAGGGCAACCTTCTTGGCATGTGTCTCACAAACTCCTTGGAGTGAAGGATAGCTCCCTGTTGAAGAAGGCAGAAGAGTGGGGGAGGAAGACAACAGAAACCTTCCTCCCCAAACTCCAAATTTCTTCTTATTCCTGGTAGTATAGAGTGAGAGAAGAACAAAGCCAAAAGGAGAAAACCATGAAGAAAATCATACTCTCTGCTGAGAACAACTATACCTTTGAGGCTGCTGTTCACAATGGTCCTGAAGGGGATATTGACAGGTATATGTTTGGCAGTGCTCAGGAGGCTCTTGAGTGGGCTGCTGAACAGGTTGAACAGAATGAAATCATTCTGGATGGCTCTGCTATCTCTGCTCTACTCAATAATATTCTGCTTACTCCTGGTAGTGATAAGTGAAGAAAGACAGATGAGGAGGAGGAGGAGAAGGGGTATGGAGACTGAAAAGAGTAGCTATGGAATAAAAACTGGACTCAGTCCATCAGGAAGAGTTTGCATACAAACCTCAGTAGCATATCTCACAGAAAAGGAGTTTGATAAATGGGATAGGGAAACAAAAAAACTCCTTCAAAAGAACAAAGACTAACAACACAGGAGGGAAGAAAAAATTCTTCCCTCCTGGTAGTAGTAAGTGAAGATAACAAACCACAGGCAAAGGAGAAAAGAAACTATGCCAACCATCATTTGCAAGGAAAAAATCACAGGAGAGACACCCCTGAAAAACTGTGATGGCACAGACCCCCACTTGACCTTTGTTGAAGAGGTAGGAAACCATGATGAGGGCATGGCAAAGGCCAATAAGCTTACTGCCCAAACAGGCAGGACACACAAGGTCCTGAGTTATCCCTGAAAAAACTGAAGGAAAGGGAAGAGAAAACCTCCCCCTCCTGGTCATACTGTACAGTGAAGCACAAAGGAGAGATGAAAATGAAGTGCAAGTATTGTGACAACCCCCCACGAAGTGGGGGCACACTCTGTGAAGAATGTTACCATAATGAGTTGGATTGTCTTGCCTCTGCAGAAGAATACGACAGGCATCATGGAATATCTGCTGAAGAGATTCATGAGAGGTCTTCTTGGGTGTAGTAAAAAAAGAAGGGAGAAAACCTCTCCCTTCTGGTCATATTGCATAGAAGCACACCCCTAAGGAGGAGAGAATATGCCCCGAAAGAGAGTGAAGGCAGGAAAGTCCTAC
>SLKI01000114.1 GCA_007134695.1 Balneolaceae bacterium
GAGCCGGAGGTGGGTGCAGCTGTTGAACGCACACTCGATTTCGGCCAGATCTTTCCGATGTCCGGAATTGTTGAGTTTAACCTTGGAGACCCCGGAATGGGAGTTTTCTCCATTCGTGCAATTCGAACGCAGCGATTGCTGGTATCGATCGATACCCCCGATTTTTTGACTCATCAAGATGTTGAAGCGACGATTCCGATCGCACTCTCTCTGGCGGCAACTGACTTTGGAGTGGATGATTATCGACTTGCTGAACCGCTATTGGCCTCGCCTGTTGAAATAGAACTTTCCCCGCCCCCCGACCGGCCGCAAAGTGAATGGTCTGCCGCTTTTTTCTACGTTTACGGCTGGATTGATGTAGGAAATGTGCCGGACGGAGTGTACACAGGTGAGGTAGTACTGAATGTGGAGTATGAGTGAGATGGGTAATTTATGATCAGCTCAATAGATGTGGTGAAACTATTTGATAAAGCTAACATTAAAGATTTCTAATTTGAAGTTTAAGCGAATCACGATAAATTAGAATTCGAAAGTTGAAAAAAGTATTAAAGTATTAAATTTGTATCATTCCAATGAAAAATCTCGTTAGAAAAGTTCTATTTACTGCACTCCTGCTACTAACTGGGGTTGCTATTGTACACGGACAAAGTGATGAAGTTACTGTATCTGCAGAAGTCATCACTTCTCTTTCAATTACCCAAGATCAAGATATTAACTTTGCAGATATTGAAGATGATTTGGCAGATGCCCCTACTTTGAGTCCTGATGAAGAAGGTGGAAATCCATCTGGTGCCTTCAATGATGCAACAGGAGTAAATATTGGTAGATTTCATATTTCAGGTGCTGAGAGTCAGGAATTCATTATCACTCATGATGAAACAGCAATTCTGGACCATGAAACTGCATCTGATCAACTTTTATTTACTGCATCTTTTGCATGGGAGGGTGGACATACCGCAAACAATGGAGGAGGTACTGGTTTAACAGTCGATGGAAATGGTATCACGGAAGCGACTTCATTAGATGCTTCCGGTGAATTTACTCTATATGTTGGTGGAGCATTAACGATTGGAACCGGTTCCGCACCATTAGCTCCCGGGACTTATGAAACAGATGAAGGATTTACCGTTTCTGTTGATTATGATCTTTGATTAGTTTTTTATCAATTAGAGCCCCAGCATTTCATGCCGGGGCTTTTTTATTATATGAATGATTTAAATATATTTGAGGATTAACTCCTCAAAAAAAGTGCTTGGGTATGTACTTCTCATTGGTTTCATTTCTTGCGAAAGTTCTTTCTGTATGCCTCCTTGCTTTCGGCAATCTACTCATTATTCATCAAGATCTTATCGCGCAGGTTAGTATTGCGCCGACGGCCGTTTTTATGACCGATGAGAACCCATTTCAAAACCTGATCGTCTCCAACGGCTCCGATACACCACAAGAGATTTCGATCGACTTTCGCTTCGGCTATCCGGTGAGCGACGAGATGGGGAATATCTCAATGCATTACGACACCACAGCCCATGAATCTTCCCTGACCGAGAATATCAATGCATTCCCACGCAACTTTATCCTCGATCCAGGCGAGCGACAAACGGTCCGGATTGCTGCAAGAGGATTCGGAGGATTTGAAGAAGGTACTTACTGGGCCCGTGTGGCAGTTCTTGCCAGTCCGCTGAGCCCACCCGTCGAAACAGTTGCAGATGACGCTATCGCCGCCCGCATCACGATGAATTTTGAGCAGATTATTCCCGCTTTTTTCCGCAGAGGCGAGGTTTCAACCGGAGTCAACCTCAACGATATTCGATTCTACCAGGATGGGGATCAGGGCAGGTTTGTTTTTGACCTGGAACGGATCGGGAATTCACCTTATATCGGTTCAATCGCAGCCCGAATTTTCGATGCCGATGGTAATGAAATGATGGAGCAAACCAGTAATATATCTGTCTATTACGACATGCTGCGTTCGATGACGATCAACCTCTCCGAGCTGACCGCCGGAGACTACCGCGCTGAATTCACCCTTCAGACTCAGCGCAGGGATATCTCCCGCGAGCGCATGATTCAGGTACCGCCTATTCAACAAACCTTAGATTTTTCAGTTGAGTGACCCGATGGCTGTCCACTTCTAGTCTCCTTTTATCTATCCTGCTGCTCTTACCGCAGGAAATACTTTATGGGCAGGACCCAGACTCACGCCAGGAAGTATATCTCACCTTTCGATATCAAAACGTCCTCAACATCTATGTAACCGCACTCTACGAGGAGGAACAGTTTTATCTGCCGGTATCCGACCTGATGAATGCCTTGCAGATAGACATCACTGTTAACCTTGCCGAAGAGTCTGTAAGCGGCCGATTTCCGGAGATCGGCACCTATCGTCTTAACTTTCGGACCGGAGAAGCACTCGCCGGAGATCGTCAGCTCCTCCTTGACGCGGATGATTTTATCGTCGATGAACTCGATTATTATGTACGTCCAGAGATTTTGAGAGAGCTGTTCGATCTCGATTTTTCAGTCAACTTTCGCAATCTATCTCTGTCATTGACAGCCGGTATTACACTGCCGATTGTCGAGCAACGCGAGCGTGAGCGCCGAAGAGAGCGACAACTCAGGGCGCGACCGGATTTTGACCGCGAGTATCACCCGCTGCGCTACGACCGCAACCATCAGGTATTCAACGCCGGTTTTATCGACTACAACCTGACGGCCAACATTTCGGAAAGCCTCAATTCCTACTTGTTCAACACGTCGCTCGGCACGGAACTATTGGGAGGAGATCTTCAGGGTCGAATTTTTGGAAACTGGTCACGAGAGAGTTATACACTTCGTTCGAGCAATCTGCGCTGGCAGTATGGAACAAGGGAAAGCTCTCTGATAACTCGCTTTACCGCCGGGCAGACCTTTTCCACCGGTTTGCAGCCGGTCGCATTTACCGGGGTCAAACTGACCAATGAGCCGATCGAACCGCGCTATCTGTTTGACGATTACACATTCAGCGGTTCAACCACACCCAACACAGAGGTGGAACTGTATCGAAACAACGCATTGGTAGACTTTCACAGAACTGATGAATCGGGGGCTTATGAATTTCAAGTTCCACTGACCTATGGAACTACGATCTATAATCTGCGGATGTTTACCCCAACCGGGGAGATGTTCGAACGGGAGTCGAGAATCCAGGTACCGTTTACCTTTTTACCCCCCGGAGAGGTCAATTATACCTTAAATGCGGGACGCCTGGACAACCCGATTGCGGGCGTCGCCGACCGTGGTATGATGAGCCAGGGAACGGTTGGGGTCGGACTCTCCAACCGCATCTCCCTGTCGGCCGGAGCGGAGTATTTCGAAGATTTCCACGATCAACTACCCACAATTACAGCCACTCTCTCTTCAAGAATCTTCACGCAATACCTGGTTTCCCTGGAAGCGGCCAGCGAAGCGTTTTACCGATTGAATGCAAGCGTCATGTATGGGGGTGGCACCAGTGTCAACCTGCGCTACACTCATTTTACTCAACAAGGAGGTTTATACAATCCGGCGCGTAATCAGGCAACCACCCAGGCCAATGTTTTTACTCCTTTCCAGATCGGCAATACTCCGCTTTTTTTTAGAGCTACAATCTTCCAAGACAGACGGGAAACTTCGGCCGACATCACCCGATACCGATTCGATCTTAATACACGGATCGGCCGTTCCGCTATCCGAATAGGCCTGCGAGATAACCAGACGGGCAGACTCCAGTTGACCACGACCCCGTCGGCCCGCATCACTGCCTCCGCCCGATACACCATCCCGCGTTCGCAAGATCGCATGCGTATTCTGCGGGGAGCATTTATGCGCGGGCAGGTACAGTATCTCCCCGCTGCAGAGCAGGTCGAAATTGCCGAACTGCAGGTAAGCCGAAGAGCGTTTCAGGATGGCCGCATCCAGCTTTCAGCCGGCCGCAATTTTGTGAGTGATTTCAACTACTTTCGGCTCAACTTGAATATCAATTTTGATCGGGTGAGAACGACTTCCAATGTACGAGTTAACCGTGGGGTAGCAACTACAACCCAGGGTATTCGCGGTTCGGTCGGACTCGACTCGGAGAACGACCGGCTGATGCTCACCAACCGGCAGCAGGTTGGGCGGGCGGGCCTTGCGGTACGTATGTTTGTTGATAATAACAACAGCGGTGCCTATGACGAAGGGGATGAACTGTTGACCGAAAACGCTCTCCGCATCGAACGGGCGGGAGGATTTATCCGGAATGTTGACGGAATCCACTATGCTACAGGCCTTCAGCCCTACCGCCGCTACAACCTGGAAGTCAACAAAAATGTAATTCGCAATCCACTTCTCGTGCCGGCTGTCGACCGTTTTTCGATCGTAACCGACCCGAACCAGTTTAAATCGATCGATATCCCGCTCTATATGTCCGGAGTGATCGAGGGGCAGGTTCTCCAGCGGCGTATAGATGAATTGCGGGGACTTGCCGGGGTCCGGCTTCTTCTTCAGCAGGTTGACGTTCAGGAAGGGGTCACTCCGCATAGCGAAACGATCCGAACATTCTCCGACGGTTCTTTCTATGCTTATGAGATCCCTCCCGGCAATTACACACTCGAAGTAGATCCGAACCAGCTACAATTTCTCAGTGCAGTAACCATCCCGGAAAAACTGGAGTTTACAGTCGAATCGCGCTCCGATGGAGACTTTATCGACGGATTGACCCTCGTGGTGATACGAACAGCCGATCTGGAGCCGGTTACCCGGCTTGATGAGTTCAGGCAGGAATTGGAAGAGCTCGACCTGCCATACGAGGAGGATGAGCTACGGGAGCAGGTAGCCGGAGCTGTTCTCGCGGCTGAGGAGGAGATTGCAGAGCCGGTTGACCCCGGCGAGTTAGAGTTCGCAGAGCCTGTGGAAGAGGTGCTCGCCGAAATCGATGAAGAAGATCTTCGCGAGCTAATAGCTGAGGAGGAAACCGAAGTAGTTGAGATCGAACTGGAAGAGGTCGATGAAGCTGAACTTGCTGAGATTTTGGAAGTTGATGAGGCTGAAATTGACGAGGTTGGTCTAAAGCGCATCGCTGCTCGGGAGTACCCACTCCCACCGTACCTGTTAAGCGAAATCGGACAGCCCGATCCGTTGGCTATTCAGCAAACAGTCTCCCTTGTCGACGTTCCGGACATTGACGCCGACCTCTGGCTGGCCCGAATGGCGGAGCGAATCATCGAGCCGGACGCAGCATTCGAACAGGACGCAGTTATCGATTCGGAAGAATTGACTGAACCTGAGCAACCGGCAGACCCAGAACTGTTGGTTCGGCAGATCAATGGAATAGTGGACGAAGAGTTACCCGACCGGCCTGCTGATTTCGAGGGCGAAATTACTGTACTTCCGGTAGATTCTAACTGCCGATATTCGGTTCAGATCGGATCCTATTCCAGCCTGGATCGGGCATTGCGCATTGCAGGCAGACTGGAAACCTATTCTGCAGGAGAGATGAACCTGTTTTACAACCACTCCAATGGGCTTTATACGGTTCGAACAGTAGAGAAGAGCAGTTTTTCCCGAATTGTATCTATTGCCAATCAAATCAACTCGCTGCTTCCGGATAACAATATCGCTTTGGTCAACCGTTGCCTCCGGGATGTTGCCCGGCTACAGCCGGTTGAGGTCGGGTACCAGATACAGCTTGGAGCTTTTTCGGATGTTGAGGCTGCCGAATCCTTTGCCAACAGGCTCCAAAGTGATTACCATCTTGAGACCGCTGTGACAGAAGATGAGGAATCTTCCCTCTATCGAGTCCATATTGGGCCTTTCAAACGATCTGAGGCTGAAGAAACCAGCAGCTGGATAGTCGATGAAGAAATTGTTGATGAGACCCTGCTCGTTTCTGTCCCGCTCGATTATCAATTACAGTTTGGAGCATTTGCCGATCGTACAGCAGCTGAATCTTACTCTGAATCATTGAACAGAGAGTTAGATCTAAACACATTTATCTTTGAGTCTCCAGAGGAATCGATCTATCGCGTACGCATGGGGCCTTTTGATCATACCCAGGCATTGAGCCATATTCGAACTCTAACGAGACATCGGCAGATCGACAGCATCTATCTGGTACACCTGCCTCAGGGGCTGCTCTTTGATGCGGAACCTGCATTTCGACTCCAGATAGCAACACTTTTGTCAGAAGCTGACGCCCTTGGCCTGGCAAATCAACTTCAATATATGCTGGAACTTCCGACAACGATCCGAGAAGATGAACAAAACCGATACCATGTATTCCTGGACCTCGACCTCCATTACTGGCATCGGATGTTGGGGATCAAATCCAAAATTGAAGAGCTTTTTGAAGGGGTGCAGCCGCTCATTCACATGATCGAAGAGTAGAGATTTTTAGACGAGACCATCAATACACAGATCCTGTCAAAAAAAAGCTTCAACTCGTTCATCATAACAGCCAGCTCATCGAAACAACCAGTTCATCGGAACATTCATTTTATCGAGTCAACTCGTTCATCCCAGCTCGCCTTCGCCAAACCTGGCTGCCGAATCACTTGACGATAACCATCCGCTCCGAGATCACATAGGAGCCCGTCCGTAAATAGGCAATATAGACACCGCTTGAAAAACGGCTCGCATCCCATTCGAATCGGTGGGTCCCTTCCGGATATACCCCTTCAGTAATCGTATCGACTCGACGGCCCACTGTGTCATACACCTCCAGTCGGACCTCACGTTCCTCGTCGAGTGCAAACCCCAGGGTTGTCATATCCCGAAACGGATTTGGATAGTTGGAGAGCATTTCCGGTTCATTGGGAATATAATCCGGATCACCCGGGTTGTCGTCCGGCTCGATCATCAGAGTAAAACGAGCAACATTTGAACCGGTCTTCATCTTTGCAGGTTTTTCCTCTGCAAGGTAAGCCGGCATTACTCGCTCTTCAGATACAATCCGGTCCGGCATCTTGAGCAGTTCCAGCTTATCCCAATACTCTTCTAGTTCTTTTGACACGATCTCAGCAGATGTCTGATGCCCAAAAGTATAGCTGTAAACCCTGTTCATAGGTATCGCTTCCTGCTTATGGTGATCCATCAGGGTAATCGACCATCTATTCGGCCAATTGTGCGGAATGATCCATTTGAGTGTGAACTCATCCTGTATCGGTTCACCGTCGAGCAGTCCCCCAACCTGCAGGGGCACACGAATGCGCTCATCCAGATTTCGCGGCAATGTATTAATAACCAGCGGAGGGTCCTCCTTGTCACCGGAAGTAGTAAAAAATGTCAGATAACTCCGGTTATTCATCGGTTGCAGCCGAAACCCGTCGTAAGAGTCCTTGCCAACTTTGCCCCCATCCCTGAAGGAAAGAAATGCAGAACTGCTCATTTCCGACGCTTCGAGACTCATGTCAACAGTTACAACACCATCTCTTCGTGCAGTCGATTGATCCCCCACAAATCCGGCACCAGATGAAAAGGCGCCGGTCTCCATGATCATCTCTGGGTTTTCATCGGCCTTGACCCAAAACCCCTGGAATGGAGCAATCAGCCCCTGGTTCGGGTTATTTCCAGTGGTTCCGTTCCAAACCAGAAACTCTTCAGATTCCGGGTCCCAGATATAGAACGTATCACCAATATTGTTGCGAGTCCAATGGTCGGCATCATCCCAGTCAATGGTACGGGTTCCCGGATTGCCTACCAGGTTCCAGCCCTGTAAATGTTCAAACCCCTCACCCCGGTTGTCGGTATACGTTACATTGAATTCAAATTCACCGTCCGGAAACGGGTGGGCTCCTCCATCTGCTTCAAGTGTTCCCGGCAAATCGGAGTCAAAAACGTAGAAAAAATAACCTCGGCCGGCCTGTACCGGATCGTTGAGACTCGATGGAGTTCTCCAACTGGCGTTGGCTGTTGGTGCCGTCCCGTCGAAAGTTTCGTCAAACCAGAGCAGGTTAGGCTGGTTGTCATTTCCATCGACGCGAACTTCACTGAAATTATTCAGCAATTCGGCATAGGTGGCCGAAACAGGAGCGGCGATCATCCGATAACCGGGATCACCGGTCAACTCTCTTTGTATATTGAGTTCTGGAGAAATTGCAACCATCCATCCGATATTGTTATTGTTTTCCCGAACTCCTGATGCAGTTTTGCTGCCTGTCTCTCCGGTTGCCCCAAACGTCTCGGCTCCGAAGGAAACACCAATTCCGTTCGGGCCTGAACCGGTCGTCTCGACAAACAACTGGTTTTCCAAATCATTGACAGTCAACTCTGATCGTGCATCTACTGCGGAGTAGAGCCCGAGCATCAAGGTGTTCTGGATATCGGTCTCAACGGATGGGGCGGTTACAGGGTCTCCGGAACCGTGCTGAACCCCAAATTTGTGAATCGGGTCACTAACATTTGCATTCCGGAAAGTAGTCATCGATGCTATAAAAATATCTCCAGACTGGGTAGTCCAGGTATAGGAATTTCCGCTTGCATCCCCTTCGTCGGCTGCGCGATAATATGCACCTGTTATCAAATCACTCTGTTGTTCCAGTGAGCCGATCTGCTGCCAACCCGATGGCGGATTATGAATTGTGACGGCACCCGCCCGAATCCCGATAAAGACGACCAACAGATCGCCGGCTTCGGTGCCCGCAGGTGTATCGAGAGTTATGCTGCTCGCATTACCTGTAGATTGCGATAGATTGATGAACGAGACTTCACCAGACACAGCCGGTTCATCGACGGTCGTAAAACTCCAGGTGAATGTTCCTATATTTCCCAGGTCATCCGGGTTTACTACCGCATCTTCCGGGATCGTAACCGTATAGGTCTCTTCGTTGTTCAAGGTGCCATCGTAGCTGATCTGAATAATCGATTGATTGACGATATGAGCTTCAAAACCGTCTACCTGGATTCCGTCTCCATCTTCCATCGTAACACTTGAAAAGGCAGGTCCTTCGGAGATCTGCTGATCAAATTCGGCCGAAACCGACGTTCCTATAAATACATTGGTTGCTTCATCAGCCGGAGTGACCTTGACAATTTCCGGATGGGTTCGGATGACTGTGAAGTTCCAGGCAATTTCATCATTCACAATATTGTTACTGTTCTCTACTGCCCCTTCGGGAATAGTGATCGTATAGGTTTCTCCATGCTCCAGATCACCGCTGTAGGTGATTTCGATTACTGTTCCACCCAGAAGATCGACCGTCAAACCATCCACTTCCTGATCTTGCGAATCTCTCATCGTAATGCCGGAAAATGATCCTGCTTGGGAAACCGTCTCGTTCCACTCGGCGCTCACCTGTGTGTTGACCGCTACACCGGTCTCATCTTCATCCGGCGTAAAGGTGGTCACGATCGGCGGCGGCGGTTCGCCGCTGGTTGTAAAACTCCAGGTCACCTCGGTATTTCCTACCTCATCATCATTCTCCACCGCGTCAGCCGGAATCGTTACCGTGTAGGTTTCATTGTGTTCCAGATCTCCGTCGTAGGTGATATTGACACGATTACCACTGCCAATTGAAGCTGAGAAGCCATCGACCTCCTCATTTCCCGAATCCACCATCGTGATCTGGCCAAACTCAGTTCCCTGGCTCAAATCCTGGTCAAAAATGGCTCGTACAGTTGTGTTAACGGCTACTTCATTCGCCTCATCCTCCGGTATCAGTTCGGTCACCTCCGGAGCTGCCAAGATCGTCGTAAAACTCCAGAAAACTTCGTTGTTCCCAACGTCATCAACATTCTTTACCGATCCTTCAGGTATGATTACAGTATACTCCTCTCCATGGTCCAGGTCGCCGCTGTAGGAAATTTCAATCGTACGATTATCTGATGCTAACAACGCCGAGACATTATCAACCGGCGACCCTCCGGAATCTTCCACGGTAATCTCACTAAGGTCCTCTGCAGTTACATCCTGATCAAATTCGGCCTGAATATCTGTATCGATCGCTACTCGTTCTGCATTATCTTCCGGCGTTAATGAAACTATTCCAGGGGTTTCAACAGCCGTTGTAAAACTCCAGGAGACCTCCGAAATAGCTCCTCCATCCTGATTTTCAACCGCTCCTGCCGGAATCGTAACCGTGTACTCTTCTGCAAATGCCAGATCACC
>SLKI01000032.1 GCA_007134695.1 Balneolaceae bacterium
AATCCGATAAAAACGGTGATGGCAGCACTGCGGGGCGCATCACCAGATAGAAAAAAGTTGCCGGTCAGCAGCAGGCCGGTCATGGCCAGTAATATGGCAGTACGGACCGTTCTGTCCTTTTTTCGCAGAATCTTATGTCTGATCATTTGTTGCATTGTGTTCCGCTTATCGGCCGGGAATTCGGAGATATAAATGAAATTCGAATCTCTTTATCCCGGTAACCTGTGCACGTGAGTCCTGAAACAATCGGCCGGGAATACTGAATTGTGAATCGACATTTTGTATATTCAGGCGCTGAAAAAACTTACTAACCTTTATAAATGAGCGACCGAGATCCATGAGCGTACTTGTAGGCAACGATACTCGATTGATTGTGCAGGGTTTCACTGGAAGTGAAGGCACATTTCACGCAGGACAGATGATTGAATATGGGACCAACGTTGTTGGCGGAGTGACTCCCGGAAAAGGAGGAACTACTCACCTTGAGCGCCCGGTTTTCAATACTGTTGCAGACGCCGTTGAGCAGGAAGGCGCCAATACATCGGTCATCTTTGTGCCCCCTCCGTTTGCCGGAGATGCGATCACCGAAGCCGCTTTTGCCGGGATCGAGGTGATTATCTGCATTACCGAGGGGATCCCTGTCCGGGATATGATCGTAGCCAAACAGATTGTCGATAACCACAATGCAAAGCTGATCGGGCCCAACTGCCCGGGAGTAATCACTCCGGGAGAAGCCAAAGTGGGTATTATGCCCGGAATGATCTTTACTCCCGGCAATGTCGGCCTGATTTCACGCTCGGGAACACTTACCTACGAAGCGGTCGATCAGCTCACCAAAGCCGGGCTCGGGCAGAGTACAGCGATCGGCATCGGCGGTGATCCGGTGATCGGCACTACCCACACAGACGCTGTCAAGCTTTTTAACGATGACCCTGATACAGAAGCGATCGTATTGATCGGTGAGATTGGAGGCACCGCCGAAGAGGAAGCGGCTGCATGGATTCAGGAAAATGTAGAAAAACCGGTCGTCGCCTTTATCGCTGGAAGCACCGCGCCTCCAGGCCGCCGGATGGGGCATGCCGGAGCGATCATCTCCGGCGGACAGGGTACCGCCCAGAACAAAAAAGAAGCGTTGAAGAGTGCAGGCGTCACAGTTGCGGAAAGCCCGGCAGAAATCGGAACAACACTGAAAGAGATTCTTTAAAGTCGCTACTCTGTCCTGCTCGAAAAGCCGAACAATCCAGGCTTACAGTGCAGGACAGAAGGGCGAGAATTGTTTTTTGGCGGTCAACGAGTTGCGTTAACAAACGGTTCACAATCAGATCTGATTTTAGAACCACACACTTTGAACTTTCAGCTTTCACCTTTCAGCTTTCACCTTTCAGCTCATATACTAAACCCGTCCGGAATCGTCTGCCCTTTTTCAATAATGACAATACCGTCCACCACGTAATAACGCTCATATTTCCCATCCTCGAGGTGAGAGCCGCCCACGATTCTCACATCGTTGCCGATCCGGCAGTTCTTGTCCACAATCGTATTACTGATGAAACAGCGATCTCCTATTCCCAAATTGGGCCTGTCGGCCGAAGCCCGCTCCAGCTCATCTCCGGTCGGGAAGTAATCGTTCCCCATCACGATGGAGTTTTCGATCGTCGTCCCCTTTCCGATCCTTGAACGGATCCCGACCACCGAACCAGCAATCCGGCTTGCGGAGATGATACACCCCTCGGCCACCACAGTTGACTCAAGTGTCGTCCCCATCAATTTGGAAGCGGGCAGCAATCGGGCACGTGTATAGATATATCTCTCATTATCGTAGAGATTAAAGCGCGGTACCGTATCTGTCAGCTCCAGATTTGCTTCAAAAAATGACTGAATGGTACCGATATCAGTCCAGTAGCCTCCAAACTCGTAACTGTATACCTGCGCATCATTTTTAATCTCGCCGGGAATGATCTCCTTTCCGAAATCGACCGCATCAGGATGCTCCTTAAACAGGCGGTGAAGTGTCTCCTTGTTAAAAATGTAGATCCCCATCGATGCCAGGTAATGTTTGCCTTCTGATGCGAACGGCTCCGGCGTATCGGAAACCCACTTGTCGAGCTCTTCAGAATCCGGCTTCTCTACAAAACTGTCGATTCTCCCATCTGCATCGGTTTTCATGATCCCAAAGTCAGTAGCTTCTTCAGCGGTCACCGGGATAGTGGCAACTGTCATCTCCGCATCGTTCTCTATGTGCCGCTGTACCATTTTACTATAATCCATCTGGTAGAGCTGGTCGCCGGACAGCACAAGCACATGGTCATACGTATAATTATGCAGATGATGAAGCGACTGGCGCACCGCATCGGCCGTTCCCTGAAACCAGTTCTGGCTTTTGGGAGTCTGTTCTGCAGCCAGAATATCGACAAATCCCCGGCTGAATACGTCGAAGTTGTAGGTGTTTTTGATGTGGCGGTTCAACGACGCAGAGTTAAACTGTGTGAGTACAAAAATCTTTCGGATATCTGAATTAAGACAGTTGGAGATGGGGATATCGACCAGGCGATACTTTCCTGCAATCGGTACAGCCGGCTTGGATCGATGTTTGGTCAGCGGGTGCAGGCGGGTTCCGCGGCCGCCGCCCAGGATTATGGCAATGATATTTGAGTGCATAGTGATGGTTCCTGTTTACAGGTTTTACTCATTCTGTTCCAATTCCTTCTGCCAAATTTAAACGGGTGCCAGGTTGTTGATGCAACCAGATCATTTCAGTGCCCGGTACATCTTAACGTATTTTTCCGACGCTTTCTCCCAGGAGAAGTCCAGCTTCATAATCCGTTTCCGGTTCTCATCGAACTGCTTCTCCCGGTGATAAAACTGAACAGCTCTTTCGACCGATTCCAGTGCATCTTTAACACTATACGCCTCAAAGAGAATTCCATATCCATTCTTTTTACGGATATCAGCAACGGTATCAGCCAATCCTCCTGTTTTCCGAACTACGGGAACCGTTCCGTAGCGCATCGCATACATCTGATTCAGGCCGCATGGTTCTACTCTCGACGGCATCAGAAGAAAATCTGAACCTGCATAGATGTTGTGGGCCAACGTT
This sequence comes from Balneolaceae bacterium, assembly GCA_007134695.1. Taxonomy (GTDB): domain Bacteria; phylum Bacteroidota; class Rhodothermia; order Balneolales; family Balneolaceae; genus SLK101. Next base: position 3,098 of record SLKI01000032.1, read on the forward strand.
TCGTTGTACTCCAGCCTGGCATCGAAAAAACCTACATGCTCTCCTCTTAAACGTTTGAGATCTGTATGAAATCCGGGGTCGCCGGTTCCGAGTACCAGAATTGACAATTTAAGTTTCTTCTCCATCGCCTGTTCGATCAGCCGCACCAGCAGGTCGGCTCCTTTCTCGCGAACCAGCCGGCCGATGAAAGAGAATAGAGGGCGCGAGTTATCCAGACCGAACTCTTCAGACAACAACTTCTTGTTCGCTCTTTTCCCCGATTTGCGACTGCGCAGTGTATAATTTTTGGCCAGGTGCGGATCCTCTGCCGGATCCCAGATTTCTGTATCGATCCCGTTGATCAAGCCGGTGGTCTTCTCCTTTTCCATCTGCAATAGCTGTTCCAGTCCGTGACAACTTTCAAGCAGTTCTTCCATGTAACTCTTCGAAACAGTTGTGACTTTCCAAGCACATTTGATCCCGGCAGCAAGGGCATTCAACTCACCGTTCCAGTCGAGCAGGCCCAAATGTTCGATGGGGAAGGCCGGAAGCCGTGTATAGTTTTGCAGATTATATCTGCCCTGATATTCCCCGTTGTGAATCGTTACGATGGTAGGGATCGATTTTAAATCGTCATAACGAAAACAACGTGTAATCATGAAGGGTACAAGAGCTGTATGATGATCGTGACAGTGAATCACATCAGGCTTCTTCTCTTTCTCCCTCAACCACTCCAGGTATGCGACTTGAAAACTGAAGAACCGGTCCATCTCGTCCCAATAAGGCTGGCCTGACCATGGATCGATATAAATCCCTTCCCGATCCAGTTTCCCCGGTATATCGATCAGGTAGAGAGGGAACCCGAGAAGCTCCTTGTCGATCTGCAGGACGGTAAACTCAAAGGACCTGTTTCCATAAGGCGCCCGGCCCCGATAGATTGTTCGGGTTTCCCGGCTTTTGATCCAATTGGTTCGATAGGCGGGCATCACCACCTCCGCGCTCTGCCCGATTCGATTCAGATATTTTGGCAAAGACCCCACAACATCTGCCAGACCACCCACTTTGGCGGCCGGGTAGCACTCGGCACTTATATGAACTATATTCATGGTCAATTTTTATTGAAACACCGGGCCGGGATTGTCGTAAACGCTTACCGGCTACATTGAAGAAACAAAGTTTCCGGGTAAGAAAAAAAGCACAGAGCAGCCCTTTTGGCATCTGTAATTGGCTGTCACCCAGTACGTTATTTTTTTCGATCAAAATTAATCAATCCATCCAGAATATGCCGGTAATCGACGTTAATAATGTCAGCAAATCGTTCGGCTCCACACATGCGGTACGGAACGTCTCTTTTCAAACCGAAATGGGAAGGATCTTCGGACTACTCGGCCCGAATGGCGCCGGCAAGACGACCATGCTCCGAATGATCAACTATATCATCTCCCCTGATCAGGGTACCATCCGAATCAACGATACACCGGTTGGATCCAATACTCAGAGGTGGATCGGGTATCTGCCCGAAGAGCGCGGACTCTACAAAAAGATGAAGGTGGGCGAACAACTCCTCTACCTGGCACAGCTGAAAGGACTCTCCGAAAAGGATTCGAGAGAGCGGATTCGATATTGGCTCGACAGATTTGGAGCAATCGACTGGGTCACCAAAGAGGTGGGTGAACTGTCCAAGGGAATGAGCCAGAAAATTCAGTTCATTGCCACGATCGTCCACGATCCGGATATCTATATATTTGATGAACCGTTCAGCGGGCTCGACCCCATCAATAGTGAACTGCTCAAAGAGGTGATTCTGGAACTGAGAAGTCAGGGTAAAGCGATCCTGTTTTCTACCCACCGGATGGAACAGGTCGAGCAGATGTGCGACGACATCTGCCTGTTTAACAACGGCCGGGCTGTTCTGACCGGCAACCTGAGGGAGATCAAACAGAGCCACGGGGAGAATACGGTAATTCTTGAGTTTCAAGGTAATAGCGATTTTCTCGATCGTCTCGAAAATGTGAGGATTAATAACCGGTCGACAAATTTTGCCGAAATCCGGATTCTGGAGGGAACTACGCCGCGACAAATTTTACAGCAGGCGATGGATCAGGCCGAAGTACAACGGTTCCAGATGGTAGAACCCTCGCTAACCGAAATTTTCATCACCACAGTTGGTGAAGACAACATTAACCCCAAAGAGCTGGTTTGATATGAACTTCAGGCAAGTTTTTCTGGTATTGAAAAGAGAGTTTATGACTCGGGCCAAAAGCAAGGCCTTCATAATCTCCACACTACTGATCCCTTTCGGGTTTGTAGCCTATCTGGCACTCATTATCGGTATCCAGTTCTGGGAGAGTCAGCCGGAACGACAGATCGCTCTCGTTGATCAGTCCGGCGTGCTCGCCGAAAGGATTATCCAGCTCAACGAAGAACGTTACATCGATCTGAGTGCCGAAGAGATCGAATCTGTCCGGGAGGATGTGATGAATCATAATCTGGATGGTTATATCGTCCTCGGCGAGGAGCATATTCTGGGCGAAACCCGGCCCGAACTGATCTATTCCGGCAGCATCAGTATCACACTTATTTCGGGGATCCGGTCCGATCTTCGAGAAGCCATTCGAGAGGAGAGGCTGGCGAGGGCGGAAGTCACCCGAGAAGTTCGCGAAATTTTTGAATCCACTGTCTCCCTGGAGTCGAGAAAATTGACCGTTACTGGTGAAGAAGAGGAGGATCATGCCGAGTTCTATTCTATCGTGGGTATGTTACTCGGTGTTGTCATTTTCACCGCCCTATTCATGTATGGTTCGATCATCATGCGGGGAGTGATCGAGGAGAAATCCAATCGGATCATCGAAGTAATCGCTTCCTCTATCAAGCCGATTGAGCTGCTGACCGGAAAAATCCTGGGAATCACAGCGCTGGCAGTTACCCAGTTTGTGATCTGGACCGGCCTGATAGTGGCGATCTCCATGGCTGCCGCTCCTATTGCTGCGTTGATTGCCGGCGATGCGGCCACGGCAGGTGCTGCAGAGATGGAAGGGATCGATATGGCCGGGTTTGAAATCCCTGCAATACCCTTGTCGATCCTGGTCGCTTTCTTTTTCTTCTTTGTACTCGGTTACTTTCTCTACAGCGCTCTTTTTGCAGCAATCGGATCGGCTGTCGACTCGGAGTCTGATACGCAGATGCTTATGATGCCGGTCTTTATTCCGATCTTTATCGGCTTTATGCTCAACTTCGAGGTGATTCAGAATCCCGACAGCGTCCTCTCGGTGATCGGGTCTCTGATCCCGTTCACATCACCGATCAACATGGTGTCGAGGATCGCCATCGGTACGGTTCCAGCCTGGCAGCTCATCGTCTCTGTTTTATTGTTACTTCTGACCATCCTTGGAACTATGATGCTAAGTGCACGGATCTATCGCGTCGGCATTTTACAGTACGGTTCAAAGGCCGGCTTCAAGGATCTTGCACGCTGGTTCCGGCAGAAATGATGGAAGGTGAAAGTTCAAAGCTGAAAGGTGAAAGTAGCTGATAGCTGAAAGGTGAAAGTTCATAGCTGAAAGCTGATAGCTGAAAGTTCAAAGCTGGAAGGGGCGTTAATTGGCTTTGGGCGTTAATTGGCCTTGACCGCTCATTGCACGTTCAGCTTGTTTAATACCCTCGCATCGTACTCTTCATAGCGGCGTTCATCAATAATCTGTTCCCGATCCGAAGCATCCAGAAACTGCAGGCCGTCTAAAATCCTGTAGCGAATCCGGGGATCGGGATCGTTCAGGTAAGTTTCAATACGACGCCTCCATTCGTTGGCGTCACCGTCATACTCAAGCAACAGATCCAGAGTTCTTGAGCGTCGATCATATGAAAAGCGTTCGTCAAGGTAGAACCCGGCAAGATGGATCAGCGATTCGGTCTCTCCCCTGTCGGCCAGGAGCCTGAGAATATCGTGTGCGATCGGGTCCATTGAATCATCCTGAAGGATCGATTCAAGAATCGATCGGAAGCGATTTTCGTCCGCCACTTCAGAAAGTGCCTTGACAGCCCTCATCCGAGTTTCATCACCTGTTGCCTGAAGTGAGGCTCTTCGGAGTAACTGAATCACCGGCTCGTTCCCCGGGTAATTCTCGAAGCTTTCATAAAACGCTTTTTGCACGACTGGGTGAAGATCTTCTTCATATCGCTGAAGGAATATTCGATCCGTTCCGGAAGCGCCGCCGGTCACCACACCGAGAGTCCGGATCATTTCGGCAGTCACTTCAGGCTCCTCTTCCCGATCGATCAGATCGAGCAGGAGTAGCTGCAGATCGGGGTTACCAGCATGGTCAGCCAGGCCCTTAGCCGCTTCTGCCCGCCGGGTCGGGTCCTCATCATTCCGAAGCTGATGTGTCCAGAATTCAAACGGTTTCTCCAGTTTAAACGCAACAGGCAACTCTTCAGCCAGCCTCAAATTGAGATTTTCCAGGCCCCGCCCGACATTCAAGACCCACTCATCCCTGTCGCCGGTAAAGGAGATCTCCCTCGTCTCAATTCCATCAAAGCGGATCTCATCAACCCGGACCGTAACCAGCTCTCCGATCGGCCGGTCCAGTGCCGTAAAACTGAGTGTGAGCTGCTGCTCCGCTTCGTTATAATCATATTCAACCCGGTAACGATAAAGCACCTCCTCCTCTTCCGGTTCATCTGAAACCTCCGGGAAGTCGGCCGGAGCAGGTTCGGGCAGTTCGAAGAGGGCCAGCCCAGAGCGGTCATAGAGCCGGGCAGCAAAATCGTAGCTGTTGTAAACCGGCGGCAAATCCTCAAAAAGCCAAACGGCATTCTGTTCAAGCAGCTGGAAGAGCGGCTGATGCGGATTGTTCTCCAGCTCCTGATACCAGGATGCACGACGGTTCCAGTGCCACAGCCGGTAGATCGATTGATCCGGCTCGATACCTTCTGCATGGATGCGCGGATTGAGCGGTTCGGCAAACGGAAGCTGCCGGTAGAGCCAGGCCTGTTTCAAAATCAAAGCGTCAGAATCCTGCCACTGCTCCTGGGTCCACTGGACCCCGGCCCACTGTGAGAGAATTCCGGTATAGAACTGGCTCTCCAGGTTGCCCGGCTGCTCATATCCAAATACCATACCGGCCCCGAAATGACGATACTCCCACATATCATCCTTCAGTTGCACCAGGTGGAGCACCCGGCCGGGATAATCGGCCTGCAGCCGGTTTTCTATCGTCTCGATTAACTCCGAAATTCTATCCGCATCCGGTCGGCCTTCACCAGAAGTTGCCGGCTCCGATTCGCTGCCCGAACCTCTGACCAAGTCATTGCCTGACGCACCACCCGATGCACCGCCCGATTCACTTCCCGACTCTCTATAATAGAATACCTGCGGGCGTGAAACATCAAGCCTCTCAACTTCAAAATCCCCCACCGCAAATCTGAGGGAAGAAGCCGGCACCTCTCTGTCAGATGTAAATCGAATCCGGTGCATATCCACCGTTTCCACTTCCGGCTCTTCCGGCATCCCGGTAAAGACAGCCCGTTTCCCTACAGGCACGATCAAAGAGACATCGGTCGTCAGCCGGTTACGCGGATGATCAAAAATCGGCAGCCAGTGGCGTACCGACCGGGGTTTTCCTGAACTCCAGACCGTATCGCCGCGATGTAACACTCCAAAACGCGGCCAGGCGCGGTAATCGATCTGCAGCGTGTAGGCAGTTCCGGTCGTGGCGTCGGAAGGTACCGGTATCATCAACCGGTCATCCTCCATGGTGAAATCAACCTCCTCGCCATCCCAGAGAATTCGGTCAAACTCCATCCGTACCGCATCCAGCCGCAAAACTGCGACCTCATCACGCATCAAAAAAAGTTCATAGGATGCACTGCCTGTAAGACCAGGCTCCTGGTCAACCCAAAGCTCCAGGTCCAGATGGGTGTAATTGGCGTCCAGTGTGGGATAGGATTCATAATCGAACTGCTGACCTGCAGCCTGAATCCACACGGCAGTCAGAAGAACGAGGATAACCGAAAGAGAAAAATGTTGTTTCATGATCTGTTTTGATTAAAAAGTTCGATCACTTCCTGATGAATTCCGGGAACACACGACAATGCCTCTTCCGAATTGACCGACGACTTTCCCCGTGTATCGGTATACAGGCCGCCGGCTTCCATAACCACCGGTTTGAGTGCAGCAGCATCCCAAATGCTTAAAACAGGGTCGAACATCAGGTCTGCCCGGCCGGTCGCCACCATCATGTGACCGTAGGCGTCACCCCAGGTTCGGTGCAGCCGCGTTCGGCTCAGTAATGCTTCAAATGCACCTTTATGTCCATACTCCCATACATTTTCAATATCCGTAGTTAAAAACGTCGCCTTTGCGAGATCATTGCAACTTCTCACACGACAAGGTCTTCCGTTCCAGTGGCAACCGAGCCCCGTGGCGGCCGAAACCATTTCGTCGAGTGCCGGTGCGCAGATGACGCCCACTTCCGATTCTCCTTCGACCAAAACCGCAACCAGAGTGGTGTACAATGGTATACCGTGAACAAATGAACGGGTTCCGTCGATCGGATCGACCACCCAAACGATGTCACGGTCCTCTCCATCGCTTCCATATTCCTCCCCGATGATGCCATGGCCGGGAAATCGTTTACGAATCTCCCGGCGGATCAGCTCTTCGGCACGGCGGTCAGCCTCGGTGACCGGAGTTTCATCCTCCTTGTACTCAGCCTCGACCGAAGTTCGAAACATTTCGAGCGTCGATTCACCGCCCAGACGAGCGATCTCTTCAGCCGCACCGAGCAGCTGCTTAAAATCATTATCACGGTTTGATGCGGTCATAAATTCATTTCATTCGTTAGAAAAACAATCAACAATGAACAACACAACCAGCCAGCCACACCACATCAACCAGCCCCTTTCAGCTTTCAGCCTTGAGCCTTGAGCTTTGAGCTTTGAGCTATCAGCTATCAGCTAATCTCCCGATCGCCTCATCCAG
>SLKI01000078.1 GCA_007134695.1 Balneolaceae bacterium
AAGAGATTTTTTATAGAACTTTAAATGTTTTTTAATATTTCTTTTATGTCCTTCAATTAAGTTAAGATCTCCATTTCGATAAGTACTCCTCAATTTTGCTTCTGGCTGTTACTTTTTCTTCAGATTTTTCCTCATTCAGATCATCAGACTGCTCAAGCAATTGATCCAGCAGATCTGATTTATCTATAAGCTTTTCATATTCTGATACTTCCAACAATACTACAGCACTCTTTCCGTGTTGAGTTAACAAGATCGGCTCTTTCTCCTCTTTAATTCGTTTGATAAAATCAGCCGAATTTTTTCGAAACTCGGAAAGAGGTTCAATATTTTTAGACATTATAATGCTCATAATAACTCCTTTTTAAGTTCTTATATAAATTTATTAAAATGCTTTATGAGTTAGTATGTTGTTTTTTAACTACCCTCGTTAAATAAACAACATCACTTTAAGTAAATACTTAAAAAGTTCATTTTCAAACTCTTTATGTACTTTTGTCAAAATTTGAATTTAAGAGGCTGAAAATTTAAACGAGGGGTGGAGGTCCTCAATTTGTGATCATTTACATAGATTCTGACGTTTAACCCGAGATATGCTATTTTTCAACAAATGAAGAAACCCGAAAACAGACCAAAAAGGAAAAGAGGCCCGTTGCTATCGGCAGTTGCCGACCTGGGAGAGAATCGTATTCACAGAATATTGGTGCGTACTCTACTCTTTTTTATGGTAATCGAGTGGGTACTGCTTCTTTTGGACGGTCAGTGGCTTCAAACCTTTTTAGTTACGCTAATCATATTTATTCTCTTTATACCGATCCTGTTCAAAAATAAATTATCGATTGAACTTCCTGCCGAGTTTCATATTGCCGGAGTCATCTTTGCCTTCGCCGGAATCTATCTCGGTGAAATCCATCGTTTTTACGACCATTTCTGGTGGTGGGACATTGCACTTCACACGACGGCTGGTTTTCTTTTGGGTATCGTTGGATTTCTTCTCGTCTACTTTCTTAATGAATCCAGACGGGTAGAGATGAAGATGACTTCAGGATTTATTGCTTTTTTTGCATTTACGTTTTCCGTATCCATCGGTACGTTCTGGGAAATTTTTGAGTTTTCTATGGATCAGTTTTTTGGCACCAACATGCAGAAGCCGATGCTCGGTGACCCTTCAGGACTGACCGATACTATGTGGGATATGATTGTCAATGCAATTGGCGCCCTGATTGTCAGTATCACCGGGTGGTGGTATCTTAAATTCAATAAGAGCTTTTTTATTAAAAGATGGATCCGGAACTTTATCCGGCGCAACCCGCAATGGTTCAAAGAGTGACGAACTTTCTCTTCCGTTCGGGCTACCCTCAACAAACATCCATCTGCGTTCTCTCTTAAATACAGCCAAACTAAACTTGTGATCCATGATACGACAGATCCTTTTCTACTCCCTGTTTCTCTGTTTTCTGATCAGTTGCAGCAGCGTCAAAAATCTGCAAGCGCAGATTGATCCGATTCACAAATCGGCAATCGGGGCCGAAGAGTATCTGCTTCCGCCCGATCATATCAAAGATGAAATTCTGGCACCCCGACACGAAAATATAAATTTGACAAATCTCGATCCTTCCGGGCGCTACTTTTTAAATACTGTTTCCAGCGGTTTGAACCAGCTATCCGACATGGCAAAAGGATACCTGAATCTCGGTGGAGTTCAGATCGATCCGGAGGCCAACCGAAGCCGCTGGATGAGTCAGTCTACAACTGTCGGCCTTCAGATTATCGACAGCCACAGCGGTGAGGTCATAGACCTGAACACACCCGTAGGTGCACGGATTACCGGGGCCACATGGAGTCCGGACGGAAAACGAATCGCATATCTGGCCCATTATGAAAAGGAGACGCACCTCTACATGTTAAATCTGGATGAAAACCGTAGTGAACGTATTTCAGCAACTCCTCTGCTAGCCACCATGTCGACCGGCATCGAATGGTCAGGAGACAGTCGATACCTCTTTGCAGTTGCTATTCCATCCGATCGTGGAACCGAACCTCAAAAACGGGACGTTCCAGCCAACCTTCAGGTGCGAGTCAATGAACCGGATCGAAACAGGCTGCGCACCTTCCCTTCCCTCTTAAAAGATCCTTTTGAGAGGAAACTCGCCAAGTACTACATCACCGGCCAGCTGACCCGGTACGATACTGAAACGGGCAACAGTCGTGCAATCGGAGAGCCGGACCTGATCCGCACTCTCGACTCTGCACCCGACGGTGAACATCTCCGGGTTTCGGTCATCGAGGCTCCCTTTCCCTATATCGTTCCGATATCCTGGGCAGGGCAATCAGAATCGATCTGGAACCTGGAAGGTGAAACACTGGTAGAACTGACCCGACAGGCTCCGCGCAAGGGCATCCCGGATTCTACAATCACAGAAACTTTCGGCCGGTCACAGATCTCCTGGCGGCCCGATGGTGAAGGTTTAAGCCTGGTCATTGAGCCCGAAAAAAGTGAAGAAGAGGAAAACGGTGACAATGGCGAGACTTCGGCAAATGACCGGAATGAATCCGAAAAACCGGATGAAGAATATTACCGGATCGTCCAGTGGTTACCGCCATTTGACGATGAAAGTATGCACGTACTCTATAAAACCGATTCGGAGATTCAGAACCTCTCCATGTCTGAAGATGCCGGAACTCTTTTCATCACACAGCGCCAGGGAAGCCGGGAGCATCTTTATGCGGTCTATCTCGACCAGCCTGATACAACCTATACGATCTACCGGTACGACCGGGACGACTTTTATGCTAATCCAGGTAATCTGATGCATCGACCCTCCGCATTGGGGCCTCAGGTCGTTAGAGTCGATGAAGGCAGCGTGTTTCTCAGCGGCACCGAATATGATAAAGATCCGGAAGAGAACGCACCGCGTCCATTTATCGACAAAGTGGAGATCGAAAGCGGGGAGATGGATCGCATCTTCCAAAGCGCCGAGGACCGATATGAACAAGTTACAGCATCACTCGACGATAGCCTGCAGGAACTGATCCTGCGAATTCAATCCCCGACTGAAATTCCAAACTCATGGCTCTACGACCGCTCGCAAGATTCCTACACCCGGTTGACCGATAATACCGACTTCTCACCCGAAATAACCGGAGCTCCGAGAGAACGATTTGAGGTAACACGTGCCGACGGGATCTCCTTTATGGGAGAAATCATTCTTCCTGCAAACTATGACGGAGAAGAAAAGCTGCCGGCACTGATCTGGCACTATCCGCGGGAGTTTAATGACGAAGAGTCTCTCAACGACTCTTACCGGACCTATAACAAGAACACATTCCCCGGTGTCTTCCACCGCTCGCCCGAAATCTTTGTCAAACACGGGTATGCAGTCGTGCGGCCCGATTTTCCGATTGTCGCAACCGAGGGTACACCAAATGACAATTTTATCATGGATGTCGTCAACAACTTTACCGCAATCATCGACAAGGTCGACCAACTCGGATATATCGACCGGGACCGCCTGGCAGCCGGCGGCCACAGTTATGGCGCATTCGGAACGGCCAACGCCATGAATCATACCTCCTTCTTTCGCGCCGGCATTGCAGGGAACGGCAACTTCAACAGATCACTTACTCCACTTGGATTCCAGCGTGAACAGTCGGACTTATGGCGTGCAAGGGAACGCTACATAACGATGTCTCCTCTTTTCTATGCAGAAAGAATGAATGGAGCACTTCTGATGTACCACGGCGATCAGGATCAGAACGTAGGAACCTGGCCGATCAACTCCGAACGGCTGATCCACGCCTTGAACGGACTGGGTAAAGATGCCGCACTATATATGTACCCGTATGAAGGACATGGCCCCGGTGCCGAGCAGACACTGCTCGACTTGTGGACCCGATGGGCTGCGTGGCTCGACTACTATGTCAAATACAAAGGTGATTTGGACGATGATACGGGATTCAGAGCTCCTGTACAGTAGCAAGAAATTCTGTTTGATTCCGGCAGGGCTCTTTTTAATTTTTAAATTGATAGATCAACTTGTTCAATAGAACTTCTTAGGGGATACTACTTTTAAACCAGGCGGATCATGCGAATCACTTATCGAGCCCTGACTCTATCTTTTATAATTGTCCTTCTTCCCGTAATATCAGCTGCGAAAATCGATTCATCTGCTAACAATCTTTCCGATAGCTCACTTACTACAGAGAGGACTTCGAAAAAAACGGTTCAGCCGGACACCCTGCCTGCACCGATCAAATCGGTCGAACTGGATCAGATTGAAATCAAGCAGAACCGTTTCACATTTCGCTTTGCCGAAGCGGCCCGGAATATGGCGGTCATCCGGCCGGCTGAACGAAATGACCTGCCATCGATCGGACTTGCCGAACTGCTCGGCACTGTATCGGGAGTCGACATACGCCGCCGTAACCCGGTAGGAATCCAGGCCGACATCGGCATCATGGGAGGGACCTTCGAACAGACACAAGTGCTGTTAAACGGAATCAAAATGTCTGACCCACAGACCGGACACCATATGATGAACCTGCCGGTGAACCTCCAGGAGATCAGCCAGATCCAGGTTCTGAAGGGTCCCGGTGCCCGTATTTACGGCCAGAACGCTTTTACAGGAGCTGTTAATATCATCACCGAAATCCCGCCTGAAAGAGGATTGAGGTTATTCGGATATGGCGGAGCTTTCGACAGTTTTGGAGGACGTGCATCGATCTCAATACCCTCGGGCGAACTACGACAGCTAATTTCCCTCTCCCACGACCTTTCAGACGGGTATCGGCACAATACAGATTACGAATTAACCAATCTGTATTACCAGGGTGAGTTGTCGGCCGGACCGGGCCGTTTTGAACTGCTGGCAGGTTACAGCGACCGCTCCTTTGGCGCCAACAGCTTCTACGCAAGCGAAGATTTTGAAGATCAATGGGAAACCGTACAGACAAGTATACTCAGTTTCGACTATAGGGCTGAAGGTGATAACTGGGAGCTGACCCCCCGAATCTATTGGCGGCGTAACGACGATGAATACCGGCTTATTCGTCATCAGCCAGAAATATTTCAAAATTTCCACACTACAAATGTACTGTCGGCCGAAACACACTCTGTAGTCCGGCACCGGTACGGGCGAACCGGCCTGGGTGTGGAGGTCAGAAATGAGTCGATCGAGAGTTCAAATCTGGGAAATCACAACAGAGATCATTTCGGTTTTTACGCAGAGCACCGAATTGAACCAACACCAAGATTCGATCTCACACCGGGCGTTTATGTCAACTGGTATTCCGACTACGACTGGAACGCCTTTCCGGGGATCGACCTCCGGCTGGCACTTGCAGAGCGCTGGCATCTATTTGCAAATGCCGGCCTCTCCTATCGCATCCCCACCTATACCGATCTTTATTATGAAGGGCCAACCAATATCGGTAACCCCGACCTGGAGCCGGAACAGGCGATCACCTGGGAGGCCGGTCTGCGCTATCTTTCCTCATCCTGGATGGCTCATGTCAGTTTCTTCCGCCGACATGCCGACCGATTGATCGACTGGGTTCGTGAATCGTCCGATGACCCCTGGCAGCCTCGAAATTTCCACGAAGTTACAACTACCGGACTCGACCTGCAGTTTGAACTTGCCGCTGCGCGAATAGCCGGAATCCCCTATCTCGAAAGGCTTCATGCAGGGTTTACAATTCTCGACTCGAACATCCTGAACAACGGTGATCTTGAGTCTCAATACACACTGAGCCACCTTCGCTATCAGATGACGGCTGGATTCACCTGGGCACCTTACAGCCGTATGCACCACTCCGTCACCTGGCGCTATACCGATCGGCTAACCCTGGACTCCTACCACCTGATCGACTCCCGGCTCCACTGGATGCAAAGCGGATGGGGAGTATTCATCGAAGCGGTCAATCTGACCGACACTGAATACCGCGAAGTCAATCTGGTGCCAATGCCCGGCCGATGGCTGAGAGCGGGAATTAACCTGGAGCTGGGGTTTTAGCAATTCATCTATCTCAGCTACATACTCCTCATACTGCCGGTCCGCATGTAGTTAAATATTTTGATATCTGCAAAGTGGTCCAGCAGGGATAACGCTCAAGTGCATACGACAAGGGACGATTTTCGATTGATCTGGAGCTAAGCGTCTACCACTATCAGTGACTAACCAAGAAGAGTCTCAGGGAATTTTATTCGGTCAAGTAAGGTGATAAAGAGATTTTTAATTTGTATTCTTTACAAGAATTTAACTCTATGTAGTTGATTGAAGATATGGTCTTGCCCATTAAACAGGACGTCTATTCGGGATTTGCAAAGGCAAGCGGGTTGCTTCGACCACAAGAGGATTCGATCATCATCGAATATCAGGTAAAAGATGAAGTGCTGGGAACATTCAATTCCGATATAAAACATCTTGAAATTCCTCTCAGGTATATCGACTCCGTCGGAGTGGAACGAAAGTGGTTTACGTGGTATATCCAATTCGACTTGAATCAACTCTCCATGATTCAAAAACCTCTGATGCTGGATGAAAACCGGCTGTCGTTTGCATTGAAAAGAAACGATGTGGAAAAAGCCAGGTCACTCAAATCGAACCTGATGATTCGGATTTCCGAACAGAATTTAAGAGATCTGGATGATGAAAGTGTGGCCGATGATGAAGTCGGATCTCAGCATCAAGGGGATGAGAAGACAGATTCACAGAAATCATCTTCCAGGACCCGAAGCGGATCTCCGGAGGAGATCGAAGTCAAACAAAGGTCCGGTGACCAACATTCAGACCCGGACTCCGGAACCGGCGGATTGAAAAATATGCTGAGAAAAAACGAAACGGAGTAAACTGCGAAAATATCGATAATCACATTATGAAGTTTATTCCTTTACGTACTATCGTTTCGTTCCACACCCCGATTCTTGCAACACTGCTGATCATGGTTGTGGCTGTTGCCTGCTCCGATCCGGAGAATTCAGAAGCACCGTCCGATGGCCCCGACATCGGTTTTGAATATGCGCCGGAAGAACGAAACTATTCACAGCAGCAGATTGCCTTTTGGAACTCTATTCAATCGCACTGCGGTAACGCCTACGAAGGCCGTATTGCTGATGCAACTCCGCATTACTCCAACATTGCCGATGCCGAGCGAATCGCCATACACGTTCGGGATTGCACTGAAGATTTGATTCACATCTCACTACATGTCGACGACGATCATTCACGAAACCTGCTTCTGACCAGGGAATCCGGCACTCTGCGGTTAAAACATGACCACAGAAACCCTGACGGAAGTGAAGAAGTGATTACTATGTATGGAGGTGATGCACCCAAACCCGGCCTGGAAACTCGTCAAATTTTTGAAGCGGATGATCATACCGCTGAAATACTTCCCGACCGGTTCGACAATTTCTGGTTTCTTGATATGATGGATGAGGAGACTTTCGCATACGGTGTTCACTGGCCGAAACATGGCCACTCCATCCGCATCGAGTTCAACCTTGCCGAACGGGTCGAAGCACCTCCCGTTCCATGGGGATATGAAATCAGATGACAACCCATCTCCGGACTCTACCGACAGTTCAAACAGTCGCCAGTGCCTTGTCAACCATGCGGTTTATGACTAGCAGCAAATTAATTCGGTTTGACACGACACCAGAGTTGCCCGGAAAAGTGACTGCTATATCTCCACCTGGTTCGCACCGATAAAAACCATTGAGAGTTTCAGAATTTCCCTGAAGGAATCATTCAACGATCTTTCTTCTCCTCAAGAATATTCAAAAAAGCCTGAAGGAGTGCGAACTTATTATCTGGGTCCAGGCCCAGTTTCTCAATTCTATCGATCGTGTTTTTGAGCGAATAGTTCTCCTGAAGTTCCCGTATCACCTCTCCTGTGCGCGTGTGATCCTCATCTCGGAACATTGGCATATCGCCATGTACGATATAATTGGCGTTCAGGTCATTGCATTTTGCAAATATCAAATTAAAGTTGACAGAATTCCTTTTCCGCCAGGTAGAAATGGTTGAAGGGTCTTTTCCAAGGTATCGGGCCAGTTCGGCATCAGATTTAAAGTTGTACGCTTCCCTGATACGGTCTAGAATATCATTTGCAATTTGCAATCCTATTATTGACATTATGCCATGTGATGTTTCAGTTCAATTGTTTATTCAATTTAAATTCTTTTCAACATTATTCATTAAACAATCATGTCAAAGAAATCACGAGAGTTTCGATATATGACCGAGCAGGAAAAATTCCTGCGAAATCTGATGAGTGAGCATCAGGTAAGCCAGTCCGATGTAGCCGAACATCTTGGAATCAGTGAGCAGGCCGTCAATCAACAGTTATTGCGTTTAACACCGTCCAGATTAAAAAAACTTGAATCGATCATTTTAACCCTTTCAAAAAAAACTGATACCGATTGAATAAAACTTTTCAATCTGACCCTGACGGTCATCCGGGGACCGATTTGATATCCTCGTTTAACTTGTGATATAATAAATTTTTTTTGTACTCTTAGGCTGATTTATTGATTTGGCTTACTGAATTGGCGGGCTTTTCAACACAGATCTGTCGCATCTGTATTCGATTACCTGTATCAACCTTTCTGCGACTTTCAAGAGTACACAGGTCCAGAGATTGATTTAACTTCGACTCAACGGCAATCTGGCATGCTGTAATACCAGCCTTGTATCAGTTCTCTTTGCTCATACCTATAATTACTCGTTAAAGTTACATTTTTTATGAAAAAAGTTGCTCTCATCGCCGAGGATGATTACATCCAGTCTACGGCCCTGGAAATGCTGTTGAAGAAAGCGGAATATGAAATGGTTAAAACCTGTCGAACCGGCCGGGAATTGATAGAAAATATTTTGAACAGAAAACCCGATCTGATCCTGGCCGACCTTTTTCTGGATGATGAGATTACAGGACTGGATGCTATCAACAAGATCAGAGAAAAGATTACGACCCCGGTCATCTTTATAACAGGCCAATCGCCCGATACAGTCGATCACCGGGTAAAACATGTCGAAAACAGTCTTCTGCTTTTCAAGCCGATTACCGTAGATGATTTAAACAAAGCGATTCGCAAGATATCTGAATACGAAATCAAAGAGAGCCACTAGGCACTTCGCACTGGACAGGACATGAAATGTTAATATCAATAAATCGATTAAAATTATAACAACGAGTTCAGTTGAGAGCGCAATACCGGTAAAAAATCACCTCTAAGAATAAAATGCTTTCCACCTCGCTTCGTTATATCTTCAACAAATGAAGGATTAGATTGCAAACGTAAGAATATCCTCTGTTACAGCATCCGGTGGTTAACAACAGTTTTTCACTTGCTGACCACAAATTGACATCGATTTGAAAAACCGGGATCCAGATGATCACAGATAGAACTTATAACCGATTCTTTGTCACTTTTCTATTTTTGGGCGCTCTATTGATGATATCTTCCTGCAGCACAGAGGAGAAATTTGACGAAGAGGTATGGAGGTCGGAAGTCGAATCATGGCACAGTGAGCGCATCGACGAATTGCAGCAATATGACGGATGGCTGAGTCTTGCCGGTTTTTTTTGGCTGAAGGAAGGGCGAGAAAGTTTCGGCGGATCTTCCGATAGTGACCACCATTTTGACTTAGAGCGAGAAATTCCCGGCCGGCTCGGTTGGCTGGAAGTCGACGAAGAGTTCGTTTATCTGGAAGCAGATCCCGATGTTGAGCTGCTTGCCGATGGGGAGCCGGTAGAGAGCCGAACCCTTGTATTTTCACCGGAGATGGAAGACCCGGTTGAAATGGAATGGGGGGACTACTACTGGTATATCATCGAAAGAAGCGGCGAGTATGCTATCCGGCTTCGGGACAAGCAACACCCCAGGATTGCAGCATTCGAAGGGATCGACAGGTATCCCGTATCGGCAGACTGGCGGGTCACGGCCGAATTCAAACCGTTTGATGAACCCGTTATTCTTACGATTCCGAACTATATCGGCGAGCCATCGCAAGAGTCGATTCTGGGGGTACTGGAGTTTGATATCGGCGGAGATACCCATCACCTCTATCCGGTTGCCGACAATCTTGAAGAGAGGTTTTTCCTCATCTTTGCCGATCAGACTAACGGATCCACAACTTACAGTGCCGGCCGGTTTGTTTATACCGATCCGCCAGATGAAAACAACCGGGTGATTATCGATTTCAACAGATCCTACAATCCCCCTTGTGTTTTTTCCGAATATGCAACCTGCCCGCTTCCTCCACCGGAAAACCGGCTACCCGTTAAGATAACTGCCGGAGAATTCGATTACGAGCCGGTATTGTGATCTTCACCGGCCTTATGTCCATCAGTTGATTTCGGTCTCTTCATCGGCTCCTTTCCCGAATCTTCGCCCGCATCATGCTGCAATCCTTTATCTGAAGCTCTGACCATACCGGATACCGTTTCATCTCCCACATCAACTATTCGGGGATCTGCAGTATTCCTCAGGGGAACCGGATCGTAGCCAGAAGTTCCCCATGGGTGGCACCTGAGAACTCTTCTGAAGCCCAGCCACCCCCCCTTGAAAAAACCCCACTCCCGAATCGCCTCGATCGTATAGTTTGAGCAGGTAGGAATATGCCGGCAACTCGGCCCAAGCCAGGGAGAGATGGCAAGCTGATAAAAGCGAACCACCAGAATCAGTAATCTGGCAGCTATTGACGGTTTACGGCTTTCATCATTTGATATATTCATCCGGATAGATCTATTCATCCAGGGTTTATCGCAGACCTGGAGATTCAGGAGTTACCGGAAATTGAATAGGTCGTTTTCCCGCTCTTCTCATCCTTGAGCAGGATACCCATATTTGCCAGTTCGTTGCGTATTCGGTCGGCGGTTTCAAAATCTTTATGCGCCCTGGCGTGCGCACGAAGGTTGATCAGTAACTGGATCAATTCGTCGCTTATGGAATCTTTTTCGGCAACTTCTATCGGCTCAAGGCCCAGAATCTCAAATACAAACTCTTTGAATACCTTTGCCATGGCAGCAAAAGCTTCTTTCGACAAGCTCTCTGCATCGATCTGACGGTGATACAAGCCGTTGATTTTTCCGGATAGTTCAAAAAGTGCGGCCAATGTCTGAGCCGAATTAAAGTCGTCACTCATCGTTTTGTAGCACTCATCGCAGTATCGCTTCACTTCCGTATCAATCTTTCCTTCCGTATCTGCAAGTGTTAATCCGTCTCCCTTCTTCATAACTGTCTCCAGCTCATCCAGATGCTTCATAGCATTCATCAGCCGCTCAAAGCCGCGCTCGGCCGACTGAAGTGCCTGATCGGAAAAGTCAATCTTGCTCCGATAATGAGACTGAAGCATCAAAAAACGAACGATCATCGGATGATAACCCTTCTCCAGCTTTGGATGATCTCCACTGAAAAGCTGCTCCAGGGTAATAAAATTACCCGCCGACTTGCTCATTTTTGCACCGTCAATCGTCACCATGTTGTTGTGCAACCAATAATTGGCCGGTTCCTGGCCATAAGCCCCTTTCGACTGGGCGATCTCTGCTTCATGGTGCGGAAATTGCAGATCAAGCCCTCCGCCGTGAATATCGAACCGTTCACCCAAATACTTTGTACTCATGACCGAACACTCCAGGTGCCAGCCCGGAAAACCCTCACCCCAGGGCGAATTCCACCGCATGATATGGCCGGGCTCTGCCTTTTTCCAAAGGGCAAAATCGTGCGGATTCCTTTTCTCATCCAGGCCTTCGGTGTCGCGGCTCCCCGCCTGCAGCTCTTCCAGGACTTTTCCGGAAAGCTTTCCATATTCATTGGATCTGGAGTAGGCCTTCAGGTCGAAATAGACATTTCCGTCGATCTCATAGGCCATCCCGTTCTCCAAAAGCCTCTCGACAAATTGGATCTGCTCGACGATGTGGCCGGTAGCTGTCGGCTCAATATTCGGCCGTCGGCAGTTCAGGGCGTCCATCCCCTCGTGATATCGATTGGTGTAGAACTGAACCACCTCCATCGGTTCGAGCTGCTCCAGACGAGCTTTCTTGGCAATCTTGTCTTCGCCCGATCCTTCGAGTTCATTCTCAAGATGGCCAACATCGGTAATATTCCTAACATACCGCACTTTATAACCGAGGTGATCCAGATATCGATAGACCAGATCAAAAGTAATCGCCGCCCGTGCATGGCCCAGATGCGGATCTCCATAAACGGTCGGGCCGCAAACATAAAGGCCGACATGAGGGGGGGTCATCGGTTCAAACTTCTCCCTTGAACGTGTCAGGCTGTTGTAAAGATGGAGAGGGAAACGTTCACTGGCAGACATGTGCAAGTTTTCTACCCGGCTTACATCTCGGTTTTTGTTTTGATGTAATCGATAAACTTCTGCTGAACATCACTCTTTTTAAACGCCCCGCGATATTCCGAAGTTACTGTGCTGCTGGCCATATCCTGAATACCTCGCAGCGAAACACAGAAGTGTTTGCTCTCGATAAAAACGGCTACATCCTGTGTATCGAGTGCCTTCTCCAGCTCGTCGGCAATCTGAAGTGTCAGCCTTTCCTGGACCTGCGGCCGGCGGGAATAGTGGTTGACAATCCGGTTGATTTTTGAGAGCCCGATTACTTTTCCACTACTGATATAGGCCACATGGGCTTTTCCGATAAACGGCAGGAAGTGGTGCTCACAGAAAGAGGTAACCTGGATGTTTTTCTCAAGAACCATATCTCCATACTCATACTTGTTGGAGAATTTCTTGGCGTTCGGTTTGTTCTCGGGATTCAGACCGCAAAAGATCTCTTCTACATACATTTTGGCTACACGTTCCGGAGTGCCTTTAAGGCTCTCATCTTCCATATCCAGCCCGAGTGCCTCCATAATCGAATAGAAATGTTTCCTGATGATTTCGATCTTTTCTTCATTGCTGCGGTCAAACGCATCGGGACGCAGCGGAGTATCAGCAGAAGAAGCAATATGATTGTCGCCCATCTCCTCATGAGAAAGGTCGTCGAGCTCTACTTTTTCCAATATTTCTTTGTTGTTGTTCATTTTTCGTCAAACTCTGTAAATCCCGGTCTGCCGGCCGTCAACACTCTCTTTATCGCTTGTCGAGCCACCCGAAACTACCCGGAATTGTGATAAGTCAAAGGTATTAAATTTACGATTTTTCCCCCTGCTTTCATAATAAAGGCGGGTATATCTCCCCGTCCCTGCCATCTGTCATGCGTATCTTCACAAATGCGAAAATCAGCAGTGGAATCGAAAATCAGTCTCTGATAAATCGGTTGCCGTCAAAAGCCTGGAAGATCTTACATCAGAATGAGGTAGATCAGAATCTTTACCAGGCTCATCCAAAGCAGTGTCACCGCAGGGTAGCCCAGCACCGAAGCCGTTAGCTCAATCAGCGCAATCAGAAGAAGCAGGTATTTCATCGGTTACGTTTTTTGAAGTTATTGATCACTCCACCATCAAGCATCGCTTCAACCTGACGGCCGCTCATCGTGTGAAACGTTTTAATCTCAACATTTCTTGTAACATTCTGCACCACCAGCCCATCGCCATTCTCGAGCTGATTTCGAACATTATCGATACGAATCAGATCCCCCTCGCCGATATCCAGATAATCCTCCGAATCGGAAAACTGCAACGGCAAGATGCCGAAATTGACCAGGTTTTGCCATCCGATCCGGGCGTAGCTTTTCGCCAAAACAGCTCTCTGGCCAAGAAATCTGGGGGCGATGGCGGCATGCTCACGGCTGGAGCCCTGGGCGTAATTTTCGCCGGCCACAACAACATGTCCACCATACTTTTCACGCTGCTCCATCGCTCTGTCGTAAAAATTCTCGTCAATAACCGTAAAAGAGAATTTACTGATCTCCGGAATATTGCTCCGATAGGGCAGAACCTCGGCTCCGGCTTTTAAAATTTCGTCCGTAGAGATGTTATCTCCCATTTTCAGGATTACCGGCACTTTAAAGTCCGACAGCTCCTCAAAATCGGGAAGCGTCGAGATATTGGGACCCTTTATCAACTCCCCATTAGAACTGCCGGATCCTGTTCCGGACTGCTCATACTTTCCACCCTCTTTGGCACCCTCCGAGCGGTTTTCTGCTCCCTCAGAACGGTCCCCGGACCTCTCCGAAAGGTCTCCGGCACCCTCCAAACTTCGATCCGGCGGCCCAACCAGCATCTCTTCGTTGACAATATATTCATCCGGCTCTCTGTATACAGGCCAGCTCATCCCGAAGAGCTCCTCCATCCGGCGGGGGTCGGTAATTTTGCCGGTCAGGGCCGACGCCGTAGCTGTTTCCGGGCTTACCAGATAGACCGAATCCTCTTTGGTTCCGGATCGATCGGGAAAATTTCTGGGAACCGTGCGCAAACTGTTTCGGCCTGATGCGGGCGCCTGCCCCATTCCGATGCATCCATTACAGCCGGCCTGATGGATCCGTGCTCCAGCCTGGACCAGATTCAGCATAACTCCATTCCGAACCATATTCTCTATAATCTGGCGCGAAGTCGGGTTGATGTCGTAACTGACATCGTCGTGAACACGACGTCCTTCTACCATCTTTCCGCAGATCCAGAAATCACGGTACCCGGGGTTGGCGGAAGATCCGATATAGGACTGAAAAACTTCTTCACCCTCCACATCACTGACCGGTACGACGTTCCCGGGACTGCTCGGCAGGGCAATCATCGGTTCTATTTCATCGAGCACAATCTCCTCGCGGGCATCATAAACGGCACCTTCGTCAGCTTTCAGTTCGCTCCACTGATCCTGACGGCCCTGCTGTTTCATAAATCGCCGTACCTCTTCGTCCGACGGGAACACCGAGGTCGTGGCCCCCATTTCGGTTCCCATATTGGCAATCACATGTCGGTCCATCGTATCCAGCTCTTTCAGGCCGGGGCCGTAATACTCAAGAACATATCCGACACACCCTTTTACATCATATCTTCGCAGCATCTCAAGAACAACATCTTTGGCGCTCACCCAGTCCGGCATGCTGCCGGTCAACTTCACTCCCATCACTTTCGGCATTTTCAGATAGAGAGGCTCGCCGGCAATGGCGAAAGCAACATCCAGGCCCCCGGCACCAAGAGCAAACATCCCCATACAGCCGGTTGCGGGTGTATGACTGTCGGAACCTGCCATCGTTTTTCCCGGAACAGCGAAACGTTCGGTGTGTACCGGGTGGCTGACTCCATTTCCGGGCCGGCTATACCAGATACCGAACCGTTCAGCAGCGGATTTCAGAAACAGATGGTCGTCAGCATTCTTAAAATCGGTCTGAAGCAGGTTGTGATCGACATACTGGCAGGAGAGTTCGGTTTTGGCCTTTTCGAGCTCCATAGCCTCCAATTCAAGCATTACCAGTGTGCCGGTTGCATCTTGAGTCAGTGTTTGATCCATTTTCAGGCCTATCTCCTCTCCAGGACTCATTTTTCCACTCTCCAGATGAGTTTGGATCAATTTTTGAGTCACATTAAGTGGACGAGACATCATACTGCCAAATTTTCATTCAAAATCGCTTATTCACACTCTACAAAAGTTTATTCCAATAAATCGTTCAAAAAATGATTAAAAATTTGTTTATTGAAGGTATAAAGTACGTTGATGAGATATCTCTGAAATACCTGTTTGCAACCGGTTGCACTCCCGAGGATTAACCAAATAGCAACATGACTTACAATGAGTTGATCGATCGGATGTCCGAAGAGCTTGGACTTTCGAAAGCGGAAACGAGAAGGTTGATGAAAGATGTTGTCGGTGAATTCACCGATCAGCTCGGCGAAGGTACGGGCTTTTCAATCCCGGATTTGGGTACATTCAAAACCAGGATTAAGGAGGTACAGAAAATTTACAATCCCCATCATAAAAAATATATGATGGTTCCTCCCAAGCAGATCGTGGAATATTCACCTGCAAAAAACATGAAAGAGAAACTTAAATACATCGCGACCGGAGATGAGTGACAAGATCACATTCAAGAACCTGGTGGAACGGATTTCCGACCGTACGGAAAAAGACCGTCCTTTTACCGATCAATTTCTCCGGGAGTTGACCCAACTTGTCGAGTCGGGGCTAAAGGAAGATGGATCGGTTTCGATCTCGGGTTTTGGAAAGTTTGAGCTTCGGTGGATGAAAGAGCGTAACGGGGTGAATCCGCGCACTGGTGAGCCAATCACGATTCCGGGGCAGAACAAGGTCGTCTTCAAACCGTACAAACCACTTCGGAAGCATGTAAACCGTACATATGCCCGGATGGAGCCGGAAGTTCTTGATGAAGGCCCGAAAGCAGACGAATCCGATACACAAACAGGTGAGCAGGAGCCCGTTTTACAAACTCATGAGACCGATCCGTTCGGGATACCGTTGCAGTCCGAAAAGCAAAGCGATGAAGATCTGGGAAATCTGCTGATCGAGCGGGAATCACCCATATCCGAAGAAGCCGATTCGGATGAAACCGGAAAACCGCTCAAGGCCGTTACAGATAAAAGACTGGTTGATGAGGTCCAAAAAAACGGTTCATTCAATTGGTCCTATCTTGCAGCATCTCTGCTGGTTTTACTGATGATTGTTGCACTTTTTTATTATGTAAACCGTGATGAACCCTCCGATCTGTTGACCGGCAACAATGCAACTGAAGCGGTCCCGGCTCCTCCCGTTATCGAGCAGAATGATCTGCCGGCTGTGGATTCCGAACCGACAACTACGGCAGAAACGGATGAGCTTGCAGCCGATCCGGAAGATGCTGTAGCCGACACGGACGAACTGGTCCGCGAGGTCGACATACCGACTGTAGACGACAATGCAGAGCATATCGGCTCGCCCGGTGCTGCTGACAGCCCGGATGTGGAGATGACCGAACAGCAGGTCGACCCAGGAGCAACCCTCTGGTCTATTGCAGACCAGGCCCTTGGCGACCCACTAATGTGGCCGTGGATTTATCACCTCAATATCGACAGAATCGACAATCCCAACATGATCCAGGCCGGCGCCGACTTGACAGTCCCGGTGATCGATGAAGACAGCCTTGGAGATGAAGAGATGAGACAGGTAGCATACGGATATGTGGACCTGTACCACTGGTACAGAGACCGGGGAGACGAGGAGGCCCGCTACTTCCTCTGGGCCGCCGGTTCCTTCTATCCAGATCTGTTGCATGAGCTCGATGACCAGGCAGCATCAGCAGATTTGCAGTTCGCCCGAAGCCGATAATTTCTAATCAAACACGGCCGGCCGCTAGCAGGATTAACAGTCAGCATCGCGATAACCCAGCCAACGATTTAACAAACAAAACAGAGGTACAGCCATGATTCGTCATATCGTAATGTGGAAGCTGAAAGACGAGGCCGAAGGTTCTCCAAAAGAGAAGAATGCAGAAAAACTGAAATTGATTCTGGAGGGCCTGAAAACCAGCATAGAAGAGATCAAGAATGTAGAGGTAGGGGTTCAGGTCAACGGCGAAGATAAAGAGGCCTGGGACGTCGTTTTGATTTGCGACTTCGAAAATGAACTCGACTTCAAGATGTATACACGAAACCCGCACCACAAAAAGGCGGTTAAATTTATTGAAGCGGTGGCGGATAAACGGATCTTTGTCGATTACTATGTAGATGTGTAGCTCATCGCAAGCTCAATGACAGGTCAGGAGTTAAATGTTAATTTGTTCTGAAAAACTATCAGAAGAGCCGATCCGGTGGCCGATAGACGGCGAACTGGATCTGCACCTGTTCAGGCCCTCCGAACTCGGTACACTTGTCGATGAATATATCCGAGCCTGCCTGGAAAAAGGCATCTGCGAGATCAAAATAATCCACGGCAAGGGAACCGGCCAGCTTCGCCGCTCGGTCCACAAACTTCTCGACCGGAACCCCTTTGTGACCGGCTATTCACTCGACAGCGGAAAAAGTGGCTGGGGAGCCACAATAGCTACTCTACAGACAGCTGACAAAAAAGCCCGATAACAATCCCATAAGATAAAGCTCCATCTTACCTGAATAGCTGATCGTAGGTCACGGAAAGATAGACAATCGCTCCAAGGTTTGGCCCGCCGCCGCTTAGCGTATAGTGACGGTTAAGCACATTGGTACCCCCCAGTTTCACTACCGTATTCATATCCGGAAGCCGGTAGGAGACCTGGGCATCCAGTGTTGAAGCGGAGGGTACATCTACCTGGGCAAAGGTTGACTCCCAGCGGAATGCATCCTGCCAACGATAGACCAGATTGAAACCGATATTATCAGTCAACCTGCGATTGCCGAAGGTCACATTTATTTTATGTTCAGGCGTATTGAAGTCGTTCATGAACTCATCATCCAACCCTTCGACGAGCTGATTCCAGTTGTAATTGAACTCCAGACGATAGTTGGCCGGCAGACTGTATTCAACCCCAATGGCCGCACCCTGGGCTTTTACCGTCTCATCAATATTTGTATAGACCTGATAGGTGTTTTGAAAATCTCCGGACAGTAGGGAAGCGGCTGTCGGGATGGCCGAAGCCGGATCACTGGGGTCGATGGGACCTGCAGCCCTGCGTACTCGAATCTGGGTTATAAAATCATCATAAATGTTATAGTAGTAGGCGGCATCAACCAGCAGGCGGTTGCCGAGTAGACCCCGGTAACCTACCTCAAACGCCTGGATCTGTTCGGGCTGTACCGGGTTGTGTACCGAATAACGTTCGAGAAGCCCGATGGCATTTGCAGGATCTGTCGGATTGACCAGGAACTGATCTGTATAAGCCTGAACCGACTCCAGCGTGTATGTATTTTCAGTGATGTTATATTTTTCGGCAAATTGCGGCAGACCACCGATCAGCTGAGCGGAAATAACGTTAAGATCGATATACTGACCCTGGGTCGTCGCGTTTCGGAACCCGGTCTGATAGGAGCCGCGGAAGTGGTGGCCTCCACGGGTCGAATAAACTCCCGAAATCCGGGGGCTGAACTGCCCGTCAAAATTTTCATTCTTGTCATAACGAACGGATCCCGTCAGACGGAAACCTTCGAACAGCTCACGGGAGGCCTGTAGATACCCGCCATACTCGTTGATATTCACACCCCCTTCATCGTCAAAAATTGTTCCGTTCGAACGGAGCTGGAACTGACGGAAAGTAGCCCCGCCAATCAGATCGACCAGATCAATCCAGTTGGAGAAGTCGTACTGTCCTTCAAAATGGAGAAACCGGGAGGTGTCGTCAAAAAGTGCACCGTCGGGAACGCGTGAGTTCAGTGCCTCCTCCTTCACGGCATTGAATGCGTCACTACCGGCCTGAATACGATTCTGGTCGGCAGACCCTCTTGCAAACGTATGTGCAGTAGTTCTTAGATCCGCACTTGCTCCGCCTTCCAGTCCGATGCCGTTGGCAGCCAGAAAACCGAGGTAACTGATCGCATAGGTTGGAAACCAGGTCGTATTTGGACTATACGCCTCATTCACTGCAAAACCTACAAAATCGGCGATGTAGGAGTCTCCGGAATCTTCAAGTGTTGCATAGCCGCGCAGCATGTAGTTGTCTCCCCGCAGCTCAAGTTTATGCTGCGAAATGGAGAAGTTGTTCAGGCTGTAGCGCTGAGCTCCGGTGTAGATGGAAGTCCCTGCTCCGTAGTTGAGAGTATAGCTCAATTCGGCATTGTCTGTCAGCAGGTAGTGCAGAGAGGTATTGATTTTCATATTCTCTGCCCCATAGTCTACCAGATAATGCTCTCGATATCCGGTTCGGTTCACTGGCAGGTTCGGAAGGTTTGCCATAGCGTACTGCTGGGCAAATTGAGTATTCCCACCAAATACATTTTCGGCCAGTGCCTGAATAAATTGATCGTTCAGTGCCAGAAGGCCAATATTGAGAGACGCTTCATCTCCAAAAGTATGGATCCCGTTATAGGCCGGATTACGTCCGCCCAGATCCCCTTGCAGGTTGGCATTCTGGTCAGTATAGTCAATCCCGTGCCAGTCCGTTGCACGTGAGTAGGAGAAATTTAATTTGTAAGCAAACCGATCACCGATCGTATCGGCATAACGTATAGCGGTATCGAACATCATTTCCGGG
This sequence comes from Balneolaceae bacterium, assembly GCA_007134695.1. Lineage (GTDB taxonomy): Bacteria > Bacteroidota > Rhodothermia > Balneolales > Balneolaceae > SLK101. Next base: position 20,053 of record SLKI01000078.1, read on the forward strand.
TCGGACGGCTCACCCAGTAAAGCATTTCCATCCAGATGGTTCAAGCCGCTCTGAACTTTGACGCTCAGGCCTGGATAACGGAACGGGCTTTTGCTGTTGATCAGCAGAATACCGTTGAATGCATTGGGACCGTACAAAGCAGATGAAGCTCCAGGCAGAAATTCAACGCTTTCGATATCGAGTTCTGACGGCCCGTTCAAATTACCAATCGGGAAATTGAGCGCCGGAGCCTGCGTATCCATCCCGTCGATCAACTGAACCATCCGGGTATTTCCGGTCGAGTTAAAGCCACGGGAATTGATGATCTGAAAGTTGATACTGCTGGTAGTCACATCCACCCCTTTCAGATTTGAAAGCGCTTTGTAGTAGCTGTCTGATGGAGTCTGGGTTACCGAAATGACATCCATCTTTTCAATAGTAACCGGTGCTTCCAAAAAGCTTTGCTCAACCCGCGAGGCCGAAACGACAACATCTGTACCGAGAATCGTCTCTTCACGAAGCTCAATGACAAGATCGCTGACTTCACTTTCCGTGATCTCAATCTGTTCGGTTCGAAATCCGATTAAAGAGATATTCAGGATAATTGGAGGCTCGCCGCTCACACTCAGACGAAAAGTTCCGTCTGCCCGTGTAGCCGTTCCTACGACACGGCCTTGTACAGTTACATTAGCCCCCGGCAGCGGCTCTCCGGTATCCGCATCAATCACCCTTCCGGTGACGACAATAGATTCCTCATCATCGTTTACAGTCACCATAGTATCCGAGTGTGCCAACTCCGGAGCAGCAACTGCAAGTACCAGGGCAATTACAGTCATTAGCAAATTCCGTTGTGAAAAAACAACTTTCGATCGATTCATATTCAATGCAGATTGGTTTAATGTTTATCGAAACCCGTTATCATATCAATCCTGCCAGATTGGTTGAATATGGCTGATTGAAATATAATTCACAATTCAAATTTTTCAGTCACGACCGAATTTTCTTTACATTCATGATCATCAACGTGTAAACTGTCTGTCAAAATCCAAACGAAAAGCTACGAATCAACCTCCCGAGCCATGAAAATCAAAAAGATTCTGGTCCCGGTCGATTTTTCAAAATTGAGTACCAAAGCTCTTGAAATTGCAGAAAAGATGGCCGGTTTATTTGATTCCAGAATCACACCGGTGCATGTCCACATCCCGATTACCGAAATGGATGAACCCTACGCATTGGGAATGAGCAGCAGTGTCTATCAGGACCTGGACAAGATTGAAAAGAATCTGACAGATCGACTTGAAGAGATCAGCAGAGAGCATGTAGATGAGTCCCTACTCAACGATCCAATCATTGCATTCGGGAATCCGGCTCAGTCAATCACCGACCTTTCAGAAGAGTATGATCTACTGGTTATGACCTCGCACGGCCGAACCGGTTTTTCCAGATTTTTGCTTGGATCTGTGGCTGAAAAAGTATTGAGGCTCTCCTCCTGTCCGGTACTTGTTGTAGAAGAGGAGAGTGAAATCGGGGATCTCGAACGAATACTGGTTACCACAGACTTTTCAGAGAACTCAGCTATCGCATTTCCACTTACAGTCGAGATCTCCAGGCGGGCCGGATCAAAAATCCATCTGCTGCACATTTTGAGTTATGAGCAGTTTAAGAAGGGAGAAACCGATATGTCTATTGAAGACCTCAGAAAGGAGCGGCTCAAGCTGGTTGCAAACAAATATTTCCAGGATGTTAAAAATAATATTTCCTGGAGTGTTGCCCCCTCCGAAGAATCACCGCATGAAGCGATTCTGAACCATGTAAAGGAGAACTCCTATCAATTGATCATCATGGCAACCGTCGGACGAACCGGCATCAAGCACCTGATGATGGGCAGCACCACCACCAATGTAGTGCGACATGTAAAAACAGCAGTTTTGAGCATAAACCCCAGAAAAGTCAAAGCATCCGAAACCGATGACGAAATCGACGACTAACCTCCAGTGAGGCCTCTCTGACTTATTGCATGGAGATTCGGATTGTACCCAGTACCTGCAGCCTGTTTACATCTCTGTCTACAAGTTCCGACTGCATCTGAAAATTGTGATCTTCATACTCATACAAGATGGCAGTTTCGTCGAACATCGAATACTGGACTCCGAGATCGAATCGTGCATTTTCGCTCACCTTAAAGCCGATACCGCCGGAGATCAACCGTTCATCAATGTCCAGGTTAGTGAATCGCGAAGGCCTCAGGCCGTACCCACCCCGAAGCGTGAATTCCTCGGTAATATCAATGGCCGCTCCCCCCCGCAGATTCCACACCTGTGTATACTCATCAGAGATAAACCGGTTCTCAAGGCGTTCATCCTCAAACAGATCTGCATCAAAATCGATTCTGGTTTTTCCGTAATCCACATATTCTGCCGATACCGAAAGGGTAAGGCCTCCCAGATCTTTCAATGCAGCGCCGAGATTCAAACGCGCAGGTGATGTAACCTTGTATGAAAACTCAGTCAATACATCATCCTCAAATACAACACCATTATCAAAAGTAGATGTGATAACTGCATCGAACTCTTCATCTACAGTGAGCCTGGAAGGGAAGGTATAGGAGGCTCCAAGGCTGAAATTGTCGGTAAATTGATAAATGGCGCCTAGACGGGCGGAAAATGCCACATAATCACTACGAATTTTATCATTTAACAGAATAGTGTCGATATCGGTACCTCCATGGTCTGTTTCGATAAAATCACCATCGTAGTCATTAAATTCGTCGATCTCGAGGAAAATTCTTTCGTAGTTGTGACGCCCGGATCGAATTCCGATGCTGGCACCAAGCATCAGGTTTTCAAGAAATTCGGTGGCGAAAAAAGCCGAATAGTCCCCGCCATATCCTCTCTCCGTAATTTCAGCCTCTTGGGTAATCCCCGGAAAGTTGCCGGGAGGAAATCCGATCCTGAAGATGGAATCGAGAAAAGTCTGCTCTTCATCCGCCCAGTCAAGCGCCCAGGTCTCAAATGCAATCTCTTCGTAGATAGAACCCGGAATCTTGAAAAAGTCGGTCATGGTGCTTCGGTTATTACGTCCGGAGATAGAGAGTGCCCTGTTATAAAAAGAGTGTTGACTATAGCCGGCGCCTATGACGAATGATCCGCGAACGGTAGGAAATGAGTATACAAACCCGGCATTCGAAACACCAAACTGGCTCCTGTCGAAATCTACACTGTTATCCAGGAAACGCCCCGTTTCGTTAACATTACGCCAGGCGATTCCGAACGTTCCAAAACTGTCGTCAAAAAGAGCTGCGGAAGCCGGATTATCCAGATAACTGCTGAATCCGCCGGCATAAGCGGTACCTGGCAGAATCAGCGTAACAGGATCATGGGAAACCTGCATATCGCTGAACTGAACGGCCTGGTAACTGTACAGCAAAGGATTATTGGCCTCCTGGGAGAACGCGGCAGGGGCAGACAGAAAGAAGATAAACCCGATCAGATATAGCAATGGCCTGTACATGATGAATTAGGTTGAATTAACATGGAAGTTTGACGTACTCTCAAGAGCTATCCGCCCTGCTACGGGTTTATATATTTAACCCGCAGATCGATCTTCTGGACTTATCGCCTGAAGGTGAATTCCGTGACTCAGTTACCGCCGCTGCGGTTGGTATTGGATCGGCCGGTTGACCGGGATCCGCTGCTGTTTGATGAGGATCGCGTCGAACGTACCGATGAAGAACCGGACGATGAGCGGCTCGAACTGCGGCTGACCGTACCACTGCTGGATGAAGAGCGGCTCGATCGGGAAACAGCCCTGCTATTGCTGATTGTGCGCGACATCAGGGATTCAAGTGAGGAGTGACTTATCCGCCGATTCTGATTCCTGATCTGATCTCTCACCAGTATCCGGGTACTTACGCTGGATGAAGTCGACACTGCACTGCGCTGCAACCTGTCGCTGATCGAAGAGTGCGACCGACTGGTCGTCGTCAAATTTCTCGAACTCCTGATCGCCCTGTTTTCACTCAGATCCCTGCTTGTACGGCTTCGGGTTGCACTGCTCTGTCGAGTTGAGCTGCCACTGGAACGGTTTACAGTTCCACTCGAACGGTTAACATTACCACTCGATCTCGAGCGATTGACATTGCCGCTGGATCGGTTAACGTTTCCACTTGATCTCGAACGATTGACATTGCCGCTGGATCGATTAACGTTTCCACTCGATCTCGAACGATTGACATTGCCTCGTGAACGGTTAACATTACCACTCGATCTCGAACGATTGACATTACCTCGTGAACGATTGACATCAGACCTCGATCTGTTCACGCTGCTGCTTGATCTGTTTACAGACCCTCGGCTTCGATTGACTGTACCGGTCCGGCCAGTGCTTCGAAGATCAGTTCTGCTTCGAATCGCCTCTCTTCGCTCCTGCAAAGTTCGACGATCACCACTCCGTGCAGCCACAGAACTGCTTCTTACCTGCCTCTCCCTTTCTATACCCGCCGATCTCAAACCGGTTGTACGGGCGATATAATCGCGTTTGGGATCGACACGGACATGTGAGAATGAGACGAAGACAAAAGCATGAGGCCGATGATAGAACCCATAGGCAGGGTATCGGTGCCATGCATACGGCGAGTAGTGCCAGCTATAACCAAAGCCCCACCCCCAATTATACCAGGTATGCCAGGGTGAATAGAATGGAACGGCATAGAAGGGGCGATAACGATAGTAATGACGCCAATATGGACGATGCCATGTATAGGGGGAGTATCCGTGATAGTGATGATGGTGCTGGATACCCGGCTGTCCAATATCCCTGTACCAGTGACGGGTATCATAATCTATAAAATAATACAACTCCGCATCTGTCCACCCTTCGTCATAACCCTCTACCAGACCATCTTCATAACCAAGTAAATACTCCTCCTGTTCCTCACCGGTGAGTTCAGCCAGGCGTCTTTCTCGTGCCTCCTCCCTGTACAATTCACGCTCCTCGTCGCTCGCAAGCGACGGACGGTCAATAATCCTTTCCGGATGGGTCGTTTGCAATTGCGTATAGCAACCCGTAAGCAGAAAAGCTGCCAGAACTCCTATAATCGGAATATGTAAGCTGGTCAAGTTCTTCATAATGGCACTCCATCAATTTAGATTCCGGGCATCTGTACGCAATCTATTTCTATTCAGTGAAAGATGTTATCACATATTCATGTGAATCGGGCAATTTGGTATTTGATCCGTAAAATGTCCAAGGTATGTCTCAAATTTCACCTCGCAACGACTTTGCTATCACTTCTGCTTTAGAATTAACGTGGAGCTTTTTATAAATATTACGAATGTGTGCGCGTACGGTATCGATCGAGATATCATATCTGTCAGCTATCAGCTTGTAACTTAACCCGTCTACCAGTCCGTTGACGATATCCTGTTCCCTCGGTGTCAGATCATACTTGACCTGCTTTGCCTTCTTTTTTTCACTGAAATGCCCGATCACCTTTCTTGCAATTTGTGGAGACATCGGAGCCCCGCCTTCGAGCAGCTTGCGTATGGAATCATGAATCTCCGAGAGGGAAGTGTGTTTGAGAAGATAACCTGTAGCGCCAGCAACAAGTGAATCGAAAATTTTATGAGAATCGTGGTAAACGGTCAGCATAATGATCTCAACATCCGGATGCTGCTCCTTGATCAGGCCGATCCCCTCAATTCCGGACATCCCCGGAAGCTGAATATCCATCAGCATTACATCTGGTACTTTATGCTCTTCCAGGTAATCGAGCATCTTTTCGACCGAATCGACAGCAACCGGACAGCTCATCCCCTCCTGCATATCCAGATATCGCTGAATAAGATCCCGGATCTTTTTGTTATCCTCTACAATTCCAATAACTGCCATGGTTTCTAATTCTTAAACGGTTGCAATTGCTATTTGATCTCTCCTTCCACCCTAATGGAAAAGCCGTCGCCTTTGTCGATCTTCAGGATCGCATCCAGCCGGTCGGCTCTTAACCGGATATTCCTCAAGCCTTGTCCGCTCTTCCGGCCGTTAACGGCCACTGTACCGTTATCTCGAACGTTCAGAAAATACCGGTTTCCATTCAGGCTCAATTGAATATCAACACTGTCTGCGTTCGAATGCCTGACAATATTATTTATCGCTTCTTTGAAAATAAGATAAAGATTCTCCTTGACCTGAACAGGAAGTTCCCTTTCCGAAGGCAGTTCGGAAAGGTTAAAGTTGACTTCGACCCCTTTGGAAGAGAGCACATTCGATGCGTGATCCTGCATCCGGTCACTCAGGTCACCGGCTGTATCATTTCTGGCATCGATCGACCAGACGATATCGTCCAGCGTAGAGACAATCATCCGGCTCTGCTCACCGATCTCTTTCAGTGTAGTCTCTACTGATGGGTCCAGTTTGCCGGTCCTGGCAAAATCGGTCTGCAGCGCCAATTCTGTCAGAGAGGAGCCGACATCATCGTGCAGATCACTGGCGATTTGCACCCTCATCCTTTCCATATCTATCTGCCGGCTGACGCGATAGTAGTTGTAAATAAAAAGGATGATTCCACCCATCAATAGGACAACCAGCAGTAAAAACCACCATTGGAGCCAAACTGGAGGCCGAATCTCAAAATCGAACGTACTGTAGACCGGGCTCGCTATACCGGAGGCGTTGTATGAACGCATCTGAAATGTATATTCTCCGGGTGAGAGCGAAGGGTAGCGGACATTTCGATCAAACGTTCGGGTCCATTCTTCATCCAGCCCTCTCAAACGATATTCAAACAGTACCTGTGATGGAGCGGCGAATGAGATCCCGGACATCTCGAACTGTACAAAGTTACGGTCGTGGCTGCGCACAATTTTCTCCTCTGCTCCTACCTGTTCGCCTGCAAAAATGATCTCTCTGAAACGTGTAACTGGTGGCACCTCCCGCAAATCGAACCGATCCGGGAAAAAGCGGCTGATCCCTTCGACCGTACCCATCCAGACGGTTTCATCACGATCTTCAAATACAGCTCCGGCATTAACTTCGTTTGCCACCAGACCCTGTTCTCTGTTGACCAGTTCAAAGGAAAGATCGCGTTCAAGCCTGCTCTCCGCTTCCTGATACCTCTCAGGGTCAAATCGTACGATCCCGATATTTGTACCGATCCAGTGACGCTCTCTCGAATCCTGAAACATGAAATAGGAAATTGTACCGGCGTAGCCGAACGACGACTCAAACGTTTCGATCTCTCCATCGACATACCTGGCGATCCCGCCAAACGTCGAAAACCATGGAGTTTCTTCCTGGTCGAGCATAACATGGATCACACCGTTGTTCGGCAGACCATCGGCTACCGTATAATTTCTGAACTCCCCGTTTTCATAAACAGCGACCCCACCGTAGGTAGCAAACCAATATCGGCCGGAAGAGTCCCGTTCCATCGCCATCACCGTATTATTGTTAAGCTCACTGCCGGCTGTATAGTGATGCAACTCTTCTCCGTCGTACCGATAGATCCCGTCATCGTAGGTAGCGATCCAGAAATCACCGTTCTCAGGATCCTCAAAAAACCGCCTAACCATCTCCAGATCGGGGAGATATTCAGGGAGCGACTGAAACTCCCCGTCGACCATTAACGAAATCCCGTACCTTGTTCCGATCCACAGATGTTCCCTGCTGTCAAAATAGAGAGTATACACCTTTCGGTCTGCAAGGCCGTCTGCAGTAAAATAGCGGATGAACTCCTCACCATCATATTGCATGATGCCGCCGCCATATGAAGAGATCCAGATTGCACCATTCCGATCCTGGGCAAATGAAGTGATAACATTGTTGGTCAACCCTTCATCCACCGTATAGTTGTGAAAATAGTCTCCCAGAAAGATATTACCCCCGCCCCCGAGCGTTCCGAACCAGATCTGCCCCTCCCGGTCGGTCATAATCGAATAGATAATATCACTGGTTAGCCCTTGTTCTGTTGTTATTTCGGTAAATCTCCCATCTTCGAAGAGACTTGCTCCCTGGTCGGTACCGAGCCAGGCTCTATTTTCACCGATCAAATGGACACTCAGAACATGGTCATCGATCAACCCGTCCAACTCCTGGTAGTTATTAAAAGATTCTCCGTCCCAGATGCTCAACCCCCCATTGGTCGCCAGCCAGATACGTCCGTCAGACCCTGCCTGCAGGTCATGAATCTCATTGTCAACCAGGCCGTCTTCAACACTCCAGGTTGCAAACTCTCCATCGTAAACAGCCAAACCACGATTCGTAGCCATCCAGATCCTACCCTCGGAATCTTCGCCGACCGCCCGAACAACGTTACCGGCAAGCCCGTCAGCCGAACTGAACCTGACACATTCGTCATCGTCGGTAAAGAGCCAGATTCCGTCTCCTGCCGTGCCGAACCACCAATTTCCTTTGCTGTCGTGATAGATCGACTGAATCGCATACTGTCTCAGATCCCGATACCGCTCTTCTTCACGGATCTCTCCCGACTCCATAACATTGACTCCGGCATCTGTGCCGATCCATAACCGCCCCTCATCATCTTCATACAGAGTGTTGATCTGATTGTCGTTGAGCCCCTGGTCCGTGTAGTAGGAGAGTATTTCCCGGCCGTCGAGCCGGTTCAATCCAAAACCTGTACCGATCCAGATATATCCATCCCGATCTTGTAGAATCGAATACGCAACAGATTCACTTAACCCCTGTTCGATAGAATAGGACCTGATGGGCAGTTTTTGCCCCTGTAACTCCAAAGTGAATGCAAACAACAGGAGAAATGGTGATATATATGCGACTATTCGTACCATCAACCTAATATGATACGAATTTTACTGTTGATCAATAATGCTGCTCATCCTGCTTTGGCCGGAACCCGATAACCCGGCACCTGATTGGCCTCTCCTCTCAAACTCGGTTTCTCATGCCCGGCACCTGAGTGCACGGCAGCCAATTACTAAGCCCCTCATGCCCGGCACTTGAGTACACGGTTTCTAATCGCCCAGTTCCTCTTTTCCGGCTTCCGTTTCCGGCTTGTAGATGGCACGGTGAATTTTTCGAACCCAGGGGATGATGCGAACCGAGTCGGTTACGACCGTCAGACTGCCGCTGGCCCGATTAAAGGAGAACAGATCGATCGCTTTCTGTTCATCCGGCGAGAGAGCCGA
>SLKI01000057.1 GCA_007134695.1 Balneolaceae bacterium
CAGACCCCCGATTTCCAGACCCAGGGCCGAACGTCGTCGACAAACCCGGTCACCACTACCCGGTCGCCGGCGCGGCGCTGCAAATCGGCCGGCGGGCGATTGCCGACGATGTAGATTTTGGCTTCGGGGACCTGGCGGAGGATCAGCGGAAAGATCTCGTCGAGAAACCAGTGCATGCCGTCGTGGTTGGGGGTGTAGCCCATCATGCCGGTAAAAACGAGTGAAGCCGGCTCGGACGGAGGATGATCGGAGGGGTGAAAGTAGCCGGTGTCGACGCCGTTCGGTACAATATGGGCCGGCAGGTCGGGGATATATTTTCTAATGATCGAGATATCATCCTTTGAGGTAGCCGTCAAAAGATCCTGGCCCGAAAGCACATGCAACTCTTCGCGCTTCACTTTTTTATATTCCATTTGGTAGAAGCACCTTCTCAGGGGGTGGCGGGCGTTTAGCGCCATTCGGCGATAATTGTCATACTCCACATTGTGCATGTCGAGAAGTCGAATGGAATCTCCGTTTACGTTGAATTTTCCCATTCCCGGAAACTCCAGATGGACCACATCAAATGAATTTGAGCTTATCAACTCATCCACTTTCTTCTGCATACGGCGGCTGCTGTAACTCAGGCTGCCGTAACTGTGCCGACTAAAGAGGGAGTAAAGCTGTACCCATCGCTTCCGTTTCCGAGTCCATGGAAAGGGTATAAAATGGACCTGGGAGATCTGCTCACCAAACTCTTCCAGAAATCGCTCCCGATCGACGGAAGTGCCAAAAGCAGCCACCGTTACTTCATGAGCCCCGGCCAGGCTCTTCAACAAATAATAGATCCTCATCGCTCCGCCGAAATTGGGCGGAACCGGAGAGTAAGGTAATAGTACAAGAATTTTCATGACTCCTGATTTCTTACAGGCAATATCGATTTCATTTTCTCCCAGGTAAAAAAGTACTCGAGAAACTCGATCTCTTCGTTTCGGATCACCTTCAATGATCGCACAAGTATCAGGTAGAAACCGGTGCCGGCCGCGGCCTGAAGCACCCAGTGGAGCTCCGCCACGTTCATCATCCAGATCGCTCCGGCCATCAAGATGCCGGACACTCCGGCTTTGACCGGCTCCATTATGTCAAAGTGACGAAAGTGATTCCTGGTGAGCATCAGCAAAGCCGCAATCATTATAAACAGCTCGGTAATCAATGTAGATATGGCTGCCCCGATTCCGCCATTTCCCATATGAATGTCGGTATAGGGGATCATCAGATAGTTCAGGCCGATATTCAAAAGAATGGCTGAAAAGCCGACAAATGCCCAGGCTCTCTGCCGGTCTGTGGCCAGAATGGCACTTCCGAGAATAAAATCGACGTAGATAAGCAGAATCCCGAGGGAGAAAATCTGAAGAATGATAACGGATGGACCATACTCATCGAGTCCGTAAAAAAAGGAGACCATCTGCTCTGAAAAGAAAAAAAAGAGTACCGACACCGGAATAGCTGCCATCAGCACAAACTTCAAACTCTTCTGAAATGTTGTGGCCAGCTCCTCGCCTCGTTCGCTTTGCAATCTGGAAAAAATAGGGAATGCTACGGTGGTGATGATTACCGGAAGAAACATAACGATATCGAAAAACCGGTAAGCCCCTCCATACCAGCCAACGACCGAATCCGAAGTAAGAACCGATAACATAACGGCATCAATTCTGTAGTAGATAACGGCAAAAATCGACCACATAAAGTATGGAAGACTCTGCTTGAGCAGCCGAACCGACGTATCGATTCGGAATTTTGGCAGACGCCGGACAATTCTGGGCAGAAAAACGGCACAGATTACCATATTTATAAATGCCCCAACAGCCATGATGAGGGCTACCTGGAGCGATCCGGCCCCCATCAGAAGTGCCGAAACTGCAAAAAGTGCTACAAACACCTGCTCGGCGATCACTCCGAGTGAAGGGTATTCCATTTTTTCATATCCCTGGAAACAACTGCGAATTGCCTTTGTTCCGCCTTCCCAAAGCTTCGAAATCCCGAGTATGAGGATCAGCAGCGTCACGGTCCGCGAGTAGTCTACGAGGTAACTGAACAGAAGTAAACAACCCATACAGAGCAGCCACAAAATCGTTCGGACACCCAGGTAGCTGACCAGGATACCGGGGGTTTTCTCTTTGGACTTTGCCACTTCTTTAGGTATCAGATAATTCCCTCCGAAGTCGATCACGATACTGATCATCATCCCCATCGAGACGGCCAGATAGAGGCGGCCATAATCTTCACTACCCAGATATCTCGGCAAGAATACAAGCAATACAAAGCTGGCCACCCATGTGATCGACTGGGCTGCCAGCATGATCGTTGTGTTTTTGGCAAAAGACTCACTGATTTCACGATTCATTTGTAGGGACTCTCTGCTGCCTCAGGATTGATGGAAGGAGGAGTGAAAAAGCCGATTCATCATTGTCAGCCATATAAATAGAGGAATTTCGATCACGATGCGATTCCATTTCTCACGGGGGTTTTTTACAAAACGATGCACCCATTCCAGGCCGGCCTTCCTCATCCAGTATGGTGCCCGGCTGAACTCCCCGGATAAAAAATCGAACAGTCCCCCTACCGCAAAACAGACTCCGGCTTCCAGGTGGTCCGAAACAGAGGCGATCCATTTCTCCTGACGTGGAGACCCTGTTGCAACCAGAAGTATATCGGGTCTTACTCTATTGATCTTTTCCAGGATCCGGCCTTCCTCCTGTTGATGATAATACCCGTGCTGATAACCGATCAGTTTCAGATCCGAAAAATCATTTTGAATCCGTTCAACACATCTCTCCAGAACTTCCGGCCTGGCTCCGAGCAGATAAACTGTATATCCGTATCTTTCTGCCATCCGAAGAACCACGGGCATAAAATCTGTACCGTTCAGGTTCTCCTTCACCGGCCTTTTTAAAATTCTGCCCGCCAGGTCAATCCCGCTTCCGTCCGGGAGTACCAAATCTGCATTATGAATCGTACAAAAGAATTGCGGGTCCCGGCGGGCCAGATGAATCGTATGTACATTGGTGAAGTATACCTTGCGTGAACTCCGTTCCGGTTGCTTTGAATCGATAAAGAATTTGACTCGAGCAAGCGCCTCCCGGAGCCGGTAATTATCAACTCTAACCCCCAGAAAGTGGACTGTTTTGCTGTTCAGCATTTCATCTCTCCGTGATCTGTCTCTCCTCAGTTGTGATTTTTTCGGCATCCTGTTCTGAGTCGAGGTCTTCGAGTACCGGTACGAGACCCATCAACACACCAAGGAATATCATATTCCTGTAAAATGTAAGCTGCATATCAAAGAAAGAGGCCACCATCTGAGCTATCACCGCGATCACTACAACTGTACCGATCGATTTTAAATAGGGATCTTTCAGCCGTTTGCAGAGTGCCGTCGTTCGAAATGCAAACGAGTTGAGAAAGAACCAGAACAGGAAAAATCCGATGCTGCCCGACTTGACGATAACCCAGAAGATCTGATTGTGCGGTATAAATTCTCGAAGCGGATAGTTGATCTCGGCCAATTGCAGTGGATGTTCGAACCGGGTTCCAAAACCGATACCCAGTACCGGGTTTTGGCGCAGGGTATAGGCGAGATTGTAATCCTCAAATTCCCGATAGAGGTTGGAATAGTAATCTCTTGGATTTTCCTCTTTATCGGGTCGTTCCATACCGGTTTTTATCATCTGTACCGGCTGGGATATCCGGTGCTCAATATCCCAGACCGCAGCTCCGTAGATCAGAACGACAACCAATACCGGGGCTCCCCACCGGAACAGTTTCCACTGTTCGCGACCAGAAAGAAAGATAAAAAAGACAAACAGTGAAATGATCAGTGCAGCCATTGCAGCTCTGCGCTGGGCAACAAGAAATCCGAGGATTAACGGCAGAAGCATCAAAATCAAAACCAGTTTCTGCGAATCCTTTACCCGATATAACCAGAAACTTAGAAGCAGGATGAAGAGGCTAATCATAAATACCGGATCCTCATGATTGGTTAGCGTCGGTGCTCCCGACATGCTAAAACCAAGAGAAACGAACCGGCCGACCCCCTGAAAAGCTTTGATCAGAATTGCTACAATAATCAGCCACATTAAAAATCTGAGCTGTTTTTTATCCCAGATCACCTGCGGAATCACCAGGTATAGCGCAGCCATGTAAAAGAGAGCGCGTAACTCCCAGAGTGAAATCAGAAAATCTCCGCCGTTTTGCAAACCGTAGGCGAATGAGAAAATGATCCATCCAAAAAAGAGAAGAAATGTACCCCAGACGGGAATTCGCTTAACCGAGAATCGCCTCTTGACGGCCAGGACCAGAAACCAGATAAAAAAGAGGAGGAGGAAGTGCAGTTCAATCAGATTCATAACACCGGCTTCGAAAAAAGGGAGATACCTGATCTCTTTGAGATTTCTGAAATAATCAACTTTAAATGTGATCGGGTCAAATCCCGGTATATGGTATTGATCGAAAATCAGGACAAAACCGATCAATACCATCAAACTGTAATCCAGCCGATAGATCGTCAGCATCACCAGGCCCAGAATAAAGATCAGTGCTGCGGCTATGAAGATGTCTCCATGAGTTAAAAAAATGACCAAAGCGGTCGCAAACAATCCGAACAGGACGATCCACAGTCCGGGAGCAGTTTCCGCATCCAGCCCGAATGGACGGTGCAGTTTGTCTATAAAGGAATCCCGGTATTTCGTGGTGGTGTTCATGCAGATAGTTCGTTTCGGATCAGTTATGGTTCTGGTATATCCATAGTATAGAGGTAGAGAATCAGGAAGAGGACCTGAAACAGGGTCACAACAACGATCAGGATGTAGCTAAGGAAATGTTCATTCCTGTCGATCTTGCCTAGGGTGAGAACGCAACAGTAACCGATTACCAATGCTGCCAGTGCAATCATGATCTGCTCAATTAATCCTCAACATTGTTCATGACAAAACCGATCGTCTGTTCTTTTCTAACATGGTTAAACACTTTCTCGACGTCGGCGTATTTGGTTCGCAAAGCATCCAGAACGATGATCATTCCGTCCAGCTCATTGGCCAGTGCAGCAGGATATTCACGGACCGGCATAACAGGATTCAGATCGACGATGATCACTTCAAATTCCTGTTTCAGGCTGTAAAGAACATCCTGAACCGGCACAATACTCTCCAGGCCGAAGTTGTAAAGGTTGAGTTGCCCGGATGGAAGCAGATAGAGCTGATCGATTCTGGTCTGAGATAGCATGATCGAACCGTTATGCAGTGAATCAAACAATCCGGGCCGCTGCTTTGCCCCAAACACCTTGTGCAGCGTCGGATTGCTGACGCTCAGGTCGACTAGTACCGTCTTCTTGTTGTAGGCAAGCGCCATGGCTGCTGCCAGATTAGCTGCAGTCACAGTTTTACCATCCCCCTTTTTTGGACTGGTCACTCCGATTGTGAACTGCATTTTTTTTTCAATCCGGTCGGGCAGCTGAGCATAAAAGAGTGCATGTGTAATGCTTCTCTTGATATGGGACCGGTCCAGGTAGTCGCACCTGTCCCCATCAACCACTATCGATTTTGCCTTCCGAATGATCTTGGTCTGTCCGGAATTCTTCTCTTTCGATTTCCGATCAGTCGTTTGATTTTCGCTCATGATTTATCCGTTTTTTAAAAAATAGATCATACTGTCAGGGTCCCGGTATCATTTACCGCCCTGCTAAACGACAAGAATTTGATCATCAACAGATCTCTTCTTCTCTTTAATTTTTCCCACTCGGCAGATAGGCAATCACCGGAACGTCAAAACCGGCCAGATCCTCGGGTCGACGAACAGTTGTGTCGAGAAGTTCTGCAAATCCGGCTCCTACCACTCCCAGAAATATTCCAAGAAAGATTCCACCCCCCAGAACCAGGAGAGGATCCGGTTTGGCAGGTTTCTCCGGCAGGTTGGGTGAGTCGATCACAATAAATTGCTGCTGGGCTCTCTCTCCCAGGTCCCGGGAACTTCGTGCCTGTTCAACCTTCACTTTCATGTCGTCCAGAAGTGCCTTGTAAACTTCCAGATCTCCTCGTGATCCGGCACGTTGATGCTGAACGAATGCGGTCTGCTCCAGCCGTTCCATCAGATCGGAGCGCTTGTCAAGGAGGTAGATTCTCTCCTGGTTTTGATCAAAAAGTACAGCATGTATTTCCGTAATCATTCTTTCGGACAGATCATGAATTTGATTCACCAGTTCCCGCACTCCCGGAAATTGTGCTGTGTATCGTTGCATATAGTCTCGATACCTGTTTATCCGTTCTCTCATATCCATTCCCGAAGGCAGTTCCTCCAGGTTGAGTTCTCTGATCTCTTCGATATGACGCTCCCCGCTGTTGACCTCTTGCAGTAATTCCAGGCTGGCTTCCATACGTTCCATTCGGCGTTCGAGCCGCTCGATTTCATCTTCGATATCATCGATATCCGACTGCAAAGCCTGCTCTTCCCGCGGTATATCATCCTGTTCAAGTGTTTGCTGAAGGTGAGCTACAACACGTTGTTCGCGCTCCCTGACAGACTGCTGAAGCTCTTCGACTTTGTTTTCAAAAAAATCGACCGTCTGTTCATGTCTTCGATTCTCCAGTGAAAGTCTCTTCTGTATAAAGTGATCAGCCAGAAGCTGGACACCCTTTTGAGCCAGCGCGGGGTCATTATGCAGATAGGAGATACTGAAGGAGTCGGAAGCCCTCAGGTTTGTCGATATATCCCTTCGTACACTTCTAATCAGATCTTCCCTGCTACCACCGTTAGATCTCTCTTTATCGAGTCCAAGGCTGTCGATCAGCATATTGATCGTCGATCGGCTGTAAACAATTTCATTGAAGGATCTCAGCCTGTCTTCTGAAGCAAGTGCCACTGCCATAGTGAATTGAATCATCGGGTTCAGTGTTTCATCCCTCTCAACAAGAATCGAGATATCCGATTCATATTTTGGAGGCAGATATAAAATTGCTGCAACACTCAGCCCTGTAAAAAGCAGCGGTGCCAGTATCAGAATGATTTTACGGCGCTTCAGGAAACGTTTGATTTCTGTAACAACAAATTGAGTCTGATGCACGGGTTTTCCTCCGCAGTTTAATTCTATTGTGAACTGACCGGGATAAAAGCAATTCACATGCCAATCCGTGTCAAAGGGGTCTTACATATCTGCGGGATACCATTTAAACATGCTACAGTGGTACAAGAAGGGCTCTTTGAGATCTCAATTGATTTACGTGCCGCCGAACTCTGCACAAAAATAAAACATCCCTGCAGGAGGCGGGCTGCCAAAAAAAATGACACAATCGTACAGGAAGCCTTCTGCAATCAAGAGTTCAGAAAGAAGAATGACCATACAGAGTGCCTGAAGGCAGCTTCCAGGGGAAAATGAAATGTTTGGCATGCAAATTGAAAAAGGCAAGCTGTACAAATCGCCAAACACTTTGAAACGAATCTTATGAAGACAGCTGATCTATTTTCCCGAAGGTCATTCACCGACCAACCCGATGAATCAAAGGCGGGGAGACATTATTTATTATTCTGCATGCTCATCCTGCTGATGACAGCATTTCAGGGATGCGCATCCACCGACGTAACAACTGAGCCAACCACCGTTCCTCCGTTCGACCCTGCAGCATTTCCGGAACCCCGGGATGAAACCCGGATCAATGCCGGAGACCAGATTGAGGTGTCGGTATGGGGTTATGATGAGTTCTATACCGAACGAACTGTTTCCAGCCAGGGATACATCATTATCCCGCTGGTCGGTGAAGTACCGGCACGGGGCCTGACCAAAGAAGAGTTCAGTGACAACTTGCGTGAAGAATTGAGCGAATACATACCTGGCGACATCAACCTTACAGTAAGTGTCATCAGTTCCAGTAATCAGATGGTCTCTGTTTTTGGGTCGGTCGGTGTCCCCGACAATTATGAAATTATGGATCAGGCAACGCTCATTGAGATCCTTTCGAGAGCGGGTGGGACTACGATCGAGGCGGATCTTCGAAATATTACGATATACCGAGAGACCGGTTATAACAATCCGATTCATGTAGACCTCACCCGCTATCTGCGGGGTGAGGAACACCCGTCGAACATCACACCGGTCATGCCGGGCGATATCGTTTATGTGCCCCGACAAGAAAATCTGGTAAGAGAGATGTCCGAATTCATGCGAGATGTCGTATTTCTGCTGGGAATGTTCAGAATATTCAATTAAGCCATTATGAAGTCTAAAAAAACTGTTACCACCCTCGTAGCCACAATTCTGTTCACCTCGACAATCCTCTTGTTCGAAGTGAGAACAACCAATGCCCAGTTTCAATATATCTACTACGACCGGGAAGCTTTTTTTATCGACAACTCACTCCTGGGGGCCAGGGCATCGGGACTAGCCTATACCCAGGTATCCGACCCTTACAGTCTCGACGGAATCCACTCCAATCCTGCAGCATTTCTCTTTTCGGATAACCGTACTACTGTCTCAACAAATCTGTATTACAGCTCTTTTCACAATATTGTCGCCGAAAACATCACAGCGGTTTTACACCGTAATCCAAGAAATCTCATTGTAGCCGGATTTACTTTACAGCATGAAGGCCCTTCATCGTCATCATCCCGGCATATCGAACCGGAAATTCCAGTTCAATTCAGACAGTATGAAGGCTCCATTCACTATGCAAGAAAAGTAGGTTCAAATATCAGTGCAGGCGGCAGTTTGTACGGTTCTTACGGGACTACAGACCTGCACGAAGAGTGGGCGTTCTATACGAAATTTGGAATATTATACGCTCCTGCTCCTGCTGTGAGTTACGGCCTGACTTATACCGGCAGTTTCGGTATTGAGGCAGGGAATATGGGATCATTTTTAACCTACAGATACCGTATTCCGGCTCAAGAAGTGGATAGTCCGGAAAACGGAGTGGATGAGAATTCCGGCAGTGAGACGCTTAAGGATGGGCGTTCATACACGCTATTGTCAAGAGAAGGGATGCCGGACCGGCTCGAAATCGGGGCAACACTTCGATTTCCATCCTACACGGACCATCCAAACTTCAAGATCTCTTTTGCTAATGAAAAAATCTTTGATCATCCCGGGATGATCTATAGAGCCGGATTCGAATATTTCTCATTCACCCCCCTGATTTTACGAGGAGGTTACTTTTATAGCCCGATAAAAAGTGGTTTACGTACAGGGTTCGGCCTCAACCTCGGATGGATGACCATCGATTACTCGTTTTCCAATAAAGATATCGGAATTCAGGGTAATACTCATCAGGTAGGTATTTCAATAAACTTTACTTCGGCAAATTGATGTCGAAATCCGACGGGACTAGTTCTAAATCTTTTAAAACAGGTTGAAAAATGAGAGAACTGAACTCCAACCGAATGAAAAGCATCATGATGCTGGAGTTACTGGAGAGATGCCGAACAATCGCCGGATCTGACAAGACCACCCTGATTTTTGGAGAAGTCGGTACCGGAAAGGGAAGGCTGGCAAAATATATTCATGAGATTAGTGAGAGAAGAGAGTGCAGGTTTTACGTAATCAATTGTTACTCGATGCTTGCCGAGGAGGTGGAAAAGACTCTGTTTAACGGTAATCTCTTCAGTTACGATCAGGCTGCAGTATTTAACTTCCAGCTGCTTGAAAAACTGCAAGGCGGAACGCTCTTTTTAGATGGTTTTGAGATGCTGCCAGTACAACTTCAGCAACAGATTCTGGCTATGGCAAATTCTCAAGAGCCTGACTCATCATA
>SLKI01000063.1 GCA_007134695.1 Balneolaceae bacterium
ATCGGGTCCATATCGTCTCCATTTCTCCAGACGTTGTCGATCTCGTTGTCACGTTCGGAGTCGACGACTTCTCCAGTGTCGGTAGTTGGCAGGATCATCTGCTGCTCTTCCTGATCCAGATTTGCGTCTGTAACAGATGCACAGCCGACAATTAGTCCGGCAACCAGAAAAGTGGATGCGATGTTTCGAATCGATGTTTTGAGGGTGTTAAACGTGGTCATGGCGACCTCCTATTTGGTTGTTTTTGATTGATTGTATACACCTATTCATAAGTACAAGAGTATCTCGAACCCTATTTGTTACAAAAAATAACCTAAGTTATAAAAATTTAATTGTCTACCCCTTTCCTGAGATTAGTGAAATATTTATTGTTACAGGCAGAGAATAAAGTTGCCGATCGGAATATCGAAAGCGATCTTAACCCTCCCGAATTTGTATATGACAAGAACTGTTTATATCGTTGAGGGCTACGGACGGATTGTTATCAAAAAGAGCCTAAAGGTATAAAAAACGTATTAAGTTCAAAGTTCGGTTTATTGATTTTGGTTCAACAGTTTAGACCTTAAATCGTGTATAAACCGATAGTACTGTATCACTCAAACCAAACGTTGGCCTGTGCCCAGATCGGATTATTCGGAATTATTAGTGGCCCTCAGAGATGGGCAGAGTCAGAAAGCCGGTGAGCTCCTTAATGAGGTCGTTCCACGTCTTCAGGATTATTTGGAAGTAGTGATGGGGGCTGATGAAAACTCAGCCAAAGAGTGTGTGCAGGAGACCATGCTCCGCGTTTTTGAGAGAATCAGGAATGAAGAGATTAAAGATGACAAGTATATTTTCAGCTATCTTCTCAAAACATGTCGTCACCGTTACATGAGATACTATTATGAGCAACATTGGTTTGAAAGTTTTAAAATTGATCAGGAGGAAGCACTGACGACTCCTGCAGAGCAGCTCGACAACCTTTTTGACAAGGAGAGATATAAGATTCTGAAAGTCTGCCTGGATGAGCTGAACAAAAAATCCCGGGAATTCATCCTATATTTTATTCGAAAACCGGACACATCAACCAAAGAGGCGGCAAAGCTTTTTAAGCTTTCGGGAGGCAATGTTCGCACCCGAAAAACTCGCATCAAAAATCAGCTTCACGACTGTTATCGTCGAAAGTCGCAGATGTAGTTCTTGATAATCTTCTGGAAAAAACACAACATAAACCACTCTCTCGTGCAGCAGGAACTACTGCACTATGATTTGTGGAAACAGGATAATAGCGAATTAAAGAGGCTGACTTATGTGGCTGAATATTAAAACTTACGATCAGTACAAAGATGTTTACCGTGAGAGCCGGGAAAATCGACTCGATTTCTGGGAACATGAAGCCGGAACTTACTACTGGAGAAAGCGATGGGATAAAGTTCACAGCGGCAGTTTTAAAAAGGGGGATATCAAATGGTTTGAGGGTGGTAAACTCAATGTAACGGAAAATGCCCTCGATCGGCATTTGAATACGATCGGAAGTAAAACGGCATTCATTTTTGAACCGAACCATCCCGACAGCTTCAGAAGGACAATCACCTATCGTCAACTGCACGAAGATGTCTGCCGGTTTGCCAATGTATTGGAGAGCAAGGGTATTCAAAAAGGAGATCGTGTCTGTATCTATATGGCGATGACGCCGGAATTGGTGATTTCGGCGCTTGCCTGTGCACGAATCGGTGCGGTTCACTCGATCGTTTTTGCCGGTTTTTCAGCTCAGTCACTGGCTGAAAGGATTCAGGATTGTGATGCAAAAATGCTGATTACCAACGACGGACTTCGCCGGGGCGACAAGCATGTACCGTTGAAAGATATTTCCGATGAAGCACTGCAGAACTGCCCGAGTGTTGATCATGTGATCGTTTGTCAGCGAACCAACCGGGATATCGAATGGGTTGAAGGACGGGATGAATGGTGGCACCTGTTGATCCGTAATGCGTCAAAACATCATGAAGCCGTGGAGATGGATGCCGAAGATCCGCTTTTTATTCTCTACACATCCGGTTCAACCGGCAAGCCGAAAGGCCAGATGCATACGTGCGGCGGATATATGGTCTATACCAGTTACACTTTTCGCAACGTGTTTCAGGTGGCTGAGAACGATATCTACTGGTGTACGGCAGATGCGGGCTGGATCACCGGACACTCCTATATTATCTACGGCCCGCTTTTCAATGGGGCGACCGGGATCATTTTTGAAGGCACACCGACATACCCCGATCCGGGCCGCTTCTGGGAGGTGGTGGATAAATATAAAGTGACACACTTCTATACTGCTCCGACCGCCATCCGGGCATTGATGAAGGAGGACCTGAGTTATGTAAAGAAATATGATTTGAGCTCTCTGAAAGTACTCGGTACGGTTGGAGAACCGATCAATGAAGAGGCCTGGCACTGGTATCATGATCAGATCGGGAATGGGAATTGCCCGATTGTCGATACCTGGTGGCAGACCGAAACCGGCGGTATCATGATCTCGGCACTTGCCGGCGTAACACCTGAAAAGCCAGGATTTGCAACCCTGCCGCTTCCGGGAATCGAACCGGCACTCCTGGATGAGAACGGGAAATTAATCGAAGGCAACGGCGTGGAAGGAAATCTTTGTATCAAACACCCCTGGCCCGGGATCACCCGGTCGATCTGGGGAGACCACGACCGATACCTCGAAACCTATATGAAACCGTATAAAGGCTACTATTTTACCGGAGATGGCTGCAAGCGGGATGAAAACGGATTCTACCGGATCACCGGACGGGTGGATGACGTTCTGAACGTTTCGGGGCACAGACTGGGTACGGCCGAAATTGAAAATGCAATTGATGAGCATGACAATGTCGTTGAATCTGCGGTCGTCGGTTACCCTCATGATGTCAAGGGCCAGGGAATCTATGCATTCATGATCTGCGAAGATGAGCCGAACAACGGAGAAACATTTGAAAAAGAGGTTCGCGATCTGGTAACCAAAATTATCGGTCCGATTGCCAAACCCGACAAGATGATGGTTGTTCCCGGCCTGCCGAAAACACGGTCGGGGAAAATCATGCGACGGATTCTCCGCAGTATTGCTGCGAACGATCTGGAAAATATCGGCGATACTTCCACACTTCTCGATCCTGCTGTGGTCGAAGAGATCAAAAGCAGACAGGCCTGACCGCTTTCTCATTACTTAACTTATACGGATAGCAGAAAGGCAACCGGAATCCAGCAGAGGCTGATGATGAACAGAATCAGACGAAACCGGGTTCGGGTCAGCCAGGTTCGAAAGAACAGGCCGTAGCTTTTCGGGTGTTGTCTGAGCCAGTCGTAGTAGTGATGGCGATGTAGTGAGCCGAGAGCCATCGTTACGTGGCCGTGCAAAATGGTAGACAGGAAGGGAAAGGCGAATAACAGAGATCCGGGATAGCTGAAGTAGGATTCAATTCCGATCTGTTGACAGAAAAAGTGGTAGGGCCATGCAAATATCAGCAGCAAAGGGCCGCACATGGCCAAATTGATGAAAAGAATCCGTTTGTAATTTTTTTCTTTTAATTCTGAAGGTATCACATTGGCAAGGTAATAAATGGCAGAGTTTGATGCGGTAGTATTCGGGGCCGGGATCTCCGGTCTCTCCATCTCACATTCACTTATACGGCAGGGGCAGAAAGTCCTGTTGATCGATCCCTATAAAACCGATCTCGACTCCTATCTGGCTCCGGCCGGGCTGGTGAATGTGTCGGCGGGAATGCGGGCAAAACTGAGCTGGCGGGGCGTTGAGTGCTATCAGATGTTTAAAAAAAGGATTGCCGAGCTGGAGAAGAGCAGCGGCCGGGACGATCTATTTCGTGAAAGCGGGGTTTTACGTCCTGCGGTGACCGATAAGCTGGCCGAAAATTTCAAACAGTCACCTCAGCGATACGACTGGCCGGAAGGCTGGATTAAATGGCTTGATGCAGAGAAAACACATGCACTGAATCCCGTAGTGAATGCACAAAACGGAGCCCTCTATCTTCAGATGGGAATGACAGTATTTGTCGACAACTATCTTTCTGAATATCGAAAAGAGCTGGAAAAGGAGGGGTTGGTTTTTCTAGGGGAACAGGCCCATTACCAGCGGAGAAGTTCGGAATTTCAGATCACAAGTCGAACCGGGAGGGTTGCCGGGTCAGATCGGGTCGTTGTGGCAGCCGGAGATGGTCTGGCTGGTTTTGCCGACTGGAAGAAGTTGCCGCTTCAATATGTTAAGGGGGAGTTGGTACTTTTTGAATCGGATTCAGACCTGTCGTGGGATCACGCGATCTCCGCGAAAGGGTATCTGTTAAGAAGGGGAGACCGGCTGGTGATAGCCGGTGCGACCTATGATCACCATTTCAAAAATTTGAATACAACATCAGAGGCTTATGATGAGATCCGGGAGAAACTCGGATTGATGGTACCGGAATTGACCGGCAAATTGACAAAAAGAGCGCAATTTGCAGGTGTTCGAGTGACTACACCGGATCATAAACCGGTCATCGGTCCGCATGACGAGGTTGAAGGTCTCTATATTTATACGGCGATGGGATCAAAAGGACTTCTCTATTCGGAGTATCTGGCATCACTGCTCGCAGACAACATGGTAAACGGTGAGCAGATTCCGCAACAAGTAGATGTTCAACGGTTCCAGTAGTTATATCTGGGAGGCGATCAGCATTTCAATTTCCCGGTAAGGCATGTCGAACTGGGTGGCCAGCGACTTCTTGGTCAGGTGATTTTTGTAGATGTAGGTTCCGTTTCGTAGAGCGGTATTGCTCCAGAGGCATTTTCGAATGCCGCCCGCATCTCCGATCGCCAGCAAGTAGGGAACCAGTACATTGTTCAGTGCATAGGTGGCGGTTCTGGCAACGTTGGATGGGATATTGGGTACGCAATAGTGAATCACGTCATGCTCCGAGAAGACCGGTTCGGAATGGGTCGTGGGCCGGCTGGTCGAAATGCAACCTCCCTGGTCGATCACGGTGTCGACAATGACACTGCCCTCTTTCATATTGGCAACCATCGATTCGGTGACCCAGATGGGGGCGCGTTCACCTTCGGTCATGGCCGCTCCTATGACCACATCTGCAAATTCCAGTGCTGAAGAGAGATATTGATGGTTAGCTGTTGCGGTAATGATCCGGCGATCAAGCGAGTTCTCGAGCCGGCGCAATTGTGCCAGGTCGTTGTCCATTACAAAGACCTGTGCTCCATAACCCAGGGCGGTGCGGGCTGCATATTCTCCTATAATTCCGGCACCCAGGATCACTACTGTTGCGGGAGGGATTCCCGAGATACCTCCCAGCATGATGCCCTGCCCGTTGCTGCTGTTTTCCAGGTAATGTGCCGCTATCTGGACAGCCATCGATCCGGTAATTTCGTGCATCATTCGAACGATGGGAAACTCCGCATCATCACCGCGAATAAATTCATAGCCGATCCCCGCAATCCCTTTTTCAATCAGTGCACTCAGGAACTCTTTTTCCATGTTACCGAGATGAAGTGCAGAAATTAAAACCTGATCGGGCTGAATCCAGTTTAGTTCCGTATCATTCGGAGGAGCGATCTTAACGAGCAGCTCAGACTTTTTGTAGAGGTCTTCCGGATTGTAGATTATTTCTGCACCGGCGTCTGCATACTCCTCATCGGAGAAGAATGCATCTTCACCGGCATCGGATTCTACATAGATTTCATGATTGTTAGCTCTCAGGATCGAAACACCACCGGGGGTAAGAGAGAGACGGCGTTCGTCAACCGAGACCTCTTTCGGCAATCCGATTTTTAGTGAAACACTCGATTCAGAGGTCATCAACCGTTTTTCGAGTGTTTTGATGCCGATCTGTTCGGTATCAAGAGGTTTGATATCCATGATTTGAAAATAATGAAATTGTGATAAGTTATTGAATTACAAAAAAATTGTCTGAATGGGTACGATTAGGCCTAAAAAGAGTCTTGGGCAGCATTTTCTTGAAGATCCCAACATTATTCGGAAGATCTCTTCCACTCTTCCGGCCGGCCCGGAGGATTGTGTTGTAGAGATTGGACCGGGAACGGGCCGTCTGACCCGGGATCTGGTACGCAGTTATCCAAATCTCATTGCCGTGGAGATCGACAAAAGAGCGGTTGAACTGTTAAGAAAGGAGATGCCGGATCTGGATGTCCGCCATCAGGATATTCTGAAACTGGAATGGCGGCAATTTACCGGCAGCGGCACTCCGGTTCATGTAGTGGGGAATCTGCCCTATTATATCACCAGCCAGATTCTGTTCGGAATACTGGAACACCGTACTCATCTGGCAAGTGCCACCCTGATGATGCAGAAGGAGGTTGCTGAACGTCTGATTGCGCAGCCCGGTAATAAAACGTACGGGATTCTAAGCGTACAGGTTCAGCTGATGAGCACTCCCGAAATCCTGTTTGACGTGTCACCCAATGCATTTCGTCCCCGTCCGAAAGTGACCAGCAGCGTAGTTCGGCTTCGATTTGACAAAGGGGAACTGAACTGTAGTGACCGGGCTCTCAAGAAAGTCGTACGGACTGCTTTCCAGCAGCGAAGAAAAAAACTGAGCAATGCACTCAAAAGTTTTGAGCCACTTCCGTCATCGGAACAGTTCGATTATGACTGTCGTGCCGAGAACTGGCCGCCCGAGACTTATGAAAAGTTGACAGCACATCTGGAACAACTTGGCACATTATCAGGTGAATTCGGGAATAGTTGACAGGTCACAGATCCGATTTACCCCGAATTGGAACGGATTTACTCTTTTTGAGGTTGGTTCACACCTTTTGTCGAGTTTGGTATGGAAGTTGTAACGATGTTGGGCGAAAATGGTTGAAGTATGTTCAACCTGTCAAAAAAGTTTATACACTAACATTTAACCTAAATCGTGAAGGAGTCATTTATGGCTAAGATTAAACCATTAAGTGATCGAGTTCTGGTACGTCCAGCCGCTGCCGAAGAGACGACCGAGTCTGGCATTATCATTCCGGACACGGCGAAAGAGAAACCGCAGCGCGGAACCGTCGTTTCAGCAGGACCGGGAAAAGTGGAGGATGGCAAAAAGATCGATATGTCTGTCAAAGAAGGTGACAGCGTTCTCTATGGCAAGTATTCCGGTACCGAGATCACCCTGGATGGTGAAGAGTACCTGATCATGCGAGAATCCGACATTCTTGGAGTTATTGACTGAAGTCAGGAATAATCTGGTGCCCGGGGTCTGATTGAAAGTTTCCCGGGCTCTGATTGACGACTGAACTCAAAACTGTTTAAACCTAAAAAATCGAAAATAGATATGTCTGCTAAACTAATTCATTACGATGCTGATGCACGCGACTCGCTGAAGCGAGGCGTGGATAAACTGGCTAATGCTGTGAAGGTCACCCTGGGCCCCCGAGGCCGCAATGTGGTGATCGAAAAGTCCTTCGGCGCCCCGACTGTAACCAAAGACGGGGTGACGGTAGCCAAAGAGATCGAACTGGCCGACAATGTTGAGAACATGGGTGCCCAGATGGTACGCGAAGTTGCTTCCCGAACCGCCGACAATGCCGGTGACGGAACAACAACGGCTACCGTACTGGCGCAGTCTATCATCAATAGAGGCCTGAAAAATGTGACCGCCGGTGCCAATCCGATGGAACTGAAGCGGGGAATCGACTCGGCCGTTGATGCTATTGTCAAAGAGCTGAGATCGATCAGTAAAAATGTTCAGGACAATCCTGCAAGTATCAAACAAGTCGCAACCGTCTCTTCAAATGGCGACGAAGAGATCGGCAGCAAGATCGCCGAGGCGTTCGAGAAGGTGGGTAAAGATGGTGTGATTACGGTCGAAGAGGCCAAGAGCACCGATACCTATCTCGACACCGTCGAAGGGATGCAGTTCGACCGCGGTTACCTTTCTCCCTATTTCGTGACCGATAGCGAGAAGATGGAATCTGTCCTGGAAGAGCCGTATGTACTGATCTTCGACAAGAAGATTTCCAACATGAAGGATCTTCTGCCGATTCTTGAAAAAGTGATTCAAACCAATCGCCCGCTGTTGATCATCGCCGAGGATGTGGAAGGTGAAGCCCTCGCCACACTTGTCGTCAATAAGCTGCGCGGATCACTGAAAGTGGCTGCTGTCAAAGCACCAGGGTTCGGTGACCGGCGCAAGGCGATGCTCGAGGATATCGCCATTCTGACCGGCGGAACCGTCATCAGCGAAGAGCGCGGTTACAAACTTGAGAATGCAACTCTCGATTACCTCGGAGAGGTGGACCGCATCACGATCGACAAAGACAACTCCACACTGGTTGGAGGCAAGGGCAAAGACAGCGACATCCAGGCTCGTGTCAACCAGATCAAAGGCCAGATCGAGACGACTACGTCCGACTACGACCGTGAGAAGCTTCAGGAGCGGCTGGCTAAACTAAGCGGTGGTGTAGCCGTGATCTATGTCGGCGCCGCATCCGAAGTTGAGATGAAAGAGAAGAAAGCACGCGTTGAAGATGCACTGCACGCCACACGAGCCGCTGTTGAAGAGGGTATCGTTGTTGGTGGTGGAGTCGCTTACCTGCGTGCTCTGAATGCGCTGGATAAACTGAAGGGTGACAACCAGGATCAGAAAGTAGGCTTCGATATCATCAAGCGAGCTCTCCAGGAGCCGCTGAGAGCGATCGCCAACAACGCCGGAGTGGAAGGATCCATTGTGGTTCAGAAGGTGCTGGAAGGCAAGGATGCCTACGGCTTTAACGCACGGACCGAAGAGTACGAGGATCTATTCAAAGCCGGAGTGATCGATCCGACCAAGGTTACCCGTACAGCGCTCGAAAACGCCGCTTCCGTCGCATCGCTGATGCTGACCACCGAAGCTGTCGTCGTCGACAAACCGTCGAAAAACGGAGATGATGACGATGAAGGTGCAGCAGGAGGCGGAATGCCCGCCGGAATGGGCGGAATGGGCGGAATGGGCGGCATGATGTAATCCGTCTGAATCTGACTTCGTAGCTGAAAACTGCACAGATAAAGCCTCATCCCGTCAAGACGGGGTGGGGCTTTTTTTATTGGCTGCCATTCTGTTAGATTGTCGGATAAACCGGCAGCAATTGATTGACAAAGCCTTATCCTGATTGGCAAGTCACTAACCTGCATTATTCACAATTCATTGCAGAGTATGAAAAAAATATGGTTCATCCTGTTACCGCTGGTTTTTTTCTGTGAGGATCTGACTGCACAAGGTTTCAATTCGTTTAACGACCGGAACCATCCCTGGATCGACTGGCAGGTTGCCGAGACCGATCATTTCGAAATCATCTATCCGGCTCATCTGGCGGGTATCGAGGCCAAAGCCGCATCGATAGCCGAAGAGAGTTACAGGGTGTTATCTGCAAATACAGGGGTAGAGTTTGACGCCAAGATCCGCATCTATCTATCTGACGAAGATGAGATCAACAACGGATTTGCCGTGCCGATCGGCAACGGATACACCAACATCTGGGTAGGTGTCAACGACTATGCCGAATTGTGGACCGGCCGGGAAAAGTGGCTTCGCAAGGTAATTGCTCACGAATTGGCCCATATTTTTCACTTTGAGGCAACCCGAACAGGGCTGGGCCTGTTGAACTATGTGGTGGGCGACCCGACTCCTCCGTTCTGGGCCGAAGGGTTTGCCCAGTACCAGACCGAGGTGTGGGACTCCCAGAGGGGAGACCGCTGGCTCCGCCTTGCC
>SLKI01000094.1 GCA_007134695.1 Balneolaceae bacterium
CGAGCAGTTCGGTACGGTAAAGATGGTTTCCTGCCTGGCGCGGCCCGCCGAAAAATTTATCCATCACATACCCCTGGATTTCACACACATGGCTTTTCTGCTTCTCCGCATGGCGAACCATTTCGGAGATTGCACCCGGCTGCAGAAGCAGGTCCGCATCAATGCAAAACGTCCATTTTCGGCCCTCCTCCATCCCGATTTTGAACGACCTCTTCATCGAAGCGGAGAACGGAACTTCCCGAACCACAAAAAGCTGGTTTTCCGGTACACCCTGGCTCAGTATCAACTCTTTGCAGAGTTGCTCGGTTCTTTCGCCGGCTGATCGGATAATAATGGTTACTTCACGCAGATCGGTAACGGCCGCTGTTTTCACTCTCGGCCTCGCAGTTTTTCACCGGTTTTTATCAACATAGAACCGATCGAGTGAGAAATACCCCGTATAATCCCTTTTTTACGAACGATCGTACGGAATTTATCCGATGCGGCTTCCTCAACAAGCGGCAGATCGTAACGTTTCGGATGTTCTTTCTCCTGTTCAAATTCCTCAGGAAGTTGTATTGATAGCAGATCGACAAACTCACTGGTTACTCCATTCAATTCGAGCTCCGATTTTTCCTGCAACCCAAGTTCGGCCAGTGTTCGGTTCGATTCCTCTTCAAATAGGCGTGAATCGATCGATATCTCCTTGTGGCTCGTCAGCCCGTCCCACACAGCTTTCAGCACCACCCTGAAGTCATCATCGCGTTCCTGCAGATTCGTCGAGCGGTAGATCAGCGCAGTTACCAGCTCCGGATGTTTCACAGCATGAACCAGGGCCTTTCGATAGAGATCCTTGTAGTATTGCTCAAAATCGTGAAGTGCAAAGACGCGGTAAAGATAACGCGACGGGTGCCCCTGCTTCTGAAGTATCCGAATCTTGCTGCTCTCCGGGCGGATATGGTCTGACGACTCTTTGGAGAGTGCCAGCAGCTTGCCCAGGTGTTCTGTCCGATAGATTCGCGGGCCGCCTTTCCGAAAGGTTCCGGTAATTTTATCGTAGATCCTCCCCTGCAGTTGCAGGTGGCCGGCAGGCATCTTTTCGGCCTCCTGGAGCATCCGGTTGATCGCATCGGGCAGCAGCAGCATGTCGGCATCGGCGGTGATCAGCCAGCGGGCTCCAGCCTCCAGGCCAGCCTCGAGGCACCGTTCAAACGCTTTTTTAAATGGTTTTTCATCAATTACGTACAGGGGCAGGCCGGGGACCTGTTCCCGGATCATCGCACGGCTGGCTTCAAACGTTCTCTCGCCCGAGGTGCGGAGGGCGACGACGGCGTCGTAAGATTCACTCTTATTCACTGCTCAATATCCTGCAATGGATTGATCATAGTGGCCGTATGGCATATAAGGATCACTTAGCATGGGCTCAATATGGTTCTCCATACGTTTCAAGAATCTCAACCACCTTGTCGGCCACTTTTTCAGGTGCACCGCTTCCCTCAACCCGGTAAATGCCGGAACCGCACCCTTCCGCCTTTCGTATCGCGCTCTCCATCAACTGCATGGAGCGGCGGGTGGACTCTTCAATGGTATCGGCCTCCAGGCCCTGATGAAGCGTTGCAACCCGTTCTCTGGAACGGATTCGCCGAATCAGCTCGTCCGGGGGCAGATGCAGGTAGATCACTGCATCGGGCATCGGCATATGTTCCATATATCGGTCGAGAGCTTCTTCATCAAATCGGGGCGAATTAAGATGCATGACTCGGCTCAATAGCCCCTCATCCATCAGACAGGCCCTTGGATCTTCCGGCTCTTCGAGTACTGCCTGCAGTTGTTCGGCCGTCTCCATCAGAAAAAAGATGGAGTGGAAACGGTTGTCGACTCCGGAGTATCCATTACGATTATGCTCGTGGATCAGGTCCAGAGCCCGATTGACAAATTCGGGATGCGCCCGGTAAAACTCCCGCTCCTTGGGGAATTTCGAGACTTTCGCTCCCTTGTATTCGATCTCTTCTCTTTTTTCAAAACGTTTGGAGATTGCACGGATGTAGTCCGATGGAAATCGTTTTCTCGGCTTGCGTTCATATCGAAAATCATGATAGACCGCCCAGCTGAATGCCGGTTCCCACCGTTTCTGCAGATGGCGGTAGAGAGTGCTCTTTCCAGCACCGGAGGGGGCCAGTAATTCAACTATTTTTGCCACTCAGTTCGCCGGTTTCTTTTTGGTCAAATTCGGTACCACTCTGTTTGCCAATTTCAGGTCATCGGGATCGTCTACCTCCACCCATCCGCGGTGGATCGGCCGATAAAACAGCTCACCCTGGCCGGCCAGGTAATTGAGAAGGTCGGTCATATAGGCATTTCGCAGC
Source organism: Balneolaceae bacterium (assembly GCA_007134695.1). Lineage (GTDB taxonomy): Bacteria > Bacteroidota > Rhodothermia > Balneolales > Balneolaceae > SLK101. The sequence continues at coordinate 2,346 of SLKI01000094.1, forward strand.
GGTCGGCCGCTATCCCAGGCGTTCTGCTTACATTCAGGCCGGCTGTTACATTGCCGGTAAACTTCCCGAATTCTTTCGCACCCATTCGGGCCCAGCTTGGTCAAGCCTGTGTACTGCCCCTCCACCTCCTCACTCGATCTGGGTGTCTTGCCAAGCGACCGTACACAGCCGTCTTCTCCCTTTCGAAAGGTCTCGGCATCGCTCAGCGGGTCTTCGAACCGCTCACTCCAGTACTCCTCCCACGCTTCGTCCGACGCGATTACGATCTCGTTCGGATCGTTCATCAACTCCTCGAGTACCCGGCCCGAGTAGACGATATCACCATAAGCGATCAGCAGATTGCCCTCCATATATTTCTCGGCACACATCAGGCTGTAGATCATGTTGGTGGAATCGTACTCGGGGTTGTACACTTTGGTCACCCGGGGATCGTCAATCACCTCTTCCTGATAGCCGGTCACTGCCACAATCTCCTCCACACCGGCTTGTTCGAGTACGTCGAGCTGCCAATGGAGCATCGGCCTTCCGGCCACCTCCACCATACATTTGGGAATGTTGTCGGTATAGGGGCGCAGCCGGGTTCCCTGGCCGGCCGCCAATATGATCGCGCGAAACGGTTTTTTCATGAGCAGCTCATGTGTTCAGCAGGTGTTTCAATTTTTGTGAAGCCAGCTCCGACCCCTCGCCTGCCTCGACGCCACCGAAATAGGTATCCCTCACTTCGGTTCGCTTTTCCTTCTCGGATCTCCACAACTCTTTGTCGCCCAAAATCCGGGCCAGATTTTCGGAGCTGTTATCCTTGCCGTTCTGATCCAGGTTGATCAGCTTCTCCCGGACTTTGATGTCGACCGACGTAGAGCGCAGTTCGGCCGTTTCCTGGTGGCCGGAATGGTTGAGCAGCAACAGGTTACAGTCTGTGTAAACAGCACTGAAAATCGTCCCGCCATAATCGCAAAGCACGAAATCCGACGAAGCGTAAAGCTCACTCATATCCCGGTCAATCACTCGGTCTACCTTGAAGCCGCCGTTTTGAAGTGTTTCCACCAGTTTCCCGGCGCCGGCTTCGACCCGTTTCGGGTGGGGCCGGACGATGATGTTATAATCGCCGGTCAGCGGTTGCAGCAGTTCGATCCACTCATAAATATTGGAGTCGTACGAGCCGTCGATCTCAAAATTGGTCGGTAACCAGGAGATAACCGGTTTCTCCCGGTCGAGACCGAACTCGCGGACCAGTCCCGGCGAGGGTTTTTCCGTAAAGTTTTTCAGATTATCGTATCTCGGGTACCCGATGATGGTGGCCGGCTTCTCCGTATTGCGTTCCACCAGGCCTTTGTCAAGTTTCCCATGGCAGAAGTAGTGGTCGGCAACCCGGTCGATCTTCTTCGGCGGGTAGGCATCATCAAGATCCATTCCTCGCGGAAAACAGATGGTATACTCTCCAAGGGCATCCTCCAGGTATACCGAACTGCGGTATGGACGATTTAACCTTTTTTTGAACGCTTTGCTCCGGGTCAGTTTCCATAGCAGGCCATAGATCCATCGTTTGGCCAATGCTTTTCGTTTCACCTTGCCGAAAGGGATCTTGTAGGTATAGGTTATCGTGCTCACCAGAACCTTGTATTTCTCCTTGTCACCGGCCGCTTCGGTGGCATACTTCCAGGGATAGCCTTTCTCATCAGCGGTTCGTGCCATCTCCTCTGTGTAGCTTCGAGGATACCGCTCCTCTCCATAATAGAAGGAAAGTGTGTCGTTGAGAATCAGCTCAAAGGGGACTCCGTCATTCTGCATCTGTCTTAACAGATTGTTGAAATAGTCGAAGTGCCGCTTGTCGCTGACAAATATTCCAGCCTTTCGCAGGCTCATTTGCCAAACAGTTTTTTGATGCGGCCGAGATCCCGATCCGGTTCGCTGCCGGCCCGTTCCGGGTGCCACATCCACCCTTCCCAGGGGTGTGTTTGATGCTTGATCGCCTCAATGGCACCATCTTCCGATCTTGCCAGGATATCAAAATTTTCGGGGCATTCGGCCAGCGAATAGTTGTGGAAGCTGTTCGCCTTTCCGGCGATCTCTCCGTTCAGATCATGTGACTTTCGGACATGGCCGTCTATTTGGTGCAGCTCACCACCTTCAAAGACGGCCATCGCAAGCATTCCGTGGCAGATTCCCAGAACGGGAAGCTCATTGTCGCGGGAATACTCCAAAATCTGATGCTCCGCATCGTCGCGTTCTTTGCAGGAGCCGATGTCATTCCCGCCCGAAAGGACAATTCCGTGAGGATTGATCTCCTCGATCCATCTGCCGAGCGCCTCTCCTGCGCCGGCGGTTGCTCCGGGGACCGGCTGTGAAAGCAGGTTGGGCACCGGAAAGGTAAGATACCCGCATCCATAGAGCAGTTGTGGCAGTTTTTGATCCAGCGCATCTCGCCGCTCGTCGCGGTCGGGGTAGTCATCGACTCGCTGGCTGATGATGATCCGTTTCATCTGTTTGTGTCGGGTATCATTCAATGTTTTCGGATTATATCTGTCCTCTTCAATATTCTTCTACTATGAGATCACCTCGACCCGGCAATTGGCACAGTCCAGGTCGAGCCGCTGTGCCGACGACCAGAGCTGATACTTGGACACTCCCGCTCCAATAACGGCCGGAAGCCCCAGTTCATTGGCCCGTATCGCCATATGGCTGTTGGCACCGCCGTAGCAGGTGATCAGCCCGGCTATTTCGTGGGAAAAGAGCCAGTCGTATCCGGGGTCGGCACTCGAAATACAGACGATCCGCCCCTTCAGGTCACCATTCTTGTCGGCATCCGAAACTTCCGCCTGAATTCGCTTCTGTGTAATGTAGTTGGGTTCTGTTTCGGGAAGTTCAAACGCCCATACATCATCTTCTCCGGTTATGAGCGGAGGCAGTACAATGCTGCAGGTTTTCTCATATTGCTTCTTCCCGGTTTCAATCGACCGGGCCAGCACCTCCTTCGGGTCGGCCGAAGAACGGTAAAGTTCATAGATGGCGTCGATATTCATATAGGAGAGGTCATCCCGGCTGAACCCGTGGATCTGTCCGTAATCCGCAATTAGTGCGAGTGCATCACTGAGGTTTCGTGTGAATTCAAATTTGGACGACTCGCGGAGTTCAATCCCCGCCTGCAGGAATTCAAACAGCCCGATCACATCGTTCTCCAGCCCGTGTTCATCCAGCAGCTTGCCGATCGTCTTCATCTGCTGAAGGGTCAGGCGGAACTGCTCTTTTTTGTGCGGGGTTTCTGTCCGGCTCTCCCAGTCGAAGTAATCTTCCGGGGCTTCATCGTAGCGTTTGGAGAGAATATCGTAGGTGCCCGGCCTCAGGTGGCCATACTTGTTTAAAAAGGTCGATTTATCCATCGTGGCCAGATCTCTGGGGAGCTGGCTCGAGATCGCATCCAGGCTGTTGATAAAACGGTCGCGCTCTTCGGCTGTCAGCACGCCGACGGCAACCAGAGATTTGAGCAGCGAAACGGAGATAAATCCAGCCCGTGCAAGGCCTGCAAAGGGCAATGTACCGTACCGTTTGCAATCCTCAAGCAGCCAGTAGATGCGGGTCACGTGGTCGGTTTCTGCTTCATACAGCATGCGGCGCCGTTCGGATAGTGTTTCGATCCGCTCCGCATCACTCCTCCAGAGCCCGCTTTTTGTGTTTATGATCCGGTTGGTGAGAGCCTTGAGGCTTCTCTTGAGCTTCTCACAATCTTTATCTGTGAACCCGGCCTCTCTGAGCCGTTCCAGGCGTTTGTCCAGATCAAACGTGTAACAGGTATAGACGACATCGAATTCGATCTTGTCGTGGAACTGCGGGTTTTCGATCAGCCTCGTCAGGTAGTAGTCGACCAGGCGGTCGGCCAGGCCGTGGTCGATATCTCTGGGCACAAAAGAGTTGAAACTCACCCGTACATCTACATAGGGCTGGCCGGAAAAATCTTTCAACAGCGGATGGCTCCGCAAATTTTTATATCCGTAGTTGTTGCGCTGGTAGGCCCAGGTCGAATTGGTAATCAACTCCCGGTATAAGGAGAAAGCCAGCGGCCGGGGCCGGGTACCGATAATCTCCGCCGGGTTCCAGTCTGGCATCACTCCATAAACAGTTGTCTGTCCGTGCAGAAACGGATGGGGTGTAACACCCTCTTTCACTTTACTGGCGATTTCGGTAAGCAGGCCGGCATGCTCCTTTTCGCCGTTCATCTCCCGGTTGAGAATCAACGGGCGAACCTGGAACAGGTAGACCGCTTTTTCGGTGACGGCAAACTCTACATCCACAGGGGTCGGTCCGATCAAAGATTCGATCTCTTTTAACAGCTTGAGGACTCCTTTCAGTTCATCAGGCACCCTGTTGGGAGACGCTTTCGACTGGTAATAGGTTCTCGAGCCGGTTCCGGAGGTCACAGCGGTGGTATCGTCCCCCTCGGTCCATTCGATCACGCGGTAGGGGGAACCGGTAGAAACATCGGCCGAGAACGCCACACCGGACCGGATTACGTTTTTCAGCATCGGCTGAACCAGTACTTCATCCTTCTCCGAACCGTTTTCGCCAAAGGAGTTGATCACATAGGTGATCGCTTTTTTGAGATTTTTGCGCCCTTTTACCGAAAGCACCGACTCGTAGTACCCGGCCATCGACTCCTCGCTACTATCTTCGTTCACGCCGCTCGAGCGGACGATCAGCTCACCTGTTCCCCACTCCTCGTTCAGGATCTCGTCCAGCACTTTTTCGGAATTCTGTTTCCAGGCTTTTACTTCGAAATAGCTCAGAGGAAGTATTTCGGCCGACTTCAATTTTCCGGTCAGCGATTCAAGGGTTCTGGCCTTTGTCGAAAGTTTCATCAGTAGATTCTCCGGTTACAGCTTCAATTTCTCCACAAGTTCCTGAAAGGAGTCGTCGCTTCCCTTACCGTTTTCGTGACGAATCACAACATCAGGCTTTTCAGGGAAATCGACCTCAAGATCGACCCCGGCCACGTTAGATAGTTCATTGGCCATCGCACGCTTATAGATATTTTTCGGGTCCCTGCGCTTCAGCTCATCCAGGGGTACATCCAGATAAATTTCGTGGTAATTTGGCAGATTTTCACGATTCCAGTTGTGAACTTCTTTAAAGAGAGAAATGGTTGCAATGGTCACATCGACTCCCTGCCCGGCAAGAAGCCGGCAAAGCCTGGCATATCGCATGGCTAGATCCCGGCGATCCTCGCGAGAATGTCCTCGGGTGGAATCGAGCACCTGCCGAAGTTTATCTCCATCCAGCCTGATAACTGTCCGGCCGGATTTTCGAAGGTACTCGGTCAGATTACTGCACATCGTACTTTTTCCTGACCCCGACAGTCCCGTAATCCAGAACACCCTGCCACTGCGGTTCAGATCATTCACCGGTAAACGATTTTTTCGGATTGTTTATCATTTCGCGTGAACCCGTTGGAATATAACATTTATCCGCTCTTCAGCATCAAATTGCAACTCACCTCGAATCAATTCTGATTTTTTCCTGACATATTGAGCAGATCAATCCGTTTCATACCCGCCAAATTGGGCTTCATCAACAACCAGCTTATGCTCTTTCAATTTTCCTACAATCTCCAGGCCATCTTCGAGCGATACGCGTGTGGTTGTAAACAGGTCTATCAGATCGTTCGTCCCATCACAATAGGCCAAAATGTTTCTCATGTTGCGAACGTCTTCCCCGACCCCCTTTTTGGTAATACTCGAATAGAGGCCCCGTTTGCCGAGCTGAGGCTCACATCGGACTACAAGCCGGGGCCGAAAATTGAGCTCAAGAAGATCGATGCAGGATTTGTAGAACTCCCAGGACTCCTGAAGACCCCGTGGGGTTACCAGTTCAAGGTTATCCAGTGAAGTGTGGTATTCCGGGTAGGTCAAATATTTGGACCTCATCACCGAACAGACCGGCAGGTCCACTCCCGGCGAACAGTACTGGCGCTCATCACTTGCCCTTTGCAGAAATGAATAGACGGTGTACTCTTTTTCCATCTCTTCGAGCATATATCGGGCTGTCTTGTCGGCAAGGGTATCGCCGTTTCTCGAAGGCATGTAGGACCAGTTACGTTCATCACCGACGCAGGTGAGGATATAGCCCGCCTTAACATTTTTCCTAAGCATTTCCAGGTTCCGGTGGATATAGACGATAGCCCCGATCGTTTCGGGCACAAATACGAACCGGTAGGTGTATCGCCGGTTTTTGAGCCCGGCCGTATATTGGGCGAGAGCTGCCGCCAGAACCGGCCCGGAGAGTTCGTTATTGGCCATCGAGGGGTGGCAGATATAGGTCGAAAAAAGGATCTCCTCTTCGCTCTCCCCCGGAACTACCAGGTCGGCATAGTTGAGAACACCTTGCTTCAGTTCGCTTTTAATCACCGCCCGGTAGTTGCCGTCCGGCAGATTATCCCGCAGGTTTTGCGATATGCAGAAACCCCACCGCTCCTTGTAATAGGAGGTCACATAGGGGATCGCATCGGGCTGTTCGGGAAGCGAGTGAAGATGTTTGTCGAGCTCGTCGCGGCTCATCCATCGGTCAACCGGAATGGAGTAGCCTACCAGATGAAGATTGTGATCCTTATAATCGACGATTCGCTCTCCCGCCTCGTTTTCGATCCAAGCCTCGTCGATCGTCCACTCCCTGGGAACTTCCCAATCAAACGCTTTATATCCGGTGGGCACCTCGTGGAGTTGTAGTTCGGGCAGCAGGTCTTGCAGATAGCTCAGTGTCTGCCGAACCCCGGGGCCGGTCAAGCTCCGGTTGATCGGAAAGAGATCTTCCGCCCAGCGGTGCATATTTTCTCCAATCCCTTTATAATCAATCCGGTTCATCGTATATGGTAAATCCTGTTCATCGATCAAATATATTCTCTACTGTTTCACTGAATCTTCATCAACTTCAGTTAACAAGACGATCCATCTGTACCCGGAACTGCCGGTACCGCAATCAGCTAAACTCACATCAACTCCTCGGTAAACTCCTCGAGTTTGGGCGGCCGTCCGGTAACCTCGGCTGCCGTCAAAAACCAGGGTCGATCAGGTAGGGTGTCCACAACAAGGTCGTACTGATCTCTGGCGGTCATTACTTTTACAAATCCTCGGCCGATCGCCACCTTACTGCAGAGCTCCCTGGCCTCGGCAAGCTCATCCATCGGCTCAAAAACCGGCTTTGTCTGCTCGTGCAGGTAGCGCACCCAGATGGTGTTCTTTGTTTCACGCTCTTCACCATCCACCCGGATCGTCCCGTGAAATGTTTTGTCGAACCGGTAGGGAACCTTTGCATCCCGCTCTGCATAGTGGACAATCGTCGTACCGATATCCCGGTTCATATTGCAGATTTTGGCCTCCCTGTCCAGCAGCCGGCCAAAAACCCCGTCGGCAGCGTAACTGTTTTCCGGCATATTCTCTGTGATTCCACGGGCATCCGCTCCGATGGCGGCAACCGATACAGAGGGGTCAAGCGATCGATAAACTTCCGGTTTTTTCCTCACCATCTCGGTAAAGGCACCGCCGATCCCCGGTGAATGATCTGGATCGTAGACTTTTCCCTTCGGAAACGAATAGGTGAACGTCGGCAGCACCAGGGTTCCCTCCTCTCCGATCACATCAAAAAATGCTTCCAGAATCAAGTCGACGATCCGTTCCGGCTCTTTTCCCTCTTCCGGAATACCGAAAAATCCGATATTGTGATGCCCGAACACTACATCTCCCGGCTTCAGGCCAGCCTCTCGCAATCCATCGGCAAAACTTGATCGGTTATAATGTGCCATTTTCAGAAGCTTCTTCCCGAATAATTTCGGCCAGTCCTTTGAGTGTAGAGAAACGTCGCTGCTCAAAATGATCCTGCGTTAACCCGATACCGTAATGCGTTTCGATCTCGGTAATCAGTTCCAGAATACCGAACGAATCGATCAGGCCGAGTTCAAAATAGTTCTCCTCTTCGAGCGGCTTGTCGGTCTCCGGCAGAGATCCCTGGTTCCGTTCTTTGAACCACTCGATCAGCCACTTATCAATTTTTGGTGAATCGTTCATTATTGTTTATCGATTTGTATCAGTTCACACACCGCCCCGGAAGGCGACCGGAACATGGTCAGCGTCAACAGTTTGGAGTTTACCTCGATCTGATGCGGATCAACCACAGTATGAGCTCCCGCCTCCTGCAGATTTTTCAGCTCCTCTTCCAGCCGGGTGCACAGAAAGGCCATGCAGGGATAGCCGCTGGAGTCCAGATAGCTCGTTTCACCGGCCCGATCATCTTTAACCAATTGGAGGGTGCAGTTCCACTGCGGAACCGGAGTTGTGAAGGCCAATTTCCCTTCGTCCTGTTCCTTAAAACCAAATCCTTTTGTCCAAAACCTGTACTCTTTATCCGGCCTGCGGGTGTGGAGAGAAATAATCTCCGGGTTCTCCAGATCGATCTGGAACAACCCGGACGATGTTGCCGGGGTATCCCGATAGTAAGTCGCCTCGAGTGCAAACCCGTTTGAATGCTTGAAATAACGAAGTCCGTGAAGGGGCTGGAACTCTTCGAGAAGCGGTTTTTTAACCGGGTAATTCTCCAGGCCTGTTTCGGAAAACTGTTCTGTATAACCGAGTTTTCTCAGCTTCTCCGCCGAGCGGTCCAGGTCGGTGCTGCTATACGATAAATGATCAAATCCGAGTATCATGTCACAGGTTTTACGTCTCCTCGATCAGCCGATGCTTTTGAACCTTCCCGCTGCGTGTTCTTGGAAACTGATCTCTGATGTAGATCGCTTCCGGCCACTTGTATTTAATCAGGTGCTGCTGAATAAACTGTTCAACCGAATCCCTGAGAGATTCCGAAGAGGCCGATTCCGCCGGCTGAATATAGAGATTGTAGCTCTCGCCGAAAAATTCGTGGTCAATTTTGCAGGCCGCCGCTTCGGCAACTTGTTCATGTTTTTCGGCCAACAGCTCGATCTCTCTCAGGGAGACCAGGTAACCTCCCTTCTTCAAGATATCTTTGATCCGTCCGGTGATGACAAGCTGGCCGTGTGGGTTCCATTCACCCAGGTCTCCCGTCCGGAAAAACCCCTCGTCATCAAGCGATGGGTCCAGTTGCCCATTCCCGTCTACATAACCCAGAAAAAGATAGGGAGTCTTAACGCATATCTCTTTTGCCTCCTCGACCCCGTTTTCACCTGTAGATTTCAGCTCGATATCTGCATAATCGAACGCCGATCCTTTACTACTCTCGGTTCGCCTGTCCAGCGTGTTATGGGTTTCTGTTGTAATAAATGTCGTCTCGGAAAGCCCGTAGTTCTCTAAAAGCGGAATCTGAAACGTCTCTTCAAAAAGTTGCTTGGTCTCCAGGCGGATCGGAGCCGTTCCCAGGAATGCAATTTCGATCTCTTCGCCCCTCTTTCTGTTGACTTCCCCGGAAGTTCGTTTCGCCATCTTCAACAGCCCGTGGACGATCGTGGGAACAAACCAAAGTGCATTGATCCTGTACTGTTCGACCACTTTCCAATAGTGTAGAAAGGTCGAAGCACTAAAGGGGCGGTCGATAAACACACTGCCGCCGAGACTGAGAGGAATCAAACATAAGTTATGAAGCCCGCCCATATAGGTCATCGGCAGATAGTTCCAGAAACGCAGGGGTTTTCCGTCCAGGTTCAGTTGACGTGCAAATCCTTTGCTGCTTTCCCACAATCGGTTGCTGTCGATCACGATCGCTTTCGGGTCGCCGGTCGTACCGCTTGTCGACAGAAACAGTTTGGCACCGCCCGCCGGCTTTGGCCCTTCGAGGTCGAATCTGTCGAGCCGGCGAAACCGGCCGTCGATCCGGACCCGGACCCAATCGGCCTCTTCTTCTTGCCGGGAGTAACTACCGGCCTCGTTAAAACGCTCTTCTGAACCGGGCGTTCCGGTCGATTCTGCCGATTTATCCGGTCCTGTCGATCTTGTTTTCCCAGCCGGCCCTGTTGTCCCGGCCGATTCTGTCGAAGTTTCAGAAGCCTCATCCGATATCACAAACACCGAGGGATTGACAATGCGGCGCCATCGATCTATTTCGTTGGCTGTTGCCTCGGGCGGCAGCGGTGCAAAACCATATCCGCCCCGAATGGTCGCCAGAAAGAGCACCATCTTCTCAACACTGTTGGGCAGCAGGGAAACCAGTGAGTCGCCGGGTTTCAATTCCAGCTCTTTTTCCAGCCAATGATGGCACCGGGCAACCAGGTCCTGTAATTCGCGATAACTGTATTCGCGCGAACTGCTGCCATCTCTTGTTACAACCGCTGTCCGGTCGGGCTGCTGGCTTGCCCGTTTTTTAAAATCTTTCGAGAAAGTAATCATGGAAGGGTTTTGTTCCGGTTCCGGATGATAAATGTATCGAAGTCCACCCTGTCTATCTTCAACTCCCTGTGTTCAGGCTTACCGTCCGTTTTTGCAAATTTTTTGAAGAACGTTCGGACGGTGCTTGCAGGCAATCCCGGGAACTTCTGGTATTTTGCCGCTTTTTGAATCGCTTTCTCTTCCCCATGGCGCCACTTCATCAATCCATTCCGCGTCTGTACATATCGGACCAGTTTGAATCGTGCCTCCTCCAGTCTCTTCGACAAAGGATAATATTCACGTATATCAGATCTGGAGGTAGTCTGCCGGCCGGTCTTCGCCTGAAGAGACTGATCTATGATATCCAGAATCCGGCCCGTTGACCGGACTCCGTCGATACTGTCTATATAGGGTTTTGCAGCCGGAATCTGATCCTGGAATGTGTCCGACACCTCCCCGGATACAACTCTGGAAGCAAGGTCCTGCAGTTCATGTAAGCCGGATGCCTGGTGGCCGAACTGGTTGGGCAGCTCCGACTCAAAATCGACAGCTTCTTTGAGCGGGTTATACCGGACGACCGGTTTTCGGGAAGCCCACGCTTCAATTGCAGTGGTGCAACCGGTCTGAATCACCGCCTCGGCCCCCAGAATCCAGTTGATCACGTTCCCTTCGAATCGTACATCCAGGTTCTCCACACCATTGAGTTTCTCCCGGTAATGGTCGTGATTTTCACCCGGGTGCGGCCTGAGAATCACTTTGACGCCGTCGAGCGACTTTGCAAGTTCTTCGGCCATCTTCACATAGAGATCAAACAGTTTTGCAAAATAGTCCACACGTCTGGAGAGATATTCTCTTTGCTCTTCAGAGAGGGGTTTGCCCCACTTTTCAATACTTTCCCGGTTCTTTCTCTCCAAGTATCCCGCATCATAAAACTTTCCGGGGTTCCCGGGTGTAAAATTGGTATTGATCAGAATATACCGGCCATGATTCCGCTGATGACGGTGTACTTCTTTTTGATAGATATGGTGATACTCGGGCCTTAACAGGTCGAACCGGGGGTGACCCACTTCGTGTACCATCCCCTCCAAAAGTGGATTTTCGTCCAGCAGAAGTTCTCTCTGGACTTTACCGTAAACAAGGTTGAGGTCCAGCTTCTCCGATTTACCGGGTACATTCATATAGTTCCGGAAACGTTCCTCGGTAAAAACCAGGCCTTCCGGATGAAATCCTATATAGAAATAGCGGTTCCGATTTTCATGGTCAAACGGATAGGGAAATACCGATTCCCAATGCTTGAACAGGTAGATCCCGCTTCCCTGATGCCTGGCATACTGTTTGATTTCCGCTTTCGGGCCCACAACAGCTTCATAGCCCCGTTTTGCGGCTTCATACGCCAACAAGAGGTTGGGCTCCAGATCCCGAACCTTGGTCTCTATCGGCAGATAGAGGATCTGTTTTATGTCGGCATTTGCGCAGATAGGATCAAGCTCTTTTTACAGGGTTGTTTTCACGTATTGCGTCTCGAAGGATCTCAAATTCCCGGGTTGTGTTTTTCAGATCGGCCAGTTCGTCGGCCGTCATCGACCCCAGATGCGCTTTTTCCGTCTTGTACTGAAACGATTTTCGAAGTGTGAAATGCTTCTCCATATGAGTTGCACCGTGTGCTGATGCGTACAGTGCTGCAGCATTGCCGAGAGTATGGTCTGATATTCCATCAAAAATGGAGTTTTCGAAATCCGGCATACTCACTTCGTCCAGGCGCGTCGGATACTTGAGAATACAGTAGAGATAGGTTGCGTGATCATGGATTTTCAGATTATCGGTGTTGTAATCTTCCGGCACCGACACAAATGTCGGGACATTCTTTTCCATGATGCGGGAGACCAGCTCCGGCATCTCCTCATGCATCCGAGCAGCCACTTTCAGATAAGGCAGCTTCAAATCCATACACCAGTCGAGCTTTTCTTCTGTAAACGGAGTAGCAAACAGCTCGATCCCCACCTGGTCGGCATAGTTCTTCAATCGCTTCAACCCTTCATAATCGAGCTCCAGATAAGCTCGGTCTGCTCCAAATTGGGTAGCCGTATAGAGCTGGACTTTGACCGCATCGGCCCCCGCCATTTTGGATTGCAGGATCATCTGTTCGGCCGTGCCGAGGCTGCCGCTGTGCTGAGGAAATATTTCGGAAATGATAAACATGAGAATCTATTCGAAGTTTATACTAATTCAGTGTTGAGGTTGTTTTGATCGATTTCTGCAGGTCGAATTTCTCTTCGAGTGAATAGCGCCAGGGCTCGTAATTCATCCGGGCCAGCATCGCTGCTGCCATCTCGAAATCTTCCGTTGTATCGACGCTGAACTTATAGTCGTCGTAGTTGTATCCGGGAATCTGGCAGGAAACCAGTTTGTGATCGAACTCATCGAGCCTCTCATAAAAAAAGGAGGTGACGTGCTCTTTATGCTGTGCCGAATCGAAATTTTTGTACTGCTCTTCAAATAGTGAACTGCGAAACAGCTCCAGGTTGCACCCCATCGGATAGCCCCGGTTAGGCATGGAGGAGACAAAATCGATCGATCGGCCGCGAATCTCTTTATGTCCTGTGTCAAATAGTTCCGGATCGTAATAGGGAGTATCGCCGCAGATTCGAAAAAAGTAGCCGGCTTCCGGCATCTGTTGAATGGCTGCCAGGTATCGGGAAGCCACATCCTGCTCTGAACCGCTATAACACCAGATTTTCCGCTTTGAGGCGTATTCGCGAATTACCCGGTTTTCCGGGTTCCGGGACGTGACCAGGGCAATTCGATCTGCCGGGAAACGGGTCAGGATCGTCTCAATCAGGTAGGCCAGCATCGGCCGTCCGCCTAAAAGCTTCATCGTTTTCCCGGGCAGCCGTTCTGAGCCCATCCTCGCCTGAACAACCACAAATGTATTCTGTTCTAAGTTTGGATTGCCCGTCATCTTTTGTCAGAAGCAGCATTCCCGATGCTGCCAGAGTTTTTGGTTTTATTCTGCAACTCCCGCTCTGCTAGTGCCTGGTCGATCTCACGGAGAATTTCTACCGCCGCTTTCGATTCCGAATCAACCGTAAGGCCGGCCGTATGGGGTGTAACGATCAGGTTGTGATGTTCCCGGGCATACCGGATGACGGGATGGCCCCACTTTCCGGGCTCATCCTCCCCGCTGATCACATCTACTGCTGCCGCTTTCAGATGACCCGTTTCCAAAAACTCCAGCATCGCCGCTTCATCAACCAGTTCCCCCCGGGCTGTATTTAAAAAGTAGGAACCCTTTTTCATCTGTTCGAAATCTTTTCTGCCAAACGAATTTTTAGTCTTTTCGTCCAGATGGTAGTGTAACGAAACGATGTCGGAACGCTCCAGAAGTTCCTCCCTGCTCTCCACCTGTTCCACAAAGGGTTCGTCGATCCTCTTGAACGGATCGAACGCCAGGATCTTCATCCCGAATTGATTGCAGTAGCGAGCCATGTTGCTCCCGATCCGTCCGTAACCGATCAGTCCGATCGTCCGACCGAGCAGCTCGATCGTCCTGAACTCCTTCTCCCTCTCCCGCCAGTGGCCCCATCGGGCTTCTCCGGAGACAAACGGAATCTGCTTGATCATGGCGAGAAGCAACCCGAACGTATGCTCGGACGAGGCGTGGATGGTATCCAGAAACTTCGCCGTTTTAATACTGCAAACTCGAACTCCAAGCTCTTCGGCGGATTTGACGTTAATATGATTGGTCCCTGTCGACGGTGTCGCAATCAGTTCAAGCCGGTCTCCTGAAGCGATCAGATCCCGGCCGATTTTGTAGGGAGGGCAGGTGCCGGTCACCCATATCGACTTCCCGGACAAAAGCTTTCTTGTCACTTCTTCAGGTGCTTGATATGCGTAGGTAACGTTAAATCTCTTCTCAAACTCCCCTCTAACCTCTTCCGGTAAAAACGACCAGGGAGCACTGAACAGCAGGCCGGGTTTGTCCGGCCGCTTCTCATCAAACGCATTGTGGACTCTGTAGTCTGGCATGTAACGTACCGGCCGGACCGGGTAGAGGCCCGCTTTGATCACCGCATCCGCCATTACACGATCCTCTTTATGTTTCAGATCGAGGCGAGTGATCTTCTCCTCGAGCCTGCGTGTAGTACGGCCCTCATCAGCCGGAAAAAGAACCCGGGCGACGACACGGCCTTCATCAGTTAATTCCGCGTCAGATTTGCAGTTAAACAGCCAATTCCACTCCTGCTGCATCAACAACGGATTGCGGTCGCTGACCTGGATCACTTTTCCCCGGAATTGATCGTCCGGATCGGTCATGATTCTCTTTTTGGTGTAACCCGAAATCTCACGTACCTGATCTTCCGGTAATTCGGAAGCGTCAAATTCGATCTCATCAGGCCCCCACTTTTCCGCAGCTTGCAGCAGGTATGCCATATGCGGATCACCTGCAAGGTAAATCTGCCGCCCGATCTCCGTTTTAAGCTGAATACGGGTTATCATCAATGGATATCGTCAAGTATTTTTTCCGCCACCACCCGGGCGCCGTCAACACGGATATCGTGATCGTCCATGTTTCTTTTTAACACAGGGTACTCGCCGTCGAAAAGATCGCCCAATACTTTCTCAGGCTGATTTTTTAAAACTTCAAGAGATGTGAATGAGCCCAGCCCCTGCTCTTTAACAAAGTGGGTGTTCTCCCGCATCTCGGCATTTAAAATTTCGCCGAACAACAGCATGGGAGTCCGGTAGGCGATGCATTCGGTAATGGTATTGAAACCAGCACGGCTGACAACAAGATCCATTTTGCCGATATAGTCGACCAGAAGATCGTTTTCCGGCAAGGTAGTAATGTTATCTGCTTCCGCATCATAATGACCGGGCAGATAGAAATGATAGGAATCCAGTTCTGTTAGTTGAGCAACAATCTGTTCCATGGCAAGCCGGTTCAGCCGTGAACCGCTATCCATCATCAGGATATTGGGTTTTTTGTTTTGGAGTTCCAGATGGTTGGCCCTGTGTTTGCGAACAATCAGCGGAACTTCCACCACTTTTTCCCGGTAGTGTTCGGTGATCTCTCGAGGTGTAAAGGGTGGAAAAAAGAGGATCCTCGCCATCGAAGCCCGCTCCATCATCATGCGAATTACATCACCGGGGATGGGCGGCGGATACATCTTGCTGAAAAACCAGTCCCAGGTAAAGTGGGAAACACCATACGATGGAATCCCGTCCCGCCGGGCCGCTTCAAATGCTTCATAGACAAAGTCGGACACGATAAAATCGCAGGATGCCAGAGAGGGTTCTTCTTTCAGGTATTGATTCGAGATCTCCTGATACCCGGAATAGTATTTACGTATCGAATGGAAGTCCGGGGTTCCATCCTCATTTTTGTGCCAGATGATATTATTGAATTGCCGGCGGTAATTGATCCCCGGAATAATATGCTGAGCTTCTTTATAGAATCGATCCAGTTGCAGAGTTATCTCGAGTGACGGTTCCAGTTTGACCAACTCCTCAATAATCGCACTTTGCCGGACGATCGGCCCGAATCCCTCGTCAGTTATGAAGAATTTCGATCTCATTTAAATATTGTAAGGCGTATATTTAAAAAGAGTGGTTCAGTGATGGAATGGTTTACTGCCGGAAGTAAGGCAGCCCGCCGGAAGTAAGGCAGCGAGATCTGCAGAAGATATCGGCCAACAGGTTCTGTCGTAGATAAATGAGGATTTCGGCACAATTAAACACAGCTTCGCCTCCCTGAGTCCCATTGCTCAGCTTAACATGGGCAAAAGTACTCAATTTTGAGTATTAATGATACTCATTTGTACCGCCTGAAAGTTTCAGGAAGCTTCACCAGGTCCATCTTTTTCGATTTTGGTCACCATCTGAGATGGAAGCGTAACAGAGAGCTGCATACGTAAGCTTTCCAGGTGGAGGGATACCGTCCTCCCCTTGTCCTGAACAACGATCCCCTCCAGGCCTTTAATCCCCAATGTATGACCGCCTTCTGTAACCTTGACCCGGTCGCCGGGCTTCAAAGAATCCACCCTGGCTTCTCCACCTAACTCAAGGAGTTTTTTCATCGTCTCAATCTCTTCGTCACGAATCCGGGCGGGTTCCCCTTTCCAGAATACGGTTCTCAGAACCCCCGGATCTTTGACCGCCTCCAGCCGCTCCCGTTCCGAAACTCGGGCAAATACATATCCGTTGATGAGCGGTTTTTTTACTTTTTTCCAGCGGTCGCTCCATTTGACCTTTGCCTCTCTCAATGGGCAATAGACCTCATAACCTGATTCATCCAGTCGGCTGGATACTTTTTTTTCATGACGAGGTTTTACATAGAATGCCCGCCACTGTCGATCATCCGGCCCTGGCTGACTGGAAGTCGAACTATTCTTCAAATTTGTATTCATGGAATCGATGGAATCTCCTTAATCCTCAACGAGACTCATTTTCCTGAACTCTTCGCTGTTGGCAAGCAACTCATCATAAGATCCCTGATCCGTAATAAGGGCCTCATTCATCAGATAGATCGTATCGCAATTTCTTACGGTTGTGAGCCGGTGGGCGATCATAATAATGGTCCGGTCTCCCCGGAGATTTTCGATCGCATCAATCACAAATTTTTCCGTGATGTTATCGAGTGCAGACGTCGCCTCATCCATGATCAAAACCTGCGGGTTATTATACAGTGCCCGCGCTATCCCAATTCTTTGCTGCTGGCCGCCTGAAAGCCGTACACCACGCTCTCCGACACGCGTTTTCTCTTTATGAGGGAGGCGATCGATCAACTCTTCAAGCTGGGCTGCCCGGATAGCTCGCCACAATTTGTCTTGATCCACCTCGTCGTCGGGGATTCCGAATGCAATATTCCGGCTGATCCGGTCATCCAGCAAATAGATCGACTGTGGGATATAACCGATATTTTTCATCCAGCCCCGGATATTATCCTGAATATCTACTCCATCAATCAATATCCGGCCTTTCTGTGGCTCAAGAAGGCCAAGAGCAACGTCAACCAGTGTCGTTTTCCCGGCACCTGAAGGACCGACAAATGCCACAGCATGACCTTTCGGTATCGACAGGGAAACATCTCGAATGGCTTGCTCATCCGAGTCGGGATAATGGTAGCTCAGGTTTTCAAACTCGATTTTCTCTTTGAGTTCCAGGGTTTCAGTCTCCGTCAGGATTTTTTTTCGAAACTCCTTCTCTTCGTTTTCCAAGTAATGAATATCGTCAAAGATTGCATCAACTGAAGGAGCACTGAAACCGATCGTTGTAATATCATTGATGACGTTGTTAAAAATCGGCATCAGTTTTACCGCTGCAGCACCAAATAAGGTCAGGATTGCAATGATTGAGGTAAACGTCCGGCCTTCCCATACCATAATCAGTGTAATCGTCAAAATTCCGACCACCAGCAGCGTTTCAATGATCGGCTTGGGCATGCTCTTGACGACTGCCTTGAAGATAGATGCGGTGCGGCTGATTTTCGCATAATGGTCATACTGCTTTAAAAACATCTTCTCTCTTGCAAGGACCCGTGAATCCTTGAATCCGCCCAGCCCCTGAAGTACGACTTTATTCATGCTTTTTCTTGCATTTCTGTCTTTTCGACCATAGTCGCGTGTCTTCTCCTGAGTCAACCTCAAAAAGAAATAACCGCATACCCCCAGCAGCAGAATGGTGGCCAGGGTAATCAAAGGCTCAAGGTACATCAGAGTACCGATGATAAATACGAACATGGTCACTTTCAGAGCCACATCCATAAATGGCAATATGGTACCGTTTATCACTTTGTTTACCTCGGCTGTAACGTTTCTCAGGGTCTCTGCCGAGTTGCGGTGAAGGTGAAACGTATAGGGTGCCGTCAGGTAGGCTTTGAAAATGCGGTTTTGAAGATAGACCCCCCGGTTAGCGACAAACTTCTTTTTCAGATACTGGTAAAAGACCAGGTAAACATTTTTTGTGATATAGACCACGATGAGCAGAATCGCACCATAAATGACCAGGGATTCCGAGGAGGTGATTCCAATAGATTTCAGAAAATCACCTACGATATTTAATTCAAGTATCCTGTCAGGCTCTGCAACTGCCACTACAAAAGCTGGTATGACGCTGATCCCCAGTACTTCAAGAAATGAAGAGACCAGCATCATGAAAAAGAGGATCAGCAGTTTGACCCGGTCTTTTCCGGGGAACAGTTTGAAAATTTTCTTTAGGGAATCAATCATGCATGCAGGTCAAATGAGAAGCACTTGCAATATTCAAGTTATCAGAAAAGGTACACTTTCCCGAATTTAAGTTCCGCAGCCGTCTTGAACGATATCACTATTATCTTCGATAACGCGCAATCAGTTTGTAAATCGCATCTCGGAACAGGACCCATCCGATTCCCGTTAAAATCCCGAGAATGATGGAGAAGATCAGGATAAATTCAGAGACTCCGGTATAAGGGTTTTCCGGTACATTCGGTTTCTCGAGTACGTTAAAGACAGGAGTCTGCTGCTGCAGGGTTAGCCGCGCCTGCTCCACTTGCTCCGATAGCGTATTATACACGTTGAAAAGCCGGTTCCGCTCGTTCTGCAGGTATTCAAGCTGGGTTCTGGCACGCTGTGAAGTCAGGTTTACATTGGCATCCTGGAAATCGGCCAGCGCCATTTGGGCCTCTTCATACCGCTCCCGCGCCCGTTCATGCGATTCCAATACAAATTCCAGATTATCGCGCGCTTTCTCGACCCGATAGTTGGTCATATACTCCTGGATGTGCTCAATCAGATAAGCGTTAACCAGTGCGGCTGCTTTGGGGTCGGGCAGCCGGACCCGGATCGTTGTCAACCCGGACCCGATATTGAGGTCGACTCGTTCTCTCATAGCGTTCATCACCCGATTTTCCCGGCGTGAAACATCCCGAAGCCGCTCATCCAGAACAACGGGTTCCAGTTCCTGCATCTCTTCACCTGACGGGTTCGAGGCTTCCGCTTCGCCCCGGAACAGATTACGCACACCCCGGGTGATACCGCGAAAAATGGTGATCGGCAGCTTGATCGTATAGTCCAATACAACATCATACACTTGATCCCGAACCGGGGGCTCTTCATACTCGTTAAAATAGGTGTAGAGACTAACTTCACCGCCAAGTGTTTCAAATTCTACCTCCCTGTGGATCAGATCCTGCAGAAATCCGGTGCTCGAGATAATATCCCTGTAAAGGAATAAGGGCGGCGGGGCATATCCCCTCGCTGTCGCTGATACAGCACCGCCCGTCGGCACGTTAAAACCACCCCCCAGCCGGGAAAGTATATCCAGCGTGCCGGCATCTCCCCCTTCAGTCTCCTGAATCAGAACAGATTCAGACTGGTAATCTTCCGGCCCGAAATGGTAGTGAAACAGGCCAAATGCCGTGAAAACAGCCGTTATCAGCAGAATCTTCTTTTTGCCTGCCCAGATCTGGGTCAGGATATCCAGCAGGTCAATTTCGTTAATACTCCGGGAGCTCTTCTCTCCTTCATTCAGATCTGCGGGAGTATCGGTTGTTGTTGCGATTCCTCCTGCCTCTTCCTGCAACTCCGTATTCTTTTCGGGTGAGGTGTGTTCTTCGTTCATTGCCTAAAATCGATCATGGATCTTACTGTTTCTCAAGCGTGAATAATACGACTTTTATTTGGATCAATACAAGCCGTGAATCGGGTTCAGAATCATCTCTGACAGGCTTGTTTAACGTACTTCCTGCTGTTTCATGATACCCGAATTTTAATTAGAAGTTTCCGGTGCGTGCATGCGGTTTTTTTTACCCTTGTAATAATTTAAATTCAGGATTCGTCAAAGTTACACCTGTTGCAGAGAGCATTACGCTTTTCAACGCGGGGAAACAGTAACCGCAAACCCAGCAAGATGGTTCAAAAGGTGTACAGGGGGTGTTTCCTCTTTCTTCCTGTCTTCATCTGGTTGATTCTGCCAATTTCTGCTACGGCTCAGACCGTTCCGATTGGCGACCTGCGGGAAGATCAGCTTCGTCTCCAGCAGCTACTTAACGATTCGCTGACAACCTCTTTTGTCCACCGTCCGGTCTGGAGCCGGGTTTATGACACCTATATGGATGCGGCGGAAGGGCGGCCGGGATGGTGGAACCGCAAACTGGAGCCCTATGAAATGGATCTGGGGCATGGTTTCTCTTTTGGACTGTTTGAGCCTTTTCTGCAAAGCACGATCAACTCCCACCTGCCTGTCGGTGAAAACAACGCGGCAGCCTGGCACGGCCGGGGCATTACCTCCGATCTGCAGGGCGGCTTCTTTATCACCTCCGAATACGCAACCCTCACATTCCGGCCGCAAATTGTCTACCAACAAAATGTACGCTTCCGAAGGCCGCGCTTTATCGGTACCGGCCCCGATGGTGAGAGACTCTTCGAAGCTGAAGCGATCGGCCACCGGATCGATGCCCCATACCGCTTTGGACCCGACCCGTTCTGGACGTTTGACCGCGGCCACTCTTCGGTTCGGATTCACTATGAACAGTTCGAGTTCGGCGCATCATCCGAACCGCTCTGGTGGGGTGGAGCCGTCCATTATCCTCTGATGCTGAGTAATAACGCACCGGGAGTGCAACACATTTTTGCCGGCACCCGGGCGCCGGTACGCATCCCCTGGTTCGGGGAGATCGAATTCAACTGGATGATGGGCTGGCCGGAAGATTCCGAATGGTTTGTACCGAGGCAGCCGGTCAGTGAACGCTTTATCAACGCCATCAACTTCTCCTGGTCTCCGGCACCGCTCCCCGGCCTCTATCTCGGTTTAACCCGGGCCTACATCATGCAGATCCCGGAAGGTGTCTCCTGGGAGCATATCCGCATCATTTTTGAATCTCCCCGCACTTCACCGCCCAGGCCTGACGACCCGGAGGTGACCGGACGTGCCAATGTAGACCAGGCTGCTTCCATCTATCTGAGATGGCTTTTCCCCCGTGCCAATGCCGAAATTTATGGTGAATTTTTCCGGGAAGATCACAGCTACGACTTTCGGGATTTTCTGATGCAGCCCCACCATAACAGCGGTTATTCATTTGGCTTCCAGAAGATCTTTTTTGTCCCCAGGCTCGATTTTTTGAAAATGAATATGGAAGCGACCAATCTGACTCCATCACGCCTCGATGAGGTCCGGTGGCAAACCTATTACTATACTCACAGCAGAATCCTTCAGGGGCATACCAACCGGGGCCAGGTCCTGGGAGCTGCGATCGGTCCCGCATCAAGCAGTTTCTATCTGTCACTGGACGGCTATAAAGATGATTACCAGGTAGGTATATTTGGCCAGCGGTGGGTGGAAAATGATCATTTTCACTACCGTTTCAATACCGGCCAGGATCGCCCCTGGGGCGACGGTGATATCTATTATCATCGAGTAAACCTGAACCTGGGAGTACGTGCACTCTGGGGGCCAGGCCCCTTCTATCTGCAGGGTAAGCTCATGTGGACCAAGGCGTTCAACTACGGACGCTATGAATACAGCAGCATTTCCGGCATGGACTGGGGGGATCGGGTCAGGGACGATGAGCACAACATTCAATTTCAACTTTCAATCCGATACCTGTTTTGATAGGACTCTTTCACATATCGGTTGACAGTACGAATTGCAGTGGATCGGAACGGGCCGCTCAACCGCATAAGAACGACGGGCCGTATCGAACCTGTCGGATAGCGCAGCCCGGGCTTAAAACCCGAGCCGCAAAATGCATTTTGGTACCTCTGGCCCTGCTGTTTCTGGTATTTGGCCCGGCCCTCAACCGAACGCTGGACGCTCAGACGGTTCCGGTCGGCGACTTGAGAGAGGAACAACTGCGAATACAACAGCTGCTTAACGACAGCCTCTCCACATCATTTGTCAACCGGCCGGTCTGGAACAGGGTGTACGACATCTACATGGATGCAGCGGAGGGACGGCCGGGATGGTGGAACCGGAAAATCGCTCCTCCGGAATTTGAACTCGGGAGGGGATTTACACTGGGTTTCTATGAGCCGGTGACTCAGACAACCACCAACTCTACTCTTCCATTCGGGGAGAATAATGCAGCAGCCTGGTATGGGAAAGGGATAAATACCGAGTTCACAGGCGGGTTCTATCTGGCCGGAGAGTATGTCACTTTAACCTTCCGTCCCCAACTGGTTTACCAGCAGAATAATGAATTTGTGGCACCCAGGTTTGTCCCCCGCAACGATGATGGTGAACTCAGTTATGTTGCCGAAGCGATTTACGACCGAATCGACAGGCCGTTTCGATTCGGCCCCGACCCGTTCTGGACAAACGACAGAGGCCACTCCTCACTACGGTTTCACTATAACGCCATTGAAGCCGGCTTCAGCACAGAACCGCTCTGGTGGGGCGGGGCAGTCCAATATCCGCTGATGATGAGCAATAACGCCCCCGGGGTCCCTCACATCTTTATCGGAACACGCTCTCCGCTGGTGGTTCCCTATGCCGGGTCGTTTGAATTCCGCTGGATGGGCGGCTGGCCAGAAGACTCCGAATGGTTCGAACCGGACGTTATTGATCGGTCTAACCCGGACCCTTACGACCTCTCAAATCCGGGCGGCACCGGTACTTTTGGCCAGATCGCTCCCGCCATGTCAACTTATGATGCAGCCGGATCAGCAAACCAAAATAGCGCCGAACCGTCGAACCCGACCAACCAGGAGCAGCAGACACGTTTTATGAACGCTGTTAATATCGCTTTTTCCCCTGAATGGATCCCACATCTCCATGTAGGATTCACCCGTGCATTCCATTTTTACATCGATGAAAGCGGGCTGTCGGGCGAGGATCTGTTTGTCATTTTCGACCCATTCCTGGAAAAAAATCTGGAAGCCGTACGAGGAACTGCCGAAGAGCGGAAACCCAGAAACCATCTTTCCACGCTCTATGCCCGTTGGGTCTGGCCGGAGCAGCATATGGAGATCTATGGAGAATACTATCGGGAGAGCAGGAATTGGGACTGGCGAGACCTGTTTACACAAATACGGCACGACAGCGGGTATTCGATCGGTTTTCAAAACCTCGTCCCCCTGCCATCGGTCGACATCATTGAGTTTCTCGGTTTCAATTTTGAGTACACCCAGATGACTCCGGGCCGGATCGACGAACTGCGAGACCAGTCCTATTTCTATACTCACGAGGTGATCCGACAGGGTCATACCAATCGGGGGCAGGTGCTGGGTGCCGCAATCGGGCCGGGCTCCAACAGTATCTATTTGGGTATGGATGCCTACACAGAGAACTCCCGTTTCGGCCTGTTTATCCAGCGGTGGGTCGACAATGAACACTTTCACTACGAGTACAACCAACTGCACGGCCCCAGGTGGGCCGGAGATAAATGGCGGCATCCCGTCCGGATCAATTTAGGGTCCAGGTTTCTCTATCAGGCCGGGCCGATATTTCTGACCGGACATATCAAGTGGACAAAAGCGTATAACTACGGCCGGTTTGGATATGGGACGTATGGAATCGACTGGGAGGATCGTGTCATGGACGATATGTCTAACTTGCAGTTACAGTTTTCTGTGAGATATGTTTTTTAGCCCTGGCCTGATAAAGTTCAGGCATTTCGTGATTTCTGCCCGGCAAATAAGGCAACTGATTTGTAACTGAATATTTGAAGTGAACTTCCTTACATTTTCGCAAACAACAACGAACCGATAGATGGACCGAATCACTACTTATACGATCGCTGCCTGTATTCTGGGCCTGATACTTGCCGGATGCGAAATGCTGGGCCAGACGGAAGTATTTGAATTGACCGTACAGACCCATCCCGAGGAGGTTGCCTCCGCTGAACCGAGCAGCCGACAATATGAAGAAGGCAGCCGGGTAACTCTCTCTACATCGATTGATCCGATACAGTCAGTGAATTACCAATTTATCCAATGGGTGGGAGATGTTTCTTCGGATGAGAATCCCTATACGTTCGAAATCCGGCAAAATACCCATGCAGTCGCTTTTTACGATTGGCAGGAGTATTCGTTGACGATTCAGATCGAAGGCAGCGGGGAAATTATCAATCAGGAGATCGTTGGCGCACGCTCCGGATTTGATGGCGGGCCGGCGATCTACAATCCGGATAAAGATTACCAGCGAGGTGCCGTTGTGCGGCTCGAAGCTGCCGCCGATCCGGAATGGAATTTCTGTTTCTGGCAGGGAGAGGATTTTCAGTTCTGCAGCGCCGACAACCCGACTCGTGAAGGGCGAGATATCACGATCTGGGACGATCAGACGGTAACAGCAGTGTTTCGAAGAGCCGGAGATTCCTGCGGCCCCTGCATCTCACCCGATCCGGATTAATTACTAAACAATGAGATACGCCATAAAATCATCCATAATTAAATCTCCATCCTGGTGGAACTTTCCGGACTGATCATTCTGCTTCTTCTCGCCGGTGCACTCTTTGCACTGGCTGTCAAGAACTACCCGCCTGATGTGGTGTTCCTGGGAGTGCTGACGGTGATAGTCGTGCTCGGAATTACCACACCGGCCGAGGCACTGGTTGGATTCTCCAACGAAGGGATGCTCACCGTCGCCGCGCTCTATGTGGTGGCGATCGGACTCAAGGAGACCGGCGCGATTCAGTTTATCATTCAGAAACTGCTGGGAAAGCCGGGCAAGATGTGGCGAACGCAGGCAAAAATCATCTCTCCGGTAATGGGGATGAGCGCTTTTTTGAACAACACTCCGATCGTCGCATCCTTTATCCCTGCACTACAGGAGTGGGCGAAAAAATATAACATACCGGTCTCCAAGCTGCTTATTCCGCTCAGTTATGCGGCGATCCTCGGTGGTACCTGTACGCTGATCGGCACCAGCACCAACCTGATCGTCAATGGACTCCTGATCCAGGAGCGTGATGTTTCGCTCAATATGTTTGACCCGGCATATGTAGGTATCCCCCTTGCCCTGATCGGCGGCGGATACCTGCTCCTGGTGAGTCGAAAACTGCTGCCCGAAGGCAAATCGGTTCTCGCCTCGTTTGAGAACACCAGGGAGTACACGATCGAGATGATTGTTGATGAGGGTGGGCCGCTGACCGGCGAATCGATCGAATCGGCTGATCTGAGAAATCTGCCGGGACTTTTTCTGGCGGAGATTATTCGGGACGGTACCATTCTGGCGGCTGTTGATCCTGACGAACAGCTCCGCGGCGGCGACCGTCTTGTATTCACTGGCCTGGTCGATTCGATCGTGGATATACAGAAGATCCCCGGCCTGCGGCCCGCAACCAACCAGGTTTTCAAGCTCGATACCCCACGCCGGGACCGGCACCTGGTTGAGGCGGTGATCTCCCAGAGCAATCCCCTGAACGGGAGCAGCATCCGGGAGGGTGAATTTCGGAACCAGTATGGCGCTGTGGTTTTGGCCGTATCCCGCCGGGGCGAGCGGATCAAAAAGAAAGTGGGGGACATTATTTTGAAAACGGGAGATATTTTGCTGATGGAGGCTCCCCGAAATTTTGCCGACCGCTATAAATACTCCAACGATTTTCTGCTGGTCAGCACACTATCGCACAACAGCGGAATCAACTACAAGAAAAGCTGGATCGCCTGGAGCATTCTCGGCGGGATGGTGTTGCTGGCTACCAGTAACATCCTGACGATGTTCCAGGCTTCGTTCTTGGCGGCGGGCGCCATGCTGGCTACCGGCTGTGCCAGTGCCAGCGAGTCTCGGAGCGGTGTCGATTGGCAGGTTTTGATTGTGATTGCAGCCGCACTGGGTATCGGGAATGCGATGCAGGTGACCGGAGTAGCTGAGACGCTGGCGGGTGGGTTTATCGGGTTTGTAGGAGATTATCCCCATATGGCATTGATCGCCACTTACCTGATAACCTGGATGCTGACCGAAACGATCACCAACAATGCAGCAGCCGTGCTGGTATTCCCGATCGCTCTGAGCATCGCTGGTGGACTGGGTGTGGATTATATGCCATTTGTGATGACCATTATGTTTGCCGCTTCGGCCAGTTTTGCCACACCGATCGGCTATCAAACCAACCTGATGGTGTTTAGTGCGGGCGGTTATCAATTCCGGGATTTTTTACGGATCGGGCTGCCGCTGAATTTGCTGGCCCTGCTGGTGACGGTGCTGCTGGTGCCGGTGTTTTGGCCTTTTTAAGGGAGCTGAAAGCTGATAGCTGAAAGCTGAAAGCTGAA
>SLKI01000126.1 GCA_007134695.1 Balneolaceae bacterium
CCATGGAGTCAAAATCCTGGCGGGACAGGGTGTATGATCTGCCGGACAATTTGCGGCTCGGATGGGAGTATCGGTACTACAACTTTGACATAGTTGAAAAGCGGCTTCTCCAGGCAGGAGTTCGTATTGCCGGAGTGATCAACGAGATTTACGGGTCCGGGTAGCTGGTGTCGCTATTACAGATCGGTTAATCAGCTATTCGATGCTACTCAGCACCTCTTCGTGGATCTTGTAGGCATCATCTCCCCACAGTACAAATCGCACCCACTCGATCGAATTGAAATTTTCAGCTTCATCGATCAACGTCTGAAATGCTACCCTGGCCGCCTCTTCCATCGGGTAACCGAATGCTCCGGTTGAGATCGCCGGAAAAGCGACCGATTTCAGGTTCTTCTCTTCTGCTCTTTTCAGTGCATTTCGGTAGCAGTCTGCCAGCAGTTGCTCGGATGGCTCATCTTTGCCATACACCGGGCCGAGGCAGTGGATGACATGTTTGTTGGGCAGGTTGGGCGCTCCGGTGATGACTGCCTCACCTGGAGAGATGGGGGCAAACGGACGGGTTTGCCGTTCCAGTTCCGGATCACCTGCACGATGTATGGCACCGGCGACACCTCCGCCTGTTTTGAGTTCGGCATTGGCTGCGTTTACGATCGCATCGGTATCCGGCTGACTGGTGATGTCGCCTTTTTTTAACTGAATTGTCAAGTTGTTGAAACTCTTATTCATCATCTTTGAAAATCGGTTAGAGAAGCAGTGTAGTGATTACGTTCCTGTCAATTTGAATTATATCTGACGTTACCGGTGGAAAAATTTGACTGAAATGGCAAAAACGTCATAGGTATCAATATCGGTGCTGTAAGAAAGGCATAAATAGCCATTCGGTACGATATTGGCTGTTCATGGTATGTAACGATACAAAAAACAGGACACGGAATACAGTAAAGAGAATCGATCATGAATTTCAATAAATTTACAATCAAGGCGCAAGAGGCGGTTCAGGCGGCTCTGGAGTTGGCACAGAATGAGAACCATCAGGCAGTAGAGCCTTCCCACATTTTAATGGCACTGCTGAATGACAGTGACAATATTGTCAATTCGATTTTGAACAAGTTGGGTGTCAAAGTTCAGCCGATCAGGGAGAAACTGGAAGAGATGATTGAAAAATTGCCGGTGGTTAAAGGAGCTTCGGTTTCTGGGCAATATCTTTCGAACGCATCCAAAGAGTTGTTTGACAGAGCCCGAAACGAAGCTTCTGATCTGGGAGATGAGTATGTCAGTTCGGAGCATATCCTGATCGCTTTGGCCGGCCAGGCTGGTGATACGGGTCGGTTGCTTAGCGAGAATGGAGTTACCAAAGAACAAATACTTAATGCGATGAAAGATGTACGTGGTAAACAGAAAGCAGATGATCCAAACGCGGAAAGCCGATATGATGCACTTAACAAGTATGCACGTGATCTGAATGAAGAAGCGGAAAAAAACAAGCTCGACCCGGTAATCGGCCGGGAGCATGAGATCCGTCGGGTGATGCAGATTTTGTCGAGGCGGACGAAAAACAATCCGGTCCTGATCGGTGAGCCGGGAGTTGGCAAAACAGCTATTGCCGAAGGACTGGCGCTTCGGATCGTCAAGGGGGATGTTCCGGAGGGGCTCAAGAGCAAGCGGATCATAGCACTCGATATGGGAGCGCTGGTTGCAGGCACGAAATTCCGCGGAGAATTTGAAGAGAGGCTTAAAGCCGTTGTAAAAGAGGTGGCGGAATCCGACGGAGAGCTGATCCTCTTTATTGATGAGATCCACACACTGGTCGGGGCCGGAGCGGCCGAAGGATCGATGGATGCCGCCAATATTCTGAAGCCTTCTTTGGCCCGGGGTGAACTGCATGCGATCGGTGCGACGACACTAAATGAATACCGAAAATATATCGAAAAGGATAAAGCGCTGGAGCGGAGACTTCAGACGGTCTACGTGGGGGAGCCGAGTGTGGAGGATACGGTATCCATTCTCAGGGGGCTTCAGGAGCGTTATGAGCTTCATCATGGAGTACGAATTACCGATGGGGCGATAGTAGCGGCGGCCGAACTGTCTCACCGCTATATATCCGACCGTTTTCTGCCGGATAAAGCGATCGACCTGATCGATGAAGCTGCTTCGAGACTTCGGCTCCAGATCGACTCCATGCCGGAAGAGCTGGATCAGATCGAACGGCAGATCCGGCAGCTGGAGATCGAACGGGAGGCTCTTAAACGGGAAAAGGATGAGTCGAAAATAGAAACGATTGAAAAGGAGCTGGCCGACCTGGAGGAACAGAGAAGTTCGATGCGTTCCCAATGGGACAACGAACGGGATATGATCCGGAAAGCACGCGACCTGAAGCAGGCGATAGAGACCGCCCGAAATCGCGCCGACAAAGCAGAACGACAAGGAGATTACGAAAAAGTAGCCGAGCTGCGATATGGGACAATTGTAAATCTGGAGCAGGACCTGGAAAACACCAAGAAGCAGCTTGAGGAGATTCAGGAGGGCCGTTCATTACTGAAAGAGCAGGTCGAGGCGGAGGATATTGCTGAAATCGTTTCGCGTTGGACCGGTATTCCGGTTCAGAAGATGTTAACCAGTGAGAGGCAGAAACTGCTTCGGCTCGAGGAGGAGCTGCACAAGCGTGTTGTCGGCCAGGATCAGGCGATCGAATCGGTTTCGGATGCCGTTCGTCGAGCCCGTGCCGGACTGCAGGATGAGAACCGGCCGATCGGCTCATTTATGTTCCTGGGTTCTACGGGAGTCGGTAAAACCGAGCTGGCTCGTTCACTGGCTGCATTTCTTTTTAATGATGAAGATGCGATGGTCAGGATCGATATGAGTGAGTATATGGAGAAGCACAGCGTGAGCCGGCTGGTTGGTGCTCCTCCGGGATATGTCGGATATGACGAGGGCGGACAGCTTACCGAAGCGGTGCGTCGGCGGCCCTATTCGGTAGTGCTGCTCGATGAAATTGAAAAAGCGAATGCCGATGTGTTCAATATCCTGCTCCAGGTGCTGGATGATGGACGTTTGACCGACAACAAGGGAGTGACAGTCGACTTTACCAATACGATCATCATCATGACCAGCAATATCGGATCACACCTGATCTCTGAGGAGATAGAGCAGAGCGGTGGAGGCCTGGATGAAAATAAATACGCTGAGCTGCAAAACAAGCTGATGGATCTGCTGAAAAAGTCGATACGGCCGGAATTTTTGAATCGTATCGATGACGTGGTTGTCTTTCATCCGCTCAGTGAAGTGCATATTCGAAAGATCGTCGATATTCAACTGAAGCGAATCCACAAAATGCTTGAGAAGAACAGGGTGAAGCTCAACATCAGTGACAAAGTCAAGGACTGGCTGGCCGTTCGGGGATATGACCCGGTGTATGGAGCCCGGCCGTTGAAACGGGTGATCCAGACGCAACTGGTCAATCAGCTGGCTAAACATCTTATCGAGCGAGAGGATGAAGAGAAGATTCTGGAGTATGAGGTGACGGTCGCAAAAGGCGGTAATTCCCTGGAGTTTGCAGAGGTGGTTGAGAACGTAGAGGAGTGGGCTGAGTAAGAGAACCTCACCTCACATCCAACGCATTTCAGGAAATACTCTGCCGGGTCATTCAAACGTGGGTTCAGCCAATACCTTAAGATCGTCTGTCTGCTGGTACCTTCTCTCAGAATCTGCTATCATATGGCATCAA
Organism: Balneolaceae bacterium; assembly: GCA_007134695.1. Lineage (GTDB taxonomy): Bacteria > Bacteroidota > Rhodothermia > Balneolales > Balneolaceae > SLK101. The sequence goes on from SLKI01000126.1 coordinate 3,725, forward strand.
TGTGTTCACCAAAACAGAATGCCATGCGTTTTCTACCTCGACGTTCACTGATTACAGGATTCATTTGCGGAATTTTTCTATTTCTCATCCCGGTTCCGGAAGCCGATTCGCAGGAGCTTCGGCTGATCGATCCGGAGATCAAACAGCTTATCAAGCAGGAGGTCTCGGGTGATGCCGCCTACGAGCATATCCGGCATAACACACAGTACCACCGGTCGCGCGGCGGAGCCGACGGGCTTATGAAGGTGGCCGAATATTACGAGCGTAAAGCAAACGATTATGGCCTGGAGGATGTACAATTGATTGTCCAGGACTATTGGATCGAGCCCTGGAATGCCGAGAAGGGGGAGCTCTGGATTGCCGGAGACCAGCCGGAGCGAATTGCCAGCTACCTTCAAACTCCGCTTCATCTGGCCGACTACAGTGATGCGGCCGATGTTGAGGCTGAACTTGTTTATGCAGGCCGAGGCGACACAGCAGGTGATTATGAAAATCTGGACGTAGAGGGCAAAGTGGTTCTGGCCTACGGCTCTCTGGGTGCTGTCGTTCGTGAGGCGGTCTGGGATCGGGGTGCCGAGGGAATTGTCTGGTTTCGGGATCCTATGACGGTTCGTCTTGGCCTGGGTGGCCGCTCGGTCCATTATCCGGATCAGGTACCCTGGGCCAGGGTACCTCAGCGCGGACCGGATGGACAGCGCTCCGGTTTTGCATTTGTTCTTTCGATGAGCCAGGGGATTGATCTGCGCGACCGGGTGGTCAGCAGCCGGGAGCCGGTCGTCGTCCATGCCGAAGTGGACGCTTCCTTCGATTCCGAGCTGGGAGAAGAACCCTGGCAGGTGATGGTGGAAGGCTATATCCGGGGGAGTAACCCGGAGATCGGCCAGGATATCATGCTGACCGGACATATGCAGGAGGAGAAATTTTCGGCCAATGATGATGCAAGCGGAACAGCGAGCATTCTGGAGATCGGACGGGCCCTCAAATCGTTGATCGATTCGGGAAAGCTGGAGCGCCCCGAACGCAACATTCGCTTCTGGTGGGTCACCGAATTTTCAAGCCAGCGCCAATATTTTGCAGACTATCCGGACGCCCATTACAACATGTGGGTGAATATCAACCACGATATGGTGGGAGCCGACCAGTCTCAGGATGTTTTACGAACCCAGAATATAACCCGCCTCCCGGCGAGCCGATTTCATTTTTATAACGACGTTGTCGAATCGGTGATCGATTATATGGTTGCGACCAACACTTCGCAGCTGGCTCAGATTCAGGCAGGTTCGGGACTTTATACCGATCCACATCTATCCAGGCTCGGCAGTAAACACCGGTACAACGCCGAAATGATCTGGTTTCACGCAAATACCGACCATGTACCATTTAATGAAGCCCCGATCGGAGTTCCTGGTGTCACATTCACCAACTGGCCGGACAACTATATCCACTCCAGTGATGATGATCTCTGGAACATCGACCGCACACAACTCGGCCGCAACGCTGCGGCCGGAGCGATGATCGCATGGATCATGGCAACAGCCAGCCCGGAAGACGCAGCTTCGTTTAGCGTCGAAATGCTGCTCAAAGGCGGAGAGCGGATGGCCGAAAATACCGGCCTGGCACTCTCCTGGATTGAAAAAAGCGGTTCGGCCGAAACCTGGAAACGGGCTGTTGAGCAGGTGATTTATGCGGCAGAACGAGAGCGCAGGGCAGTTACTTCTCTGCTTGACCTTGGCCGTGGAACTGAGAGTATCGCCAGCCGAAACTGCAGTATAGTGGATGATCGGCGAGCTAATGCATTGCTGGAACTGGAACTGTTTTATGAGCAGATCCATGGCAACTCACCACCTGAAATCACTCTTACCGATACCGAAGAGCACCTCGAAGAGATCACACCCATCCTGGCCGCCGGGCCGGAGGATTTTTTAGCCGGCCGGGGACAGATTCCGGGAGTAAGCGGCTTGCACGGCCTGATGGGGATGGAGATTCTGAATGCAGTCGACGGTAACCGAACCGGGCTGGATATCTACCGACTGGTCGCAGGTCAGGCCAATGAGGCCGGAGAGCACTATTATGGAACTGTTACTCCGGATGCTGTAGAGGAGTACCTGGAAAACGTTCGTGAGCTGGGACTGATCTCATTTTGAGATCCATCAGCTTGCCAGCGTAGTTACAGTTTGGCGTCACTTGTAAGTCGATCGGTTTGTTGCCAGTCAGGTTTGTAGTCGATCGATCTATTTTCAGTTGGGTTTACTGGAGGTCGGTTTATTTTAGAAGACTTTCGGGATTCAAACCGGCCAGATCCTCCGTAATAAAGAGGCGGCCATCCCGGATTTTTTCTCCATCGAGATATACATCGGCACCAATACAAACGAGATCCCAGTGGATATTGCTTTCATTGCCGTTGGGAGCCAGTTTGTAATCGTTGCCAAGCGTCAGGTGATTTGATCCGTAGATCTTTTCGTCGAAGAGGATATCGTACATCGGCTTTTTAATGACAGGGTTAAGACCGAAGCTGAATTCACCGAATCGTTTTGCCCCTTCGTCAGTTTCGAGGATCTGCCCGAGTGCTTCATTGTCGGATGAGTCGAACTCCTGAACGGTGCCATTTCGAACTATCAACTTGACAAACTCAAACGGTTTACCCTGATATACCGAAGGGGCGTAGGTAATCTCACCATTAACGGATTCGAGGATGGGTGAAGAGAAGAGCTCTCCATCCGGAATATTCCTGGTTCCGTAACAGGGAACCCAATCCTGTCCTTTCACCGAAAAACTGATATCGGTGCCAACCCCCTTGAGCTGGACCCTATCTGCTTTTCGTAAACGCTCTTCAAGAGGTTTCATCGCCTCTTTCAGGCGGTTGTAGTTGAACAGGCAGGCATCAAAGTAGAACTTCCGAAACTGTTCAGTCGGCATTTTTGCATTCATTGCAAATGCAGCTGATGGATACCGCAATACGCACCAACGGGTATTTTCAACCCTCTCCTTGAAATGGACAGGGGCCAGAAAGGCCTCTGAATAAGCTTTATTGGCATCGGGACTAACCGAAGAGTTTTCATATATGTTCTCGCTTCCGCGGATTCCGATAAAAGCATCCATCTTTTTCATCAGCGGGAGTTGATCTGCTATTGCCTGGTTTTCCCAAAAGGAGTGGTCGCCGGACTCGAGCAGAATTCGGTTGACCTCCGGATCTTCGATCTGAATAAAGGGGTTGGCGCCGATCTGGCGTACCGATTCGGTCAGCGCCCTCATCAGGCCGATGGAGTTGAAACCGATCGCCTGAAGCAGAATATTTTCGTCAGGTTTTAGATTCAGGCTGTGGCCGAGTAGTTGTTCGGCAAGCTTCTTCTCAACTGGGGTGTACATGGTTCTGTCTGATCAATGAATGTTGGATAATTTTCTTACCTGCTCATTCGACTACCCTGCCGATTTTTCAAGTCGGTTTACTGCAGTTTCGTCCAGGTTGACGGTCTGGCGGCAAAGTTCCAGCTCGTCGGACCGGTTTGAAGCGATCACGACCATTTTATCCATGCGCGAAAGTTCGGTAACGGTCTGTTCAATCAGGCCCCGGCCGGCGCGGTCGAGGTTTGCACCAGGCTCATCCAGAAAAAGCAGTGGGGGATCGGGCAGCAAGGCGGCAGCCAGTTTGACACGCTGGCGCTGACCTGTCGAGAGAGCTCCATAGTTTTTGTCTGCAAAAGAACTTGCCTGAAATTTGTCGAGAAGTTGATCGATCCGGGGCGATCCGTCATCCGGAAGTATACGGCTCACTTGCTGAAAAAACTTCAGATTTTCGGTGACGGTGAGGCCCTCGTACAGTTCCATATAGGGCGATGCATAACCGATCATTCCGTATAGCTGGCCAGCTGATAGCTGCTTACCGCCTATTGTCCATGTGATTCTGCCCGCATCAGGCTTGAGAAGCCCGGAGATACACTGCATCAGCGTGGATTTTCCCGAACCGTTAGAGCCGGCGATTCCCCACACCGGCCCGCCGGCTGAAATGTTCAGATCTTTGAACACCGTCAAAGTACCGTACTTTTTTGTCAGCGATTGGATTTTCAGCTGAATCATGTCCAAAAGTACGGAGCCTTCGGACGATAGAAAAACGCTATTGATCGATTCAGTAATCAGCGGTTCTCTGTAATGGAGCTGCAGATTTCTATTTCGAGTTCATTCAGGAGTTCGAACGACTCCGATCAATCTTCTGCTGTTTTGAGGTAGCTCGATTCCTTATTACATTTCTGAATAAATCATCAAAATACCATTTGCACGAATCAACGGGTCTGAATCGCCCCGTACGATTCAGAGATATCAACTTTTATGGATCCGAATATCCAACAAATCGTCGACCAACTGGCCGGCTCAGGCAGCCAGCCTATAAGCTTGGATCAGCTTCGTAATGCAGGAATACCTGAAACCCTGCTTAATCATCTTCAATTCACACTGGAGCGAATGTTGAGAAGGTCGCTGAATAAGCCGCAGACAAAGTGGGCAGAGATGTCGTCACCGGAAGTTGTGCGAGCATGGGACGACCTGGTCACGGCAGCTGAATCCGAATTGAGAATTCCCGCCGAGTTGTTAAAAGAGAAGGTCGGTGAGTCATTGATCGATTTGATCGCAATTTTAACGCAGCCCCAAAGCAGAATTGCCGAGAAATTGTATGGTTCTGCCGAGGAGCTGAACAGAGTGGAGCTGGAACAGAGATTGAGGAGGGTGCCGGTTTATTCCCATCTGACACAGGCTCCACTGAAGTATATGGAGCGAAAGAATCTGGAAACCCTCACTCGTGAGAAATGTGACCGGGTGATTACGGCAGTCGATGAGAAATTGTCGGAGAGCTATATGCCCGGTGATTGGGTAGAACTGCTGGAGCCGTTATTTGAACTTGCAGGTGACCCGATTGACCCCGGACTGCTGGAGGCGTTTTTTGAAGAGAAGGGCTATGCCCGACTGGCAGAGCTGTTTGAGGTACGAAACCAGCCGGTTTCCAGAGATAAACTGGCTGGAATTCTTTCGGATGTCAACCTGTTGGTGAGGGAAGATTCCGAAACGGTCGGAAAAGATCGTTCAGAAAGCCGTGAAGCTGAAAGCACAGAGAGCGACTTGAATCGTGGAACCAAGAGCACAGAGAGCGACTTGAAGAGTAAGGCTGACGATGCTGCCGGCATGGAGCCTGAATCCGGAGATCGAATAGAAGAATACGGCCTTTCCGATCTTTATCGTCCGCAGAGTGAAGAAACTTCGCCGAGTATCAACAGCAGATTCGAGTTTGATAATTCCGGGAGCGAAGAGCCGTTGAAAAATCAGGATGAGGAGGGTGAGGAAGATGTAAGGTACTCCTTTAACTCGATGTTCCGGTCTATTGAGGAAGAGAGTGAAGAGCCGGACAGCAAACGGGTTCAGGTGAATGATTCGGATTCTACTGAATCCGGCATGGAGAAAGTGTCGCGCATAGATGAATTGTTTGATGAAATGGCCGGTCAAGAGTCGCCGAGAGTGCTCCCGCTGGATGAATCGGACCGGCCGCAGGAGGAACCTGTTTCATCGGAGGGATCCGGTTCGTCGGAGGGATCCGGTTCGTCGGTTTCTGCAATAGAACATTGGGTGGCCGGAGAGAAAGAGCGTTTTACAGATGAAATTTTTAACGGTTCGGAAGCCAGATGCAATGAAGCGCTGGTACATCTGGCGGAGCTTGACTCCTGGGCCGAAGCTGCAGCATATATTGAAAAAGAGATTTTTTACAGAAACAGGGTCGATCTTTATGAGGAAGTAGCCGTAGATTTTACCGACCTGCTTCACAACTTTTTCATTGAACATAAATCCGAGAAAACCAGCACCTGATGGCCTCCGATCAACGAGCAGAAAGACTCCAGCGACTTCGGGAAGAATCGAAAAAAGGCGGTGGTGAAAAACG
>SLKI01000084.1 GCA_007134695.1 Balneolaceae bacterium
GGACAAGCTGTTCGCGAAGCTTCCTCTCCCGGATCAGCCGGACAACCTCCCCGGCAAAGGCTTCCGCATCATCGGCGATCAGAATCGAGCGGCCGTGTTCCACATCGATCCCTTCGCAGCCGATTGTGGTAGAGACGACCGGCTTTTTCATCGCCAGCGCTTCGACCACTTTCAGGCGGGTGCCGCTTCCCATGCGGAGTGGTACGACAAAGACCCCCGATTTCCAGACCCAGGGCCGAACGTCGTCGACAAACCCGGTCACCACTACCCGGTCGCCGGCGCGGCGCTGCAAATCGGCCGGCGGGCGATTGCCGACGATATAGACTTTGGCCTCGGGGACCTGGCGGAGGATCAGCGGAAAGATCTCGTCGAGAAACCAGTGCATGCCGTCGTGGTTGGGGGTGTAGCCCATCATGCCGGTAAAAACGAGTGAAGCCGGTTCGGACGGAGGATGATCGGAGGGGTGAAAGTAGCCGGTGTCGACGCCGTTCGGCACGATGTGGGCCGGCAGGTCGGGGATATCTTTTCGAAAGATGGCAAGATCTTCATGAGAAGTGGTTAAAAACAGATCCTGTTTTTTAAGAGCTTGTATCTCTTCCCGGTAGAGTTTTCGATACTCCATTTGGTAGAACCATCTTCTCAGAGGGTGGCGGGTTTTGAGTGCCATCCGGCGAAAATTATCGTATTCAACATTGTGAGTATCGAGTATTCTGGTAATCCGGCCAGCTGAAGGATATTGCCCCATAAAGGGGAACTCCGAGTGGATCACGTCATATTTGTTACTGGAAAGCAGTTGTTCGAGCTTGATCTGCATCTGTTTATTGAAGCAGCAGATTGTGCTGTAACTGAAGGGGGTGAAAAGAGAGTAGAGCTGACCAAGACGCTTCCATCTTCTGCTCCAGGGTTCGGGAATCAGGCAGATCTCTTCGAGTATGGATTCAAACTCATTTTGAAAAGCGGCCAGATCATCCTGATGCCCATACATGACAACTGTTATACGGTGTTTGGATGAGAGGTGCTTCAAAATATGAAAAATGCGCAAAGCGCCCCCGAATATCGGCGGATAAGGAATATAAGGGAGTACCGCCAATATGTTGAGTTTCTTTGGCAATTCCGGCCTTCGATTGTGAGGCTTCACTCTTAAATCTGATTTTATTTTACGGGCACAGATATCGGTTCGATTATCCAGATTATCAATACCGTACTCTGATCCAGATGATTCAGTTGGTCGGAACTGTACTTCGATACAGACCGCATCAATACCACACCTGACAGATATTTGAAAATCAAGATGACGGTTTTTAAAGTCTCGCTAAATCGTAAGTAGTCGGAACTTTCTGTAAAAAACAGTACCTGCAGGCTGTCGTAAACTCTCTTTGTTTGATGCAGTTATAATTCCGTAAGATTCATGCAATATGAAAAACGAACTGAAACGTGAGCTCAAGACTCCAGGTGCTGTCCTGATGGGCCTTGGTTCGATCATAGGAACCGGCATATTTGTCAGTGTGGCGATAGCAACCCAGGTTGCAGGAAATGGAATTGTGATTGCAATTGTTCTCGCTGCAATACTTGCCGTTTTTAATGGTTTAAGCAGCGCACAGCTTGCAGCAGCTCATCCGGTAAGTGGCGGCACATACGAATATGGATACCGGTTTCTCGGGCCTGGTTTTGGATTTACAGCCGGGTGGATGTTTCTGATTGCAAAATCTGCATCGGCGGCGACGGCGGTTCTGGGTTGTGCAGGCTATCTGTTCTATGCATTTGACGGAGGTACAGAAAACTGGCTTTTGGTCGGATCGGGCTTGGTACTACTTGCATTGGTTACCCTGCTTGTCTCCGGCGGGATTCGTCAAAGCAATATCGCCAATAAGGTGATCGTCTCGGTCACCCTGGTCGGACTGGCGGCACTTGTTGTGGCCGGATTGTTTAAAAGCGGAGTGCCTGCACGGCCGATAGCAGATGCATTTACAGATACCGAAGGTTCCTCCATTCTCTATGCATCGGCACTGATGTTTGTTGCTTATACCGGTTACGGGCGGATCGCTACGCTTGGCGAGGAGGTCTCTTCGCCTCACAAGACGATCCCAAGGGCGATTATTCTGGCCATGACATTGATCGTGATACTCTATCTGGCAGTCTCCCTGACTGCTCTGCAAGTGATGGGCGCTGATGCTTTCGGCCAGACAGTAGAGGGCGAAGCGGCACCCCTGATGATGGTTGCCGAGGTATTGTCTGTGCCGGTTATCGGGCCGGTAATTACGATCGCCGCTATAACTGCTATGCTCGGGGTGCTTCTCAATCTGATTCTCGGCCTCTCACGGGTCATGCTCGGAATGGCTCGCCGCCGGGATCTCCCTCATGCACTTTCAAGAATTCATCCGGATAGTAAAAGCCCCGTTGCAGCTGTATGGATAACCGGCGCGGTGATCGGGCTTCTGGTGTTAAGTGGTGATGTGGTTTTTACCTGGTCGTTCAGTGCCTTTACCGTACTGATCTACTATGCGATCACCAACCTGTCGGCTCTCTACCTGCCGACAGAACAGAGGCTCTACCCCCGCTGGATCCCAGTGTCGGGGTTGTTCGGCTGTCTGTTCCTGGCCTTCTGGATCGATCCGGGCATTTGGATCAGCGGACTGTTGCTGATCGGTATCGGCCTGATCTGGCACACGATTGCTCGGAGAGTGCGTGAAGCCGGCACGGGTTGAATCGTGTGTAAGCAGGCCTTCAGAAATCGAGCGACATTCCTGCCATCAAAGTTCTGGGAAGCCCAGGGCGCACGCCGCTCGGCCGGTCGGATACGATATAGGTTTTGTCAAGCAGATTTCGGACGTTGATGAAGAGATTGACATATTGCATCAGGTCGAAACCGGTACTCAGGTCGAATAGCAGGTAGCTGTCGGTGCTGTTGCGCTCATCAATCGGTCCGCTTCCAGCCACAGTCCGCATTTTAGGGGTATAGATAGTATTCAGATCTGTGCTGAAACCTTTGTAGTTGAAAGTGATTCCGCTGCGAAACTGATGTTCCGGAATAAAGGGAATTTTGTCTCCTGCCTCGACGGTACCCCAGGGCGTAAAGTCACTCTCGAAAGAGGTCAAGAATGAAGCGCTGGTGTATGTGTAATTTGCACTTAGCGGCAAAGAAAATGAGGCCGAATCGATATTGAAAAGCTCAACCAGGTCGATATTGGCCGTTGCTTCCAGGCCGTAAACTTCGACCGAGCCGGCATTAAACTGAGCCGTAGTGCCGGTTCCGCCGCCTGCCGCAAGATCCGAGCCCAGCAAATTGCTGTAATCACTGTAGAATCCGATCAATTCGACCTGCATAGCTGAGTGGTTGTATCGCCCGCCAAATTCATAGTTAACACTTGATTCGGCGCGGGTTTCGCTTGATGATCCGGGACTGGGCGGTGAAAAACCCTTGTGGATACCGGAGATCAGGGAAAGATGATCTGTGACAAGGAAAGAGACCCCCATTCCCGGTATCAATACCCTGACTGTATTGGTGTTTTCCTGCAGCTGGATGCCCGTTCGATCCAGGTCATTCGAACCGTAATTTCGATTACGAAACCAGATATTCTCGAATCGCAACCCGGGGGTAAAGGTCCATCTGTCGTATCGTATCTCATCCTGGACAAACAGAGAGAGCGCCGTTGCTGAGCCGATCCGGTTCGCCTGTGTGCCCGGTATACCTTTTGATGTGAGGATCATCACACCGTTTTCCATACGGTAGTCATCTTCGAACTGAAACCGATCTTCCTGGTCCTGATGAAGTCGGATACCCGCTTCAAGCTGATTTGTTGCGCTGCCCAGATCGAAGGAAACACCGAGAATCGATTCAAGCCCTTGAGTGTAATACTCACGATTGTTGTTCCGGACGGTAAGTGCATCGTTCGGGCTTGTCTCCCCCCTCAGGTATCCGAGTTCCAATGGATAACTCTCCGGGTTGTTGAGAATGGTTGACAAGTTGCCTGTTTCAATGGTTGGTAAATCACTGTTCAGATCGTGCAGCTTGTACCACGTCCGGCTGAAATCATTTCTGTAAACTGAGGTGGTGAGATCAATATTATCGGAAAAGAGTACGAAGTGGCGAGCCATCAGTTGTGTATGCTCGGTATCCATCTGGTCGACCTGGGATGCGGCATAACGCCGGTTTGGAGATTTCTGGAAATCGTCCCGCGTCAGCCCGAGGTAAGTCTCGTCAGAAAGCTCGTCATGGTATCCGGCCTTGATTTCGAGGCGCTGGAAGATCGATGCGTCGCTGGAAGATCGAATCATGAACTTGCCAAGAAGATCCAGTATTCTGAAACCTGTTTCTCCTCCATCATCAAGTTTTTTGAACCCTTCATCACCGATATGAGTCGCTTCCAGCAGATAGCCGAATCGTTCGGTACGGTTGCCGAAGTTCGCATAAACTCTGGACGATGAGCGTTCCCCGACGCTGATATTTGTGTGTGCCGAAAGTTCGGTCGGAATGGGGGTAGAGATCAGATTAATGGCACCGCCGGTTGTGTTTGGGCCAAATTTGACTTGTGACGACCCTTTTCTGACTTCGATGGAGTTCATCCGTCCGACATTGGGAAAATAGTAGGCGGCCGGAGCACTATAGGGAGCCGGGGCTGCCAGAATGCCATCTTCCATAATATTTACTTTGGTGCTCCTTTCGCTGCCGGCACCCCTCAAACCGATGTTGGGACGAAGGCCGAAACCGTCTTCCTCCTGAATGTAAATACCGCTAACCGATCGAAGCACTCGATTGATATCGGTATAACGTTGATTTTCGAGTTCACGTGAGTCGATATAAGTTGCTGCTCCCGGAATCGTGCTCATCCATACAGGCGTTCCAACGACTGTTATCCGTTCCATCAGCAGTTTGTCATGGATATCGAGAGAGTCTTTTTTTACCGTTTCGGCATCCTGGGAATTGAGTTTAGCAAACGGTAATAGTGCGAAAAGGGTGCTAAAAATAATACAGGATAACGATGCCTTTCGGGACATATCTGATGGCTTTAACAGGTTGATTACAGGCGTTTATTTAGATTAATTCTAAGGTAAGAAGAGATAGATATTAAATACAAGTTCTATTTAGAACAGATCTAAATAGAATCGGTAAATCTGAGCAATCGTTATACCTGCTATGTGAAGTCACCCAGGTTTTTCTTGACATTGGCACCGCGAAGAATGTCGTGAGATTCTTCGTGGGATGTTTTTAATTCGATTGCCGGTGTATTTCGAAATCGGTAGATTCGATCTGTGTCAGATGCCTGTTTTTATATGATCTTGTATGTCCGGCAGATGATCTGATCCATTCTCTCAACGAAAAACTCACCGCAAGAATATGAAGCGACGAGCACTCACCATTCTACTATTATCACTGGTAATTATATATCTGCCCGCCGAAGCTCAGGATCCCGACATCGGGGATATATTAAGTGCACCGGAGACAACCGCACTTACCGGATCTGAAAATCATGATCATCTGGCCTGGGTCATTAACCACGAAGGGCGCCGCTCTTTGTGGGTTGCTTTGCCAGACGACTACCTTCCCAGAGAATTGATCAATTATGGGCAGGATGACGGGCGGGGCATATCCGGACTCAATTTTTCACCAGAGGGTGAATTTCTAATCTATACGCTTGGATCGCAATACAATCCAACCAGCCACCCCGACGGTGCCAATGCAGAAATATTCAGAATAGAAACTGCAACAGGAGACACGCTCAAGATAACGGACGGTAGTGGGGCGGTGCTGTCTCCGGACGGTGAAACGATTGTCTACTCACATCAGGGGACCGTACATGTTGTTCCGGCGGACGGAAGCGAACAATCCTCGGTTCTGTTTTCAGAAAGAGGATCGAGTCACTCATTATCCTGGTCTCCCGACGGGTCAAAATTACTTTTCGTCTCATCAAGAGAAGCGCACAGTTTTATCGGTGTCTATCATTTTGAGGATCACTCCATACAGTGGATCGATCCGGATGTTTACCGGGATGTCCACCCGGTCTGGTCTCCGGAGGGCGATCGGATTGCGTTTATTCGAACCCCCGGGGGGATGCGAAACGAGTTACCGGGATGGCGTCGAGCCGACCTTCATTTTTCGATTCGGGTATATGATCTGAATGCCAAAGAGGGTCGTGCCGTGTGGAAATCCTCTGACGGAGGCGGGTTCGCTCAATCCTATCCCGACAATCCGTTAAGCTGGGGAGCTAACGACCACTTGATCTTTTATTCGGAACATAGCGGCTGGATGAACCTCTACTCGGTAGATGCCGGAACAGGGGAGGTGGTATCTCTGGCTGAAGGTAATTTTGAAGTTGAAGAATTGGCATTGTCGCCGGATCGTCAAACCGTTGTCTTCAATTCAAATGAAGGAGATATCAACCGGCGACATCTCTGGTCGGTATCTGTGGATGGTTCACAAAAAAGGCAGCTTACAGAGGGTGATGGTATCGAGTGGGGCCCGGTTTTTACCTCGAGTGGAGAAAAGATTGCATATATCCGCTCCGATGCAAAGATACCGGGTCAGCCTGCCCTGATGCGGGCCGACGGGAGTAGTCAGCGAATGCTTGCCCCCGAATCGATCCCGGATCGATTTCCTGCGGATCAACTTGTAACCCCCGGAGAAGTCACCTTTACAGCGGCCGATGGAGTAGAAGTCCACGGGCAGTTGTTTCTTCCTCCCGACTACAACAGGGACAACTCACATCCTGCAGTGATCTACATGCACGGCGGCCCGATCCGTCAGATGTATCCGGCCTGGCACAGTCGTGGATATTACCATAAATACTACGCTTTCAATCAGTACCTGGCATTGCAGGGATATGTAGTTCTGTCGATCAACTTCAGGTCGGGGATCGGTTACGGAGCGGATTTTAGAACTGCACCCGAACAGGGGCCTCGCGGTGCCTCAGAATATCAGGATATCCTGGCGGGTGCCCGGTTTCTGCAGCATCATGATGCGGTCGACCCGTTGAAGATCGGCCTCTGGGGCGGATCCTACGGCGGATATCTGACTGCTCTGGGGCTGGCCCGCGATTCCAATCTGTTTGCCGCCGGTGTGGATCTGCACGGAGTTCACGACTGGGCTTTGCGGGGAGAACGCCGAAACGGTGGAGGCTGGGGAGTCTATACAGATGAGCAGATGGAACTCGCCCGTCGATCCTCTCCGGTTTATGATGTGGAGTGGTGGAGATCACCCGTCCTGTTTATCCATGCAGATGATGACCGGAATGTGGATTTTATACAAACCACAGATCTGGTGAGGCGCCTGGAAGAGGTCGGAAAAGCGCATGTCGAAACGCTGGTGTTCCCGGATGACGTGCACAGTTTTCTGTTGCATCGCAGGTGGGTTGAGACTTTTGAAGTTTCAGCTGATTTTTTTGAGCGGTTTCTTCGGTGAATTTGAACCTGTGACTAATCGATTTTTATAAAAAACCATTATTTCTAATCGTTTTTTATAAAAAGTAATCGTTTTTTGTGATATTGATATCAATGTAATTGGTAATCGATAATTATGAAAAATGCCTGAAAATAATCGATTTGAAGAAACTGTAACCGTTTTTAGGAACTACACACTTCCGGAAACCGGTATGAAACTGGCAGGAGTAGTCGTCGAATTTGGTTTTTCTATGAATGGTTGACGGATGAAAAGCTTGATGTAAAAGATGCTCAATCCGGGAATTATGTTGAGGCTATTGATCCGGACATACAGTATCCTGGCCCAAGAGAAAGGTCTCAACGTCATCGCGTTTGGGACAACCTGCCTGGTAACAGGGATTTCTGTCCGCTAATACACCGCACTGAAAAACTGGAGCGTTTTAGTGCAGATGAGTTGGAGAAAAAAGTGAAGGACACAATAGGAAAGGTACATCCGGGCCTGTTATCAAGGGCTGCGGCTTTTCTGTTACTAAAAGACTCAAAAGCTTCTTACGCCATTGAAGGAGGAATACCTCCTGAAAACCGGGCAGAACGCTGGGGGAAAGCCATCGGTCAGGCCGGACAAAAAGATCTCAGTATGGAGGAATTGCTAAGGCTCCAGAAGATTGTTATTGAAGACCGGCGATTTGTGGAAATGGGGTGGCGAAAAGAGGGGGGATTTGTCGGTCTTCATAGCCGGGTAGATGGCAAGCCTGTACCTGATCATATTGAATGGGAGGCAACTTCTGATGGTAATGTAAACGTACTAAACCAAACGATCGATCTGTATCGCTATTTTGATGCGACAAAGCAGGCAGAGTTTCTCTACAAATGTGTTGAAGAAACAGTTCTCAAAACTCTGCCGGAAGAAGTGCAATACCTTGAGAACCATGACAAGATGAGGAAATTTATACAGGAAAATTTTGATATGCCGGATAAAGAGATGGAAAACCTCATTGGATTTTTGCGTCAAAATGATGGCAAATTGTCTAAACGTGTATTAAATAAAGAGTTTAAGGCATTATCTGATACTGAAGTCAGAAAATTGGAAGCCAAATATCAGAAAATATTTCTCAAGTAATTCAGTAAAGGGGAGAAATGTGGGCCCGGCAGGGCGTAAGCACCGCTTGCGCAATCGCAACGCGAGCCAGTAACGTTTATCACCTATCCCTATCAGTGAAACAATTCCACATATACACAGGCGAGGCGTGTCATGTGATAGAAGGGGAGAAATGTGGGCCCGGCAGGATTTGAACCTGCGGCCAATCGATTATGAGTCGACTGCTCTGACCAACTGAGCTATGGGCCCTACAACGTAATAAACAGTGTTTTTATCCCTCTCGCAGGGATTTGTGATTTCAAATGGACACCAATTTGGACACCAAAGCAATTCTTACCCATTCCGATTGTTCGGTTATGGACACCAAAAGCGATATGTCGTTTGTTTGCTATCATCATTTTCGATCACTGCCACTCGCTAACTTTTGTTAGCGTTCAAATATAGGAATAAAGTCCTGTTTACTTCAAAAGTTTATTCAGTTGATTTTATCCCCACGACGTTCCAAAATTCGTACAAGTAGTTTTCCAAGCTTTACTTCTAATTCGTTTGTGAGTTCAGCGTCGTCGGCTTCTTCAATTCGTTTCTCAAACTCTTCAATAAGACTGATGGCACCTTTTATCATCACATAGCTAACCCCCTCTTCTTCTACGTAGTCAGCTTCCGTATCAAACATGCCACCAAGTCCGGTAAGCAACCAGGAGCCACTACACCCTGATCCCCGAACAATTTTAGCCAAGATATCAGCACCCGGATTTTTTATTCTCTTTTTCTTTAAATCGGTTATTAACGAATGATTTGTAATTCCGCATTTATCAAGAAATTCACGGTTAGAGGGGTAAAGTGCGCTGACAGCTATGATCCGGCTAGCTATTTCGTTTATTTCTGATTTTTTACTTAGCAAAATTGAGTATTTACGATTATTTTCTGCGCTGATTTCTAACAGTTGTAACTAACATATGTAATTAACGAATTATTATGTCAATTAAAAAACA
>SLKI01000045.1 GCA_007134695.1 Balneolaceae bacterium
CTGCGATTTGATATGTTCGAGGTTATTCATAATGATGGCTTTTGAGTCTTTTCCCAATATAACAAAAGAAAAAGGAATTCAGGTTTAAGAAAAATACAGGCTTAAAGTGCCATTAACATGTATTTCTGCTACTGGTCTCCAGCAGTATAATAATTTTTGGTGCCAATTAATTCAAACACAATCGGTTACAGGTCGAATAAACGCTGCAGGTTGGATAAAAGGGTCAAATAAAAGGGTTGGATAATTCATTTATACAAACTTGGCGCAAGTTTGTATAAATACTTTATAAGGTCTTGGCTCACTTTTTTGGCCTTTCGAATTGAGTGTTAATTCTTCTCTTTTAAAAATCCTCATCATTGTACTGCACTATAAAATGACCTTAGTTCTTGCTCGTCTCAATTGAATGAACATAATCTTTGTAAGGGTCAGGCTTCTTGTAGATCATAATGATAAAGCGAAGCGATGAGTAAACTTTTAAAACGCGTCAAGGCAGAGATTAAAAGAAGGAATTATAGTTATCGAACGGAGAAATGTTATTGTGGCTGGATTGTTCGGTTTGTTCGGTATCATAATTTTACTCATCCGAACAATCTTGGTGAAAAAGAGATTGTCGAATACCTGAATTACCTGGCGAATGAACGACGAGTCGCCGCATCGACCCAAAATCAGGCACTCTCGGCTCTCGTTTTTCTGTATGAGCACATATTGAAAAGTCCATTGGGGCATCTTGAAAATCTGAAGAGAGCAAAAAAGCCGAAACGGCTGCCCGTGGTTCTGACGGAACAGGAGGCTGTTCGAATACTTCGTCAAATCTACGGTGTAGAGAGGTTGGTTCTCGGTTTGATATACGGTTCAGGTTTGAGGATTTCTGAATCTCTCCGTATCCGCATCGGTGACCTGGACTTTCAATATAACCAGATTACCGTTCGAACCGGAAAGGGTTTGCAGGACCGCATCACCATGCTCCCAACTTCATTAACAACCGATTT
Source organism: Balneolaceae bacterium (assembly GCA_007134695.1). GTDB lineage: Bacteria > Bacteroidota > Rhodothermia > Balneolales > Balneolaceae > SLK101. The sequence continues at coordinate 990 of SLKI01000045.1, forward strand.
AAAGAGGCACATCAGAAAGGTTGAGAAACTGCATCAACAAGATATTCAAAAGGGATTTGGCCGGACGATTTTGCCAAATGCACTTTCTGTGAAATACCCAAATGCCGATCGGGAATTTCATTGGCAATTTCTATTTCCATCCAGTAAAAGAAGTTATCATCGGACTAAGGAGATCTGGCATCGATATCATATATCTCCGAAAAAGATTCGAACGGAGCTTAACAGGGTGGTTAGAAAGGTTGGGGTTCAAAAACAGGTTTCACCTCATACATTCCGTCACTCTTTTGCTACGCATCTGCTTAACTGCGGATACGATATACGAACCGTCCAGGAGCTTTTGGGCCATAAAAGCGTGAAAACCACTATGATCTACACACATGTTTTGAACAAAGGTGGAAAAGGGGTCGTCAGTCCGGTCGATCAGAATTCTGTATTTGAGTGAATCGCAATGTGGCTCTCTGGCGTAATTCACCTGCAGGGAGTATAGAAACATTTACATGACACGGCGGGAGGGAGAAAAGCAAAGAAAGTGGGCGCTGATGGATTCGAACCGCGCAAGCACTGCTTGCGCAATCGCAACGAGGCTCATTTGGCGTAATTCACCTGCAGGGAGTATATAAACATTTACATGACACGGCGGGAGGGAGAAAAGCAAAGAAAGTGGGCGCTGATGGATTCGAACCGCGCAAGCACTGCTTGCGCAATCGCAACGAGGCTCACTGACATAATTCACCTGCAAAAGGTGCGGAAACATTTACATGACATGGTGGTAGGGAAATGCTAAATAAGTGGGCGCTGCTGGATTCGAACCAGCGACCTCCTGCTTGTAAGGCAGGCGCTCTAAACCAACTGAGCTAAGCGCCCTTTTAAGATCGAGCCACAAACGTCAAGCGACCAGCTCCAGGCATCAACAGGCCCTGAACTTTCAGCCATCAGCCATCAGCATTCAGCATTCAGCATTCAGCATTCAGCATTCAGCTTTCAGCTTTCAGCTCCAATCAAAGGGGCAACAAATATACAAACAAAACAGGGCTCAAAACAATCGGCTTTTTTATCAGCCGTCAATCATAATCCTCACTAAATTCAACGCAGTCAATGTGAAATACGTTTCAGATTTCGTACCTTGGGTTAACACCGTTAAGAAGGTCTCAAGGAGAGTCAAGGCCATATTTTGAATCCATCACGATCTTGAATATGAACAATCCGCACGACAACCGGAACGAGGTGGTGCTGATCGACGGCGGACGCATCCCATTTCAGCGTTCCCGCTCTGGGTATAACGATCTCAAGGCTGTCAACCTGTCAAGAATGGCACTGGAGGGCTTGATCACCAAAAGCGGTATTCATCCTTCTGTCATCGACCTGGTGGTGATGGGGACGGTGATCCAGGAGGTCAACACCAGTAACATCGCCCGCGAAGCGGCTCTGGCGGCCGGGATTCCTGCCGAGGTGCCCGGTTACACCGTAACAATGGCATGCATCTCCTCCAACCTGTCGCTGACGAGTGCCGTCGAGCAGATCCGGAGCGGCAAGGTCGGCATTGCCGTAGCCGGTGGGGTCGAAACGATGTCTGATGTTCCGATCCGGTTTCCGCGCTCGTTCCGAAAAAAGCTTCTGGCCGCACAAAAAGCCAGATCGATCGGCGACTATCTCTCCTTCCTCTTCAGCCTGAGGCCGTCCGACCTCTTCCCCGATGCCCCCTCCATCACCGAGTATTCCACCGGCGAAACGATGGGCGAAAGCTGCGACAAGATGGCGGCCAAATATGGAGTCGGCCGGGAGGAGCAGGACAACTATGCCCTTCGCTCGCATCAGAAAGCGGCCGAGGCGACCGAAAAGGGATGGCTCGACGATCAACTGTTCCCCGTCTCCTTTCCGCCGGATTTTAACCTGATTCGTCACGACAACACTTTCCGGGCCGACAGTTCGCTGGAAAAGCTGGCTCAGCTCAAACCCGCTTTCATCAAACCGTACGGAACGGTTACAGCGGGTAACTCGTCGGCTCTGTCGGACGGTGCATCGGCTGTGTTGGTTGCAAGCCGGCCGAAAGCAGAGGAACTTGGTTTAAAGCCCAAAGTTGCATTCAGGAATTGGACCTATGTAGCCCGGCAGCCGGATGATGAACTGCTGATCGGCCCGGCACTTGCCGTCCCCCGGCTGCTCGACGAAGCGGGGCTCACACTGGACGAGATTGATGTTTTTGAATTTCATGAAGCGTTTGCCGGCCAGATATTGACCGTGCTGAAAGCGCTGGATAGCAACAAGTTTGCCAAAGAGAAACTGGGCAGGGAGAAGAAGGTCGGCTCCATCCCGTTGGAGAAGTTCAACAGCTGGGGCGGTTCACTTTCGCTGGGCCATCCGTTTGGCGCAACTGGAACCCGCTTGATTGCTACAGCCGCCAACCGGTTGCATCACGAAGATGGCCGCTTTGCCCTCATCGCCGCCTGCGCCGCGGGAGGGCACGGCCATGCGATGCTTTTGGAACGTGTGGAGGAATCGTGAGGCGGGCCGCATCAGCCGAACGCCCCAACCGGCAACTCATAAACCGTCAGAAATCAGAGGAATCTGCAAATGTCCCTTTTGAACATCGAAAAAGAGAACAACGTTGCGGTTGTCGTACTGGACGACCCGGAAGAGAAGGTCAATAAACTGAGTGAAGATCTGATGGAGGAGGTCCGGGAGTTCCTGGAGGAGCTTCGAGGCGACAACAGCTTGCGTGGTGCAATCCTCATCAGCGGTAAAGAAAACAATTTTATTGCCGGAGCGGATCTGGATATGGTCCGCAACTGCGAAGATGAAGAGGAGTTGAAAGAGCTGGCTCGTGAAGGCCAGGAGATTCTTTCGGAGATCGAAAACTTTCCAAAACCGATCGTTGCCTGCATCCACGGTTCCTGCATGGGGGGCGGAACCGAGCTTGCACTGGCTTGCCGCTACCGGATTATTTCCGACCACCGTGATACAAAAATCGCACTGCCCGAGGTTAAGCTCGGCCTGCTGCCGGGCATGGGAGGGACGCAGCGGTTACCGCGCCTGATCGGTATCCAGCGTGCACTCCCTTATCTGCTGACCGGTAAAAACATGTACAGCCGCCAGGCGCGCAAACTCGGATTTGCCGATGAAGTGGTCGAACGCAACAAGCTTCGTGAGGCGGGAATTCAGGCGGTGCGGCGCTACGCCAACAAAAAGGTGGACCGAAAAGACCGGCGCGGCATCTTCGAAAAGCTTCTGGAAAACAACTCCGCAGGCCGGCTCATTCTATTTTCACAGGCTCACAAACAGACCGCCAGGCAAACCCGCGGTAACTATCCGGCTCCGCCCCGAATCATCGAGTCTGTTCGCTACGGGTATAGAAACGGCCTCAGGGCGGGCTATATCAACGAGGCCAGGGAGTTCAGCCGCCTCGCATTCACCCCCGAATCGAAAGCGCTGATCAACCTCTTTTTTGCGATGAACGAAGCGAAAAAGATGCCGGATGAGGTGCCCACCGCGGAGTCCGAGCCCACCAGGCCTGCCGGGGGTACCGGTCATGCCCAAAAGAAATCGCCTGCCCGTGAGGTCAAATCGATCGGTGTTCTCGGAGCCGGGCTGATGGGAGCGGGAATCGCCGAAGTGAGCGCGGAAAAGGAGTACCACGTCTGGCTGAAGGATCTGGAGCTGGAGCAGGCGCATCAGGGCAAAGAGGGCGTCTATGAAACTCTTCAGGAGAAGGTGAAAAAGAAGATCCTGACCCCTTTTGAGCGAGACACGCTGCTCAGCCGCATCCACCCGGCCGACTCCTACGAAGCGTTTTCGCAGATCGACCTGGTGGTGGAAGCGGTCTTTGAAGATCTGGATCTGAAACGCAACATCGTTGCCGAGCTGGAAGAGAACGTCTCCAAAGAGTGCATCATCGCCTCCAACACCTCGTCGCTGCCGATCACGCAGATCGCAGCCGAAGCCCGCCATCCCGAACGGATACTTGGAATGCACTACTTTTCACCTGTTCAGAAAATGCCGCTTCTGGAGATCATCAAAACCGATCAGACCGCAGAATGGGCGGTCACTACAGCAAGAAAGGTGGGCGTACAGCAGGGGAAATCGGTGATTGTGGTGAACGACGGGCCGGGCTTCTATACCACCCGCATCCTGGCACCCTATATCAACGAGGCGCTGCTCCTGCTCGAAGAGGGGGCAAAGATCGAACAGCTCGACACGGCGATGAAAAATTTCGGATTTCCCGTCGGCCCTCTGGCTCTGCTTGATGAGGTCGGCATCGACGTTGGAGCCCACGTGGCCGATGTTCTGAGCGAGAAGTTTGAAGAGCGAGGCGGCAAAACCAGTAAAGCGGCCAAACGCCTGGTCGAGGAGGGCTACAAAGGCCGAAAAAATCTGAAAGGCTTCTACAGCTATTTCGAAGGAAGAAAGATCTCCAAAGAGGTCAACGAAGAGATCTATCAATATTTCGGCGGGCCGGATCGAAAGAATTTTGAAGAAGAGGAGATCCAGTTTCGAATGATCATGATGATGGTCAACGAATCACTGCACTGTCTGCAGGAAGAAATCCTGGAGTCGCCTCGGGATGGAGATCTGGGAGCAATACTTGGCCTTGGATTTCCGCCGTTTCTCGGAGGCCCCTTTCGTTATGTAGATCGGGAGGGCCCTGAAGAGGTGAAAGATCTGCTTGACGAGATGGTACAGGATTACGGGCCGCGCTTTACCCCTGCCGGACTGCTCGATCACTACGCATCGAAGGGGGAGCTGTTTTATAAGGAGTAGAATGATGGATCAATTGTAAGCGACCTAACTGCCCGCGGCATAAAGCTCTTCGGCATCTCTTGCCAGCGACATCACTGCCTGGGTATAGAGCCTGCTCGGATTGTACCGGAATACGGCGCCTTCGATATCTCCCTCTCTCTCTTTGAAGTGCGCCAGGTAGTTGGCAACCGACAGGATGTTGTTGTTCATATCAAAGATGTTATCTCCTACAAACCAGCGGTTGAGAGAGTAAGGGATAAATTGTGCAAACGACATCGCTCCGGCATAGCTGGACTTCAGTTCAAATACATCGATGCCGTGGCGCTCAACAAATTTCAGTAGCTCCTCAAGCTGTGCCCTCGCAAATTCTGCGCGGTAATCCTCCAGGTACATCGACACATAAACATTGAAAGGATTGTGACGCCCGATATTTTGTCCAAAGTCCGATTCAATACCGATTATGGCAGCGATTACATAACGGGGTATGGCGTATCTCTCCTCAGCTTCCCGAAGTACATTCTGATGAGTATCGATAAAATTCACGATATGACTTCGCTTACCCTGATAACCAAGAACATTTTTATACTCATCCAAACTCAGAGACCTTCGTTCAGCAGAATTTCTAAATCGATCACCGATTCCATCATAAACTTCAAATCGAGAGTCGTCGAGATAAGTTTGGAGATCAAATCCGAGTCGTTCAAAATGAGAAATGAGTGAGGTGAAATCGTGATCAGAAGTAGGTAGGTCCCGTTCTGCCATCGTAACGGCCGGGGACACTGTCGTAATGAGGAAACTGCCAATGGCGATAAAAAACAGAAATTTCATGAATCTGAAGCAAGTTATGTCTATAAATAGGGGTGTCTTTCCAAGACTCCCAATTTCATAATAACAATTCCTGAGAATTTTTAAAGTTTAACTTTGTTAATTCTGAGCTTCTGTAAAGTGACAAGCCTTATTATTCCTCACAGGGAATAAAACTTTATAAACAGGATACAAGCTCAGTATAGGCCAAATCTGTAAAAAGGACCTTCGTGTCTTAAACATATGTATGAATTTTCAGGTCGGAAATGATGAAGCAATAAAAACTCAACAGATAAGTTAAATATTAAGATTCATCCTTTTAACTAATTGAAAATTGTTTTACATTTGAAAGAAGTTTAATTCAGATCGTAAATCATTAAAACTTTAAATAGATATGGACATTAAATTCGTAAACCGTTCTCAGATTAAATCCAGCAAACGTCGCTCTTCAAAATTCAAACCTTTGATGGAAGCACTTGATAAACTGGAACCAGGAGGGGATGCCGTAGAAGTATCTTACACCAACGAAAAGAGTGTAAACTCCATGCGGACGGCTGTTTATCAGTACAATCAGGAGAACAACGTCAAAATTAAGAGCGGTAAGGATTCAGCGAACAAGAAGATCTACTTCTATAGAACCGAGTGATCGCATAGCTAAATGTAATCAGCTGTATTATAGAATGTATCGCTAAAGATAAGTTGCTCTAAACTTTCGCTCACCCAGGCTGCTACTTGTCCAGGCTACATATAGGAATCGATTCTATAATTGGCGGCTATTTTTTTAAAATCGCTGACTTGTTGATCGATCCATTCAACTGAAAACTTACGTTCTTCAGCGATCAGAGTTGCTGTTTTCGCGGCAATCTCGACACTCGCTTTGGCATCGAGCAGGAGTGCTCGTGTACGACGGCTCAATACGTCTTCGATGCAGCACGCCAGCTCATAGCGTACTGCCCAGATGATCTCTGCAGGCCGGATCTCGAGGGAGGGGTGTATCGGTTTATCCCACCCCGGCTGTTCCTGCTCGATTTGCCGGACTTTGGGGGCATCACTCCCGTATAGGTAGTAGGGATTTTCGTCGATCGATTCTCCGGAATCAACCGGAGTCTCATGAGACCCGTGTATTTTGAGATCCCGGGTAACCGACGGCCGGGGCGGAAGTTCCCCAACTTCAGCTGCCGTATCGACCGTATCTTCGGCCATTTTTCGGTATGTCGTCCATTTACCGCCTGTGACAGTGACAAGGCCAGACTGGTCGATAAGAATCGTATGGTCTCTTGAAATTTTCTTGGTGCTCTTGTCGTCATCCGAACGAACCAGAGGACGGAGCCCGGTAAATACACTCTTGACATCGTCCGGTTCCGGCCGGCTGGCAAGGTAGCGCCCTGTGTGCGAGAGCAGATACTCAAGTTCTTCAGCCAGCGCCCGTGGCTCCAGGTCAATGCTGTCGACGAGCGTATCGGTCGTTCCGACGATCAGGCGGTTGTGCCAGGGGATGGCAAACAGCACCCTGCCGTCATCTGTTTTGGGGATCATCAGGGCGTTATCTCCCGGCATAAATGAGCGATCCAGCACGATATGTACTCCCTGACTTGCGCGTATCATCGCCCGGGACTCCCGGTCATCCAGTTCTCGCACAGAGTCGGTAAAAACACCAGTCGCATTCACCACAGCCTTGCAGCGGAATTGGCGGGACTCCCCGCTTATCTGGTCCAGAGCCGTTACACCCCGAATCAGTCCATTCTCTTTAAGAAAACCTGTCACCTTTAGATAATTGATTGCGATTCCGCCGTGATCATGGATCGATTTCATCAGGTCGATCGCCAGCCGGGAATCATCAAATTGTCCGTCGAAATAGCAGACTCCGCCTCTCAGGTTTTCCGGATTCAGTGAAGGAATCTCCTTTAAAGCCTGGTGAGTGTCGAGGGTCCCGGATGCGCCAAAACCGAGCTTACCGGCCATCCTGTCGTAAATTTTCATCCCCAGGCTGTAGAAAGGCTTTTCCCACCATTTGTACCCCGGGATGATGAAAGCCTGCCTCCGAACCAGATGCGGGGCGTTTTGAATCAGAAGCCCGCGCTCTTTCAGGGCTTCGCGGACCAGTGAGATGTTACCCTGCCGCAAATAACGAACACCACCGTGGACCAGTTTGGTGCTGCGGCTTGATGTGCCCTTTGCAAAATCGCTCTGCTCAAGCAACAGGGTCCGGTAACCCCGGGTAACCGAATCGAGTGCGGTACCCAGCCCGGTAGCCCCTCCGCCGATAACTATGATGTCCCACTCCGGGCTCTCCTGACGCGCAGACTCGACAAGAGTGTTGCGATTCAGTACCATCTTCCTATTCGGCCCAGCCTTTTGACCGCTCAACCGCCTTTTTCCACCCCTTCAGGCGATTGTTTCGAATCCCCTGATCCATATCGGGTGTAAAGGTTTTATCGACTTTCCATTTTCCTGAAATCGAATCCAGGTCTTCCCAGAATCCGACCGCCAGCCCTGCAAGATAGGCAGCACCCAGAGCGGTCGTTTCGGTAATTGTGGGACGGACGACCGGTACGTCGAGAAGATCGGCCTGAAACTGCATCAGCATGTCGTTGACCGATGCGCCGCCATCAACCCGAAGCTCTTTGAGGTTCAGCCCTGCATCAGACTGCATCGCCTCCAGCAGGTCGTAACTTTGATAGGCGATCGATTCGAGAGCTGCCCGGCCGATGTGTGCAGCCTCGGTTCCGCGAGTGATCCCGATCAGAGTTCCGCGGGCAAATGGATCCCAGTGAGGTGCTCCCAGTCCGGAAAAAGCGGGAACCAGATAAACTCCGTCGGTATTTTCCACTCTGGATGCCAGTTTCTCTATATCTCCGGAGGATTTGATAATTCCCAGCCCATCGCGAAGCCACTGAACAACAGCACCGCCGATAAAGATGCTTCCTTCCAGTGCATAACAGGTTTTCCCGTCGAGCTGCCAGGCGATCGTCGTCAGCAGGTTGTTTTTGGATTCTATCGGTTCAGTGCCCGTCTGCATTAACATAAAGCAGCCAGTACCGTACGTATTTTTTGCCATGCCGGGGCTGGAACAAACCTGTCCGAACAGAGCCGCCTGTTGGTCGCCGGCAATACCGCCAATCGGTATTTTCCGTGCCAGTACGTCGGATCCGGAGTGGCCGTAAATTTCGCTGCTGGACCGGACTTCGGGCATCATCGAAACCGGTATATCCAGAAGGCCCAAAAGCTCATCATCCCACTCAAGCTTGTGAATATTGTAGAGCAGCGTCCGGCTGGCGTTGGTCACATCGGTGATGTGTACTTTACCTTCGGTCAGTTTCCAGACCAGCCAGCTGTCGACAGTACCGAAGAGCAGCTCTCCATTTTCCGCCTTTTTCCGCGCCCCCTCCACGTTATCGAGGATCCATTTGACCTTGGTGCCAGAAAAATAAGGGTCCAGTACCAGGCCGGTTTTCTTGCGAAAGGTCTCTTCGTGGCCCGCATCCTTCAGGTTCTTGCAGATGTCGGCGGTTCGCCGATCCTGCCAGACAATCGCGTTGTAAACCGGTTTGCCTGTCTTGCGATTCCAGACAATTGTCGTCTCACGCTGATTGGTGATACCGATACCCGCAATTCCTGCCGCGGTGATGTTGGCTTTGGAGATCGCTTCGGCTGCCACGCTGACTTGCGACGACCAGATTTCACCCGGGTCATGTTCGACCCATCCCGGTTTCGGGAAGATCTGCTTGAACTCTTTTTGGGCAATCGATTCGATATTTCCGTCCTGGTCGAACAGGATCGATCTTGAACTTGTGGTTCCCTGGTCGAAAGCTAGTATATGAGCCATAGTTCGTAAATTTTACGCCTGTTAATCTTTAATTCGGATGTAACTCTTCTCCCGTCCTGTCTGTTTGCTCTGCGGATGGATCCTCTACACCCGCCCATTCTAAATATTTTTTCCGAATATCAGAAATATGCTCCTCCAGGTTCTCTGTTCTCCAGCCGGACGTGTCGATCGGCGGGTAGATATGGGCTGTGCAGCTTCCTGATTTCGTATAGAGGGAACTGCCGGGACTCAATTGCCGATTGCCTTCGAAATAGATCGGGGTGATCGGATATCCGAGGTCCATCGCCATGCGAAACGGCCCCTTTTTGAACGGGCCAATAACTCCCGAATGTTTTCTCGATCCTTCCGGCGCCATCATTAGAGAGAGTCTCTGCCGCAACACCCGTTTTTGAGTTTTTCTCAACGTTTCGATCGCTTTCTCCGACTGCTGCCGCCGGATGAAGATTTGACCGGTCAGCCGGCCGAGCACCAGAAAGATCGGGTTGTACTGAAACTCCCATTTGGCAACAAACCGAATTCTCGGAAGGCCCATTGCCAGGATTGTAAGCACATCCAGTGTTGAACTGTGATTGATAATGAACAGAGAGGGAACCGGAATCTGATCGGTATGTTTTTTGATCTGGAATCGAACACCGGCCGTCCACAGCACAGCCTGGCTCAGTGGCGGCACCATCTTTTCCATGATAAAATTTGTCAACCGGCCAAATGAAACCAGCAGCAACAGGATCACAATAGGTGTGTAGACCAGCAGAAGCAGAAAAAAGAGGAGAACGGCAGCTGTGCTTCTCAGATAGTCGATCAGTGAGGGAGCGCGCATCCGTATTCGATTTAATTCAGGGTTGGGAGGGCAAAAATTGGCCGGTTACTGGAAAGCATTCTCAAAATGCTGTATTGACGGTGCTTCGTTCTCTTTCTGAACGATGGAAACCACATCGAAACGGGCGGGAGAGCCTTCCATTTTCCTTTCATACATCCAGGCTTCGGCCGCCTTGTAGATCTGTTTCTCTTTCTCACGTCCGATCGTCTCCTCAGGATAACCGAATTTGGTGTCGGCGAGCGAGCGCACTTCAACAAATACAATACATTTCTGATCGTAGGCTACAACATCCACCTCCGCTCTCATAAAGGAGTAGTTCCGGTCGAGAATAGTCCAGCCCTTCGACTCGAGCCAGGCGACTGCCATCTCCTCGGCTTCACGGCCTTTCCGGTATGTTGATTTGGGTGATTTGCTCATGATTTTTTCCCCGTCACTTTCTTTTTGATGGTTTGATGCGCTTCGGCCATCTTGACCATCTTTTTCAGAAATTCCAGGTTTTTCTTGTTGATGTAGGGGAGCATCGCGTTGGTAAACCGCTCAAACATCTCCAGGAACTCGACAAAATCGCCGATACGATCCTGGAACTCACGCGCTTCGGGAGTGTCTGGAGCTTCTCTTTCATACTGTTCGTAAAATTGTGTCAGATTTTCACGGATCGGGGCAATTTCTCGTTGCTGCCGCTCACGGATCAGGGTATGAACCATGGCCCATACATCCTTTTCTGCCGTGTAGTAATCTTTCCGCTCCCCCTTGAAATGGACTTTATGAATCAATTGCCACTGAACCAGGTTTCTGAGATTCATATTGGCATTACCCCGGCTGATGTTAAGCTCCCCCATGATGGTATCGGTATCGAGCGGTCTCGATTCGGCGTAGAGCAGTGCGTGAATCTGTGCCATCGTTTTATTGATGCCCCACGCCGAGGCCATCTCTCCCCAGAGGAGTACGAATTGGTCAACCGCTTTGCGATATGTCTCTCTTTGAGTGTTTTCCATCTTTAAGGACTGGAAGAGCCGTCACTATTGCCGCCTCTGCCAGCCTTGCCGCTGCCGGCTTTGTCACCGCCGCCGGCCGGGCCATTAATCGAACCGGTTTGGCCGTCGGGTGCGTCGGCAGAACTGTCAGATCGGCCGGCAGAACCACCGGCTGCAGGTTTGGAGCCTTGAGACGGATTTGAATTGTTTTTGTACTCTTTAACATACCAGCCGTCACCCTTATAGACAACCCCTCCGCCTCCGGATATGATCCGCTTTACCTTTTGACCTGTCTCCGGACACTTCTCCAGGGGATCGTCATTAATTCCCTGACGGATTTCAAAGATCGTACCATCTTCACGTTTGTATTCGTAGGTAGGCATAGCTGACAATTATTTGGTTAAAGCGTTACATTGGATTTAATGGCTCTTTGATAACCTGGAAAACCCTTCTTTTAATCTCCTGGCCGCCTCTTCGAGCTGCTCCATCGAAGCGGCATAGCTGATGCGGAACCCATTCGGCTCACCAAACGCATCTCCGGGTACAGCCGCTACCCCATACTCATCCAAAAGGTAGAGGCAGAGGTCGGTAGAGGTTCGAATCGATTTACCCGATGGAGAGGTGCTATCCAGATAACGGGAGCAATCGGGGAACAGATAGAATGCACCAGAAGGAGTAAAACAGTTCAGGCCGGGAATCTCTTTGATGGCGTCGACAATAAAATCACGCCTTTTTTTAAACTGTTCACGCATGGCATGCACCGGATCGAGAGGACCTCGATAGGCAGCTTCGCCCGCTTTTTGTGAAATAGAGGAGGGTGCCGAAGTCTCCTGGCTCTGAATTTTGGCTAGCGCAGAGATCACTTCTTCGGGGCCGGCCGCATAACCGAGTCGCCAGCCGGTCATGGCGAATCCCTTGGAGAACCCGTTTACCAGTACCGTTCGATCTGCCAGATCCGGTGCTGCTTGTAATATCCCTGCATGTTCTCCGTCAAAAACGATGTATTCGTAAATTTCATCGGATAGAATGAGCAGATCCGGATAGTTTCGCAAAACCTCTGCAAGTTGTTTCAGCTCTTCATTGCTGTACCGGGTACCTGTCGGATTGGATGGCGAACAAAGGATCAGCGCACGGGTTTTGGATGTAAGCTTTTCATCGAGCAGTTCCGGTGTCAGTTTGTAGTGATTCTCCAGGCTCGTTTTGACCGGTACGGGTTTGCCGTCGGCCAGTTTGACCATTTCGGGATAGGAGACCCAGTAGGGGGAGGGGATCAGAACTTCATCCCCGGGGTCGACAGTTGCGAGAAGTGTAAATCCGATCGATTGCTTGGCGCCGTTGGATACGACAATCCGCTCCGGTGAAACCTCAAGTCCATTGTCACGTTTCAGTTTCTCCGAAATCGCCTCTCGGAGTTCCGGAGTGCCGGCATTCATCGTATATCCGTGAAACCCTTCATCAATAGCCCGGATCGCAGCCCGACAGATGTGATCCGGTGTTTTAAAATCCGGTTCCCCGGCACTGAGCGAGATGATGGACTCTCCCCGGCGTGCCAGTTCTTTGGCTTTTGCCGATATACGAAGCGTTTCGGAAGGTGAAAGCTGTCTGGCTCTTTTTGAGATCATGAGCGGGAAATCCTGTGCCGGTTGTTGTGGATTCAAGAAAGCGTGAAAATAGGAAAATCACCCTCGGAATGCTACAACTGCAGGGGTACGCCAATATATGGCTGCATCAGAATAAGCCTGCATCATGGCAGGACTGCATCAGAATAAGTCAGCACCAGATGCAAGCCTTTATCTGGGCAAGGCTGCACCAGAGCCTGCATCATGGCAGTGCCGAACAACACACTACAACATAAATTACGTTTATCGTCAACTCCCCGATTCAAATTTCTCATGAAGTGCTTTTGCGACCGGTGCGGGGACAAAAGAGGAGAGATCTCCGCCCCAATAGGCAACCTCTTTAACGATCGAAGCCGAAATAAATGTCAGTTGTTCGTCCGGCATCAGAAACAATGTGTCGATCTCCGGTGCCAATCTGCGGTTGGTTAGAGCCATTCGAAACTCATACTCAAAGTCGGAGATCTGTCGAACGCCGCGAAGCAGAACGGTTGCCCCCTTGCTTCTGGCAAAATCGATCAGAAGCCCGGAGAACTCTTCAATTTCAACTTGATCATACCAGGGTTCCTCGCGGATGCATTCCCGGATCAGTGCAACTCTTTCGTCACCGCTGAAGACCGAGTCTTTACGGTTGTTGATGGCAACGGTAACAATCACCTTTTCGAATAACTTGACAGCTCTGCGCAGCAGGTCGATATGGCCGTTGGTGATCGGGTCGAATGAACCGGGAAATAGGGCAGTCTGTTTCATAGTGTTGTTAATCTACCGGTTGCCGCTCAAATATGCTAACAATCGTCCGTCCATATGCTTTGGAGAAAAAGCAGGCAGAATGATCCTTAAAATCGTGACGCTTGTCATGCTCCAGTATGAACCAGCATCCAGGATCCAGCCAGCCGTTATCCAGGATCCGGTCGATCATCTCCTGCATGTAGATATATTCATAAGGAGGATCGGAAAAGATGAGCTGGTAAGGTATCGGCTTTTGTTGCAGATATCTTTCTACAGGTACTGCAGAGGTAGAGATTTGCCGATCGACGTCAAATTTCCTGGAGAGTTGCTCGATATGGCGGATATGTACGGGATTTCGGTCTACAAAATGGACGTGGTCGACTCCCCTGGAGATCGCTTCGAACCCGAGATTACCGCTTCCGGCAAAGAGGTCGAGCACACGCATCCCTTCAAAATGCCACCTGGCTGCGATCACCCCGAAAATGCCCTCTTTGGTACGGTCGGATGTGGGCCTCAATTCACCGGTTTCGGGAACCGGTATCGTTCTGCCTTTCAGTTTTCCTGTAATAATTCTCATGATTCAGATGGGGTCGCCCCTTGAGTAAATATCCGGGTGTCAATCGCGTGATAATCCGGGTGTCAATCGCGTCGAAAGTCAGGTGGCAGCTGCCCGGGAAACGTTATCGGATTTGTTTAAAGAGAGCAGGACGGCCGGGAAGGCACTTTCCAGCTTAAAACCGTACGTTGTTTCATCCGCCTCCACATTCATTCGATCGAGTGAGTTTAATATAATGTTGTTTCCGGCACCTTTGAATGTTGCAGCCATCACATCGGCCATGTTGCGGCCTTCCGGCCCATAGATATAGATCTGTTCATGAAAACCGTTCATCCATCCAAGTTGTTCACCGTAAAATGCCCAGAGATATGGCATATCGTTGATCGTCTCGAACCGGATAAATGTAGCTCCCCGTAGTTTTCCCAGAAGGTAGGATGCCACACATACGAGATCGCCGTGACAATCCAGTGTCAGATAAGAGCCGTTCACCTGCGTATGATGTTGCCACTCCCCGCCAAGTTCAAAGCTGCTCAAAAATTCGGTTGAATTGAACTCTTGCAGCAACTCTCTGTAGTGAGAGGTAATGGTTCGATTGCGAACCAGCAGAAGTTTGAAATCCTGATTGCTCAGATCGAACCAGGTCGATTCCAGATCCCGCCTGGGAGTGCCGTTCATCAGGATGGAAAGATGGTCTTCCCGCTCATCATTCGTATCGTAGACGAGTCGCGGAAATACACTCCAGCATTCATGCCGGGCAGGGGTGAGCATGCGAACCATATCGGCGTTGTAATGGTCGCCGAGCCTGGATAACGATTGTCTAACCCCGTCAAAGGAGCTGCTTTCCGGGTCGGAGATGGCGTCCACAACGTCAAAGTTGAAATCGACAGTTCCGATGTGGAGCAGCCGGTTCGTAACTGACGGGTCATTAACGGCGTAGTGGAGCTGCTGACCGGCAAAACAGATTCCAAGACAATGACCCGTAGAATCCATTAGCTAGTGCCAGTTAGGTGCATTCAACAGAGTAGTCCGTTCCAGATCACCAATGGCCAGATCGGAATCGGGATCCTCAAGCAGGTAGATTTGCGGTCTCAACGTGTCATTCAAAGTATATTGAAATTCGTTGTGTGGTGACCGTGGTGAAAATTTGAGAGAATCCGGATTATAAACCGAAGGGGGGCGTTCTTCAAACAGTTCCGACCCCTGTTCCACCATCCTTTCATTGGTTTTCAGAAAGTTGACCAGGGTATCCAGGCCACCGTCTGTTGGCGGAAATTCACCATATTCATTACGATACTCAATCAATGCATCGCGGACCAGGGTCATTCTGTGCTGGACCCGCTCGGTCATTTCCTGCTCCTGAAGTACTTCCTGGTACGGATCCACAATTGATCGGTAGAGATAGTAGGCGAGAAATACAATAACGATGCCCAGTACGATGGTGATAACTTTGTTACGTGTTTCTAAATCCATGAGTTAAGTCTGTTGTTGTTCAATAAAACCCCCGGTGAAAGCGGAAAAAAGAAAATAAACGCAGGCACCTAGATATGCAACTCCGGTATCTTGCCCCGGTGAATCAGTCGTTTCATCCATGGTTTCGAAGCGGTAGTTTAACCCACCTTGAAAAATTGAGGTGATTTTGAACAAACCGATCCTGAGACTGGCCATACCGAACATCATCAGCAACCTCTCGGTGCCGCTTCTTGGAGTTGTAGATACGGCACTGGTAGGTCACCTGGATGAAGTCTATTACCTGGGGGCGCTGGCGGTCGGAGGGATGATTTTCAACTTTCTTTTCTGGGGATTCGGGTTTTTGCGCATGGGCACAACCGGCCTGACCGCACATCAGTATGGAGCGGAAAACCGCAGCGAGATGATTCTGATTCTGGGCCGGGTTCAACTGGTCGCTTTAGGACTTGGGCTGCTGATCTTGCTTTTAAAAGAGCCGATTGCAGCACTCAGTTTCTGGATCATCGATAGCAGCCGCGAAGTCGAAATCTACTCTCTCGTCTATTACGACATCCGCATCTTTACTGCCCCGGCTGTTCTTGCTCTGTACGGGTTAAAAGGCTGGTTTCTGGGAATGCAGAACGCCAAATACCCGATGGTCATTACAATCTTTCACAATCTTCTCAATATTGTACTCAACATCTTTTTTATCCATGTGATGGGGATGGATGTGGAGGGAGTAGCCTGGGGAACCTTGATCTCCACCTGGATCGCACTCATCTTTGCCATATATCTGTTCTTCCGGAAGTACGGCAACCTGCTGCACCACTACATTCCGAAAGATTTTCTGGAGACGTCGGAGCTGGTCAAATTCTTTACGGTCAACAGAGATATCTTTATTCGGACCCTCTGCCTGATTTTCACGTTTTCGTTTTTTACGGTCCAGTCAGCTGCACAGGGCGATCTGGTACTTGCCGCAAACACGATATTGTTGCAGCTCTGGATGGTCGCCTCCTACGGAATTGACGGTTTTGCTTATTCAGCCGAAAGCCTGGTTGGCAGATTTATGGGGGGGCGTCAGCCGGAAAAGTTAAAAAAAGCGGTTCTTTATACGATGGGCTGGGGGCTCGGGCTTGGACTGTTTGGTTCCCTTGTGTATGGCCTGTTTGGCACCCAGATTGTTGGCATATTTACACATCAGGAGGATGTGATCGAACTGGCAAGTGTGGTACTTTTCTGGACGGTGCTGGCACCTCTTGTAGCCAGTGCCAGCTATATTTGGGATGGTGTATTTATCGGAGCAACCGCCACAGCACCGATGCGCAATACCATGATGCTGGCGACCGCGCTGGTTTTTCTTCCGGTCTATTACCTGGGGACTCATTTCATCGGAATTCACGGTCTCTGGCTGGCGATGGTCTCCTTTATGCTGGCTCGCGGTGTGGCATTAACGTATTATGCACCGCGATACATTTTGAAACGGGAGGCCGGGAAAGGTTGACGGCGGCCCTTCGGTTCGTCCAATTCCGGGATTACAGAATCAGGCCGTTAGCGATCTGTCTCGCGGGGTTTTCAACCATTGAATCAATGCCTCCTGCTGTTATGTAGGCATCGGCAGAATGGTTATATTGAAATGTAACCCTGAACAACGAATTAGCAAGCGATGATCTACCAGAAGAAGTACTACTTTTTGTGTAAAACTCCGCTGAGTGCAGAAGGCCCGTCCGATGTGGAGGTTCTGGACAAAGCCGCGCATAATGACGAATTCCCCGAACTGTTCAAAGAGTATGAAGAAATGCGTTCACACGCATTTAACGAGGAGAATGTTTACAGTATCGTGCGGGCGGATGATATTTATGAACTGGTTCGTACGACTGGAGAAAAACAGGCGAAAGAAGAAGCTTTTGAAAAGGCTCAGCCGGAAATCATTACCAATCTGCAGCACCGGGTCATGCAGAAGAAGGACAAAAACGCTAAAGCGATCCTGAAAGAGGTACACGGTGTAGAGTCCTGATATAGGGTCACGTCTTTAAATAGGGTCACGTCTTTAAAGAGAGTCAGGCCGGTTTGTCAAAAAACCTCTCCATGGAATGATCAATGTGTAATTTTTGTATGGAAAGCAGGTGAGATTCAAGAGCAAACGTGTGAATTAAAAAGCTGGAACCATGAGTAACACTGCAACCGCCACAAAACCAAGAACAACTAACAAAAAAATGGATATACACACCGGAATTCCCAAGGACAAGAGAAAAGAGATCGCAGCTGCGCTAAACCATCTGCTGGCAGATTCCTATCTACTCTACCTGAAATCTCACAATTACCATTGGAACGTTACGGGAGAACTGTTTCATTCTCTCCACGAGCTTTTTGAAGAGCATTACAGTGAGCTGGCTGAAGCGATTGATGAAATTGCAGAACGGATTCGGGCTCTTGGGTTCAGGGCACCGGGTTCATTTGAGGAGTATTCAAAACTGGCAACTGTCGAGGAGGAGACAGATAATCCCGACGCGATGGAGATGATTCGAAGAGCTGTTCGAGACCATGAAAAGGTTGTCCGTACGGCCAGAGAAGCGTTGGGCCCTTGCCAGGAAGTCGACGACGAAGCGACGATCGATCTGCTTACCGAACGCCTTGCCGTGCATGAAAAATCGGCCTGGATGCTTAGAAGTCATCTGGAGTGATCATTGGAAAGGCCGGCCGGTTTCAGTGGCCTGCCGGTAAATTGAAATTAAACAGCCGGGATCTGTCCAATGCGGGCAGAGGTCCGGCCGAATGACAATTGACCTGACATGGATACATTTAACGGGGATTTTTTCGAGACGATGCGGCCCTACATCGTCGAACACGGATTGAGCCTTCTGGGTGCTATTCTGATTCTGATTGTGGGTTGGATGGTTGCCGGATGGATAGCAAGAAGGGTCCGGAAGTATGGGGAGGCTTCAAGTAAGGTTGATTCCACCCTGGTGCCGGTGATGGCCCAGACTGTACGAATTTTAATCATAATCATCACACTTCTCGCTGTACTGGGGCAGTTCGGTATCGAAATAACCAGTGTTATTGCTCTGCTTGGAGCGGCAGCACTTGCCGTTGGCCTGGCGCTTCAGGGGACACTCGCCAATATTGCAGCAGGGGTTATGCTACTGGTCTTAAGGCCTTTTCGTATCGGCGATGTAGTAGATATTGGGGGAACACTCGGTGTAGTCGACGAAATCAAACTCTTTACCACCGAAATGCATACGTTCGACAATATTGGAATCTCCATGCCGAACTCTAAAGTCTGGGGTGACAAAATCGAGAATTATAACCGATATCCGATTCGGAGGGTCGATATGGAGTTCGGAATCAGTTATTCCGACGACATGGATAAGGCGATCCAATTGATTCGTGAGGTTCTCGAGAAGGATGAACGGGTATTGAAAGAGCCTGAACCATTGATCGCAGTTGCCGGTTTGGGCGACAGTTCGGTGAATATACGAGTCCGCCCATGGACCGAATCTTCCAATGTATGGCCTTTACGTTACGATATTACCAAGAAGATAAAAGAGAGTTTTGATCAAAACGATGTAACCATTCCATTCCCTCAGAGGGATGTTCATCTCTACAAAGAGCGAGAGTAGTCTCCTCCGGTTGCTTGAGTAATGAATCTTGATTAAACTACTGTTTCATCTGAAATCAGATGAATTTGGCATCATAGTGAGGTAATTTGCCAATAGCAGGCTTCGAGCCGTTAACGAGCAACCGAAAAGGGGTAGCATTTTGACTGATTCCAATCGAAATTCGACAGTCGATTCCAAACTATTATTCGAGAGCCAGTACCTGTTTGTGACCGAAGATGGAGAAGTCTGCCTGAAGCAGACTCCTCGCCAGAAAGAACGGTTGTTAAAAACGATTGATCCGGAAAATTTGCAAGATGAGCTGGATGCACTACAAAAGGAATTTGAAAAGCTGGAAGACGCTGTTGATTCGTTTCTATCGAACAGAGATGAGCTCATAAAACGTACCGAAGATGAGTTGAAGGACCTGTTCGATGCGAAGCGAGCCGACTTGCAGAATGCCGATGCGGCCGGGGATTTTGGCAAATTGCTCGAAAAGCTCGATCAGGCGCTTGAAGAGCTGATTAGCGAGAAGAAGTCTGGTGCAGAAAAACAGGAAACATCAGCGGAAGCGGCTGATGCGGCAAAACCGGATAAATCGGTAGTGCCGGAGGAACAGGAAACATCAGAAGATTCAGAAGCGCCCGAAAAACCAGCAGACCCCTCAACAGTAGAAGCCGAAGAAGCCACCGAAGAGCCGGAAGCCGAAGAGCCGGAAGCCGAAGAGCCGGAAGAGCCGGAAGAGCCGGAAAAATCTGAAGACACCGAAGAGCCTGATCCGGAGACCTATTATCGGGAGCTCGCCGACAAGGCAGAACAGCTGGTCAAAATGACCGACTGGCCCTACGTTACGATGGAACTGGAAAATATTGAGAGCCGGTGGAATGAAGGCCCGGATGCAGAAGGTGTTGAGATCCAGGCTTACAGAGATCGCATCAACAATTCAAAGGAGTCGTTCGAGGTTAAGAAACAGGCTCACTTCGAAAAACAGAAACAAATTCGTCAGGAAAACCTGGAAAAGAAGAAGAAACTTCTCGCCGAATTGAATGAGATTATTGAGCAGAAGAATTGGACAGCAACAAGAGAAGTTGGCAGAATTCGGAACAAATGGGGTCAGATCAAACCGATCCCGAAGGGAAGTGAAGAGGAACTCCAGAAAAAGTATGACCGGCTGATCAGCGAATTCGAAGATCACAAGGTGGACCGACTTGTTAAAAAGAAACAGAAGGAGGAGGAAAACCTGGTCGGCAAATTGGTGATTCTGGATAAAATGGATGCGCTGGTCCAAAAGCTCCCGTCCGACGCTTCAGGCTGGAAGGAGGTTCAGAAGGAGATGGATAAACTACACAAGCAGTGGCACAAAGTTGGAAGAGTACCTCCGGAAAAAAAACGGGAAACATGGGAAAGATATCACAAGATCCAGGATCAGTTTCACCAGCTTCGCTACAGCAACGACGAGAAGTACAAAAAGCAGATCGACAAGTTTTATTCACAAAAGAAGCAGCTGATCAAAGAGGCCGAAGATCTGATAAATGATGAAAATCTGGCCCGGGCGGCCCGAAAGGTGAACAAACTCCATCGGCGCTGGAAAAAAGTCGGTAATCTGCCTCAGAAGGAGGAAAACAACTTGTGGGATGAGTTTAAAGCGGCAACCGATGCATTTAATGAGAAAAAATCGAATAATATTGACCAGCTGCGTGACCAGGAAGAGGAAAATCTTGAAAAGAAACTGAATCTGATCAAACAGGCGGAAGAGCTTAAAGATTCGGAAGAGTGGGATAAAACCCATGATCAGTATCAGAATTTAATGAAACAATGGAAGGCGATCGGGCCTGTACCGCGGAAGAGATCAGGCAAGGTCTGGAAGCAGTTTAAGGGGGCGATGGATGTTTTCTACGAGAGACGTCGCAATTATTTCAAAGAAGTTAAAGAGGACCGGAAGGAGAACCTGGAAGAGAAAAAGAATATACTTTTCAAGCTGGAAGAGTTGACGAAACATTCAGATCCGATTCAGGCGGTGAAAGAGGCCAAACCGCTTCAGGAGCAGTTTAAAAAGGCAGGGTATGTTCCCTTCAAGAAGAAGAACAAGATGTGGAAGGAGTACCGCAAGGTATGTGATGTGATTTACGACAGGTTCAGAGCGGCAAAATCGGCTGCTAGTGTGGTGGGTGAAGAGAATGTTTCTGAGTATTCGCCTGATGATATTGCCGAGATCCAAAAGAAGCAGAAACAGGCATCAAAGCTGAGTAAACAGATTGACAAGCTCGGAGAAGAAGTGTTGCAAATGAAGGAATCTCTCTCCTATTTCAAACCGTCGGGGAAAGGCAGTACCCTGTTGGATGAAGTTCATCAGAAGCTGGAAAACGCTGAAAAGCAGATGGATGAGAAAGAAGAGGAGTTGGCAGAACTGGAAAAGGAGATAGACCGGTTGAAACGTGAAGCCGGATCGAATGATTAATTGCCGGCATCGAACAAACGAAATCGACTGAACCTGACGACCTTCGAAACCGTTGGTTGACTGTGCTCCGTTAGACGAGTTGCAGGATTGGGGATAAAACGATAATGTGCCAGGAAATGGGATCACACTATACAGCAAGCCCTGTAATTGGATTGGTTGATCCGGACAAGGAAGGCGAACTGCGAACCTATGTGACAGAGTTCGGTTTTGAGTTTCTTCTCGTACAGAGTTTTCAAAAGATCGCCTCCTATCTGGAGAGGATTCAGCCGAAACTGGTGATTGTTGATTGTCAGCACACCGATTTCAGTATCGACGGTTTTCAATACTTTTTTGAAAAATATCCAGACAGCCGGAATGTCTCCTTCTTGCTGCTGGCCGGGCCGGAAGAGCAAGCGCTTGAGATTGAAGAAAAAGTGTATCGGAATGTGGAGATAACCCACCTCTCCGGGCAGGGGCTCGAAGAAAAGGTGCGGAGTCATTTACAGCCTTCTGTTGTGATCACATTTTGGGGTGTGCGAGGCTCAATTCCGAGCGCCAATCGGGAAAATATGGTCTATGGCGGGAATACTACCTGCCTCCAGATCGAATCACCGCTGCAAAATCAACTTCTGATATTCGACAGCGGTACCGGTATCCGTAATCTTGGAAATGAGATTGCCAACTACCATAACAACCGCGCATCCGGACACATATTTTTAACTCATCCGCATTGGGACCATATCCAGGGGTTTCCCTTTTTTAAACCGCTATATCAGCCGGAGAACCGGTTTATCATCCATATGCCGGAACAGTACAAAGGGGGGACACGGGAGGTGCTATCCGGACATATGACGAAAACGTTTTTTCCTGTAACTCTTGAAATGTTTGCAGCCGACATCGAGTATGTTACCCAGGAAGAAGAGCGGGTCGAATATGAGGGTTTCGACCTGGAGTATATGGTGGCCAATCATCCGACCAAAACAGCGATCTATAAAATATATATTGGGGATTATGTCATAGTCTTCGCCCCGGATAACGAACTGGGTGAAGAGCCGTCACCTTTGAGGTTCATTCAGAAATTCGAGTCGTTTGTATCCGAGGCCGATCTGTTGATTCACGACGCCCAGTACAACCGTGACACGTATAAAAGCCGAAAAGGCTGGGGGCACTCTGCCTGGGAAGATGTAGTTGAGATCTCCAGGAATGCCGGCGTCAAACGACTTTATTTGACGCATCACGACCCGGATTCGACCGACGAATATCTCGAAAAGATTGATGACCGGTTGCAAGCATATAACGGATCACCGTTTCAGGAGATTGAAATGGCAAAAGAGAAGATGGTGGTCAAACTCCCTCTGGTCGACCAGAAAGTGTAGAAGTGAGATGGCGTGCAGTGAATTTGAATTGAGTAACTGAAGTTCTGATGCGGGTTAAACCTCTGTCAGATGAAAATACGCATTCCGAGCCCACCGTTTAGAAGAAATTTGGTTTCCGGGATCAAATTCAGCATTGGTGCGATCTCAAGGAACAGTGTGAGCCGGGTGTCCGGGATGAAGTATTGGATCCCGGCCGGCACTCTGGCTGCCGCTTCCGGGTCGTCTCTAAAAAGTAACCGGGCTCCCAGGCCATAGTAGAAGTATACATCAGGCGGATCGAGTGAGCGGTGGATCAGGTAGTTGGAGTGAATATGCAACTTTCCCCCTCGTCCGAACGACCAGGCGAGTCCCAGGTCGTAAGCACTGTTACCATCTCTCCAGAACTTTGCGCTGATGCCTGTGGGTTCTCCCAGGATGACTCCAGCTTCACGATCACCAGGCCTGTTTTGAGCTTCTGCCAGCTCTACGGTCATTCCGGCAACAATCAGAATGATGAATAATTGTAAGTAATTGAAATTCATGTCTTTTCATATTTTAAAATAGTTTGCACTCCTTATATGCATTGTCAGCTGAAAATGTTTCAATACCGGCGCACCTGGTAGTGTAAGTTTTCTGCTTCAAAAAAAATTCCCCGGACAGATGACGGCTATTTTGTTGTAGAATTCCGGCAGTTAAATTGAGCAATTACCGAAATATTTTTTTAAACTTGAGAGCGTATTCACAAAGGGAAATGTACCAGGCTTTCTGGTTGAAAGCCTGCATTTTAAAGGGGGTAAATGACAACCGTAGGGTCAAACTACAGGCGGCCCAGCTCATGTGCCGCAGAAAGTGGGTGTCTATCACTCATCATAACCGCTCTACGGGTTCAAACCCTGCCATTCCATCCAATCCAAATCAATCATTCCGTATGCTACGCACTATTCTAAGTCTATTTCTACTGGTGACTTTTACATTTGCTGTTTCGGTCGGTAATTCAGCCACCGCACAGGGAGTGACGAGCGCCAACTTCAGCGGTGTTGTTACCGATTCCGAAGGAGAACCGCTGCCCGGAGCTACTGTCATTGCCCGGCACGAACCTTCAGGGACCGAATATGGTACTTCGACCCGTGCAGATGGCCGATTCAATTTGCGAAATGTTCGAGTTGGAGGGCCCTATACCATCGAGGTCACTTTTATCGGATTCCGGTCTGCAAGTGAAGAAGATGTCTACCTCGAACTTGGGCAGGATTATTCGATTAACTTTGAACTGGTCGATGAGGCGATGGAGCTTGGAGAGGTAGCCGTATTTGCCCAGCGTGATGCGATCATTTCGGGAGACCGGTCCGGTACTCGATCCCGGGTCAGCCGCGATCAGCTTGATGCCATGCCCTCCATCAACCGGAGTATTCAGGACTATACCCGTTTGAGTCCGCAGGTCAGCGGAAACAACATTGCCGGCAGGAGTGGCAGAAGAAATGCGATCCAGATCGACGGAGTTACATTCGACGACCGGTTTGGCCTCGGAAGTGACGCAATTCCAACCATCGGGAATCCGATTTCGCTCGATGCCATTCAGGAGTTCCAGGTGGAGATCGCTCCCTTCGATGTCCGGCAGGGGAATTTTACCGGCGGTGCTATCAATGCCGTTACCCGAAGCGGTACCAATACGCTGGAGGGTTCGGCCTATTTTTACGGTAGAAATGAGGGCCTGATCAGTGATCAATTACTTGGCCAGGAGAGCCCGATCGATGACTTTAATGAATATCAGGCTGGTCTACGGCTGGGTGGTCCGATTATCGAAAATGAACTCTTCTTTTTTATAAATGCAGAAATCAAGCGGGAGAACAGTCCTCTGTTTAACCTGCAGGAGTCGGGATTTTTCGGTTCGGCCGCGGAACTCGATCAAATCATCAATATCGCTCAAAACCAATATGGGTATGATCCCGGTGGTTATGGCCGGTTGACTCAGGATACGGATGACTGGAAGATATTTGCCAAGCTGGACTGGAATATGTCCGACAGACACAGGCTGACCTATCAGCAAAATCTGGTCAATGGATACGACGATCGAGGCATTTCACGGGGTCGTTTTACATTTACCCTGGATAATTACCAGTATCGTCAGCGAGGCAACCAGAGTAACTTCTCGCTTCAGATCAACAGTAACTGGGCAGACAACCTGGTAAGTGAGGCAAAGATCGCCTACACTCGACTTCGTCAGGAAGCTGATTTTGGGGACACCCGTTTCCCGAGTGTTCGTGTCGAAACACCGAGTGAAGTAAACGTCGACTTCGGAGTCGAACGGTTTCGGCATGCGAATCAGCTGGATCAGGACTATATTGAGCTCACAGCCAACCTGACCTATTTTACAGGTTCACATACTATTACTGTGGGTACAAACAACTATCTGAACCAGTTCAGAAACCTGTTTATTCAGGACGCTCTGGGCACCTACACATTCCAGAATATGTACGACAGTGAGGGGAATCTGATCCAGAGCGGTATTGAGCGATTTGCTGCAGGAGCGCCCAACCGATATCAGTACAGCTATTCCACCGATGTATCCGAATTTGGACAACTGCCGGAAGCTAACTGGGGATACAATACGTTCGCCGTTTACGCCCAAAATGAGTGGATAGCTACGGACAGACTGAACCTGACTTTCGGACTGAGAGCCGATCTTGTCGTATTCCCGGATGATCCGCCAAGTAACCCCACATTTGCCCAGGATTTTCCCGGGTTCGACACCGGTAATGTACCGGACCCGGCACTTCAGCTGAATCCACGATTCGGTTTTAACTGGAATGATGGTACTACGCAGATCCGAGGGGGTGCAGGACTCTTCTCAGGTGGCGAACCCGGAGTATGGCTCTCCAACCAGTATAGCAATACCGGTGTGGACCTCGCACGTCTGGATGTCAGACAGGATTTCCCCGATAACTTCTTCAGTCCGGATCCGGACAACCAGCCTCTTCCCGGAGATGCTCCGGGACTCGATCCAATCGAGACCACCGAGGTGAATATTACCGATGAGGACTTCAAAATTAACCAGCTATTCCGGGGCAACCTTGCCGTTGAACGACGATTACCTTGGGATTTGGTCGGTACCGTGGAGTTTATCTACAGCAACAACATTCACGATATCGACTACCAGAACCTGAATCTGGGTGATGAAAACACCAATGTCCGAACGGCAGACGGCCGCCCGTTCTTTGGTGACGTCGTAATTGACGAGAATGGGAATCCCCAATTCAGTCCGAGATCTCAAAGTCCCAACTTTACAAATGTATTGTTACTCACAAACACGAACGAAGGGTATCAGTACAGCATTACAGCTCAGCTTCGCCGTGAATTCCGCGAAGGGTGGTTTGGAGATATATCCTACACCTACTCAGACGGCAAGTCAATAAACGACGGTACCTCGAGCCGTGCGATCTCAAATTGGCAGTTCAACGAGGTGATGGGAGACCCCAATAATGCATCACTCGGGCGCTCTACCCACATTACCCCTCACAGATTTCTTGCCAGTGCTTCCTACAGGTTCGACTACGGACGTAATTCAACCATCTTTTCGGTTATTTACGAAGGCCGGCAGGGCCGTCCCTATCACTATGCCTACTTCACACCGGGCTTTGTAAGCTTTAGTGCAAACGGCGACTACAGGGGAGGTAACGATCTCGTTTATGTACCGGCCAGCAGAGATGATGTGAATCTTGTTGACGGTGATTGGGACGAGCTGGAAAAGTTCATCGAAGAAAACCCGGCTCTCAAAGATTACCGCGGACAGATTACCCCGAGAGGTGCCGGAAATCAGCCCTGGTTTAACCAGTTCGATATCCGGGTAACCCAGCAGATCCGTACAACCGGAAATCAGTCTCTCGAGTTGACTTTCGATGTACTGAACTTTGGCAACATGCTTGGTAACCTGCTTGGAAGAGATGAGTGGGGCGTTGAGCGTTTTGCATCATTCGGTGCCGTTACCGAGATTACTTTCCTCGGTTATGACGCAGAAGAGCTGTCCGACGGAACCATTGAGTTGACTCCGCGAATCGGGTTCGACCGGGATCGAGTGCCCGAAAACATCGATCAATTCAGTGTCTCCAACACGAACTCACGCTGGAGGGCACAACTGGGTGTCCGTTACAACTTCTGATGAAGGAGTTGCAAGAGTGCTGATATCTGTTTGATGCAGGTTGATAACACCATATAGTTTACGGGGCGGCTGTTACAGGCAGTCGCCCCTTTTTCATTTTCAATTATTGAGCCTGGGAGGAGGGGTTAAACTCATCTCAGAACTCAATCAGAATCAGGAACCATGAATAGATTCTTTCAACTGAATACGGCAGGCCTGTTGCTCCTGTTAATACTGTTCACCTCGTGCGAGCAAGCTGCTGAAACCGTGCCGGTGGATATTTCGGAAAAGCCACCTGTACTGCTGATCTCGATTGACGGATTGATGCCGGAATATCTGGAGCGAAACGATACTCCCCATTTCGACCGGATTGCAGAAAACGGGGTGAAGGCTGAGTCGCTGAAGCCCGTCTTCCCTACAAAAACGTTTCCGACTCACTATTCGATGGTTACCGGCCTCTACCCCGAGGAACACGGGATCATCTCCAATTCATTTTACGACTTTGAACTGGATGCACAGTTCAGTTACGGACCTCCGGAAGAGGGGCCGGAAGATAACCTCTGGTGGGGAGGAGAACCGATCTGGGTGACGGTTGAGAAGCAATCCGGCAGGTCGGCAACGATGTTCTGGGTGGGGTCCGACTCGGAAATATCTGGAGTGCGCCCGACCCGTTACCTGGATTACGACGGCTCGTTGCCGAATAATGCCCGTGTCGACTCGGTTGTAAGCTGGCTCGACCCTGAAGGGGAGGTTCAGGCAGATTTTGCGACCCTCTATCACAGTGATGTGGACAGTTATGGGCACCGGTACGGACCGAATTCACCCGAAGTAGATCAACAGGTCCTTGAAGCAGACCGATGGCTCGGATATCTGTTCGATAGGCTCAAGGAGGCAGGTCTGATCGATTCGATCCATCTGATTCTCGTATCTGATCACGGAATGGCAGAACTTTCTGAAGAACGAGTTATTTTTCTGGATGAGTTGATCGACCTGGATCGGGTTGATATGATCGATTGGTCTCCGGTGGCGATGATCCGGCCGGAGGAGGGAGCTGTGCAGGAGATCTATGAAGAGCTGAAATCGAAGGAGGAGCACTATACAGTTTATCTTCGGGAGGAACTGCCGGATCGTTACCACTTTCGTAACCACTACCGCATCCCCGAAATTCTTATGATCGCCGATCTGGGATACACTATCACCAGCCGACCTTTTTTCCAGGAGCGGGGACTTATTGCCGGGAATCACGGTTATGACCCGGAACTGCCCGAAATGCATGCAGTTTTTCTGGCATCCGGCCCGCAGATCTTGTCAAATGAGCGTGTCGGTACACTGGACAGCATTCACCTCTACGAACTGATGTGTCATTTGCTCGGCCTGGAACCTTCACCGAACTCCGGATCTCTCGATTCTGTTCGGCATATATTACGCTGAAATGATGAATTGAGGGTTGATTCTTAATAGATATTGAAATAGTATCCAACGCTGATTCAAAGAGCAAAAAAGACACCATGGCTTACGTAGTAACTGAACCCTGTATTAATTGTAAATATACTAACTGTGCAGCTGTCTGCCCGGTTGATGCGTTTCGGGAAGGCCCCAACTTTTTGACGATCGATCCGCTGGAGTGTATAGACTGTGATGCGTGTGTCCCGGAGTGCCCTGTCGAAGCGATTTATCCAGACGATGAAGTGCCTGAAGAGTGGGAGCACTACATTGAACTGAATGAGAGGCTCGCCGAATCATGGGAAGATCGTCTGATCAACGAGACTCAGGATCCCCTGCCGGATGCTGACGAATGGGCGGAGAAAAAAGACAAACTGGATCTTTTAAAGGAAGACTGGGATTGAGTTTGGACCCCGGCCGGTTCCTTTTCGGCCGGAAACCGTGACCTGAAAATTTCGGAGAAGAGATGAATGAAGTGTCCGGAGATCGGATCTTCAGGGCCAGAGATCGAATACTCGATCTTGCTCGTCCTGTGGTCATGGGAATCTTGAATACGACTCCCGACTCCTTTTCCGATGGGGGGCGCTATCAAACTGTAGAAGAAGCCCTGGGTCAAATCGCTTCCATGGTAGAAGCAGGTGCGGAGATCATCGATGTAGGCGGGGAGTCGACGCGGCCCGGATCCGATCCCGTTTCGCTTGAAGAAGAGATGGAGCGGGTCCTGCCTGTTCTCCGGCAAGCTGTCGGAACATTCGACGAAGTACTCTTTTCAATCGATACGACCAAGTATGAAGTTGCCTCAGATGCTCTCGAAGCTGGAGTGCATATCGTCAACGATGTCAGCGGATTAAAGAAAGAACCCCGGCTTGCCAAACTTTGTTCTGACTATGAGGCCGGGTACATTCTTATGCACAGTCAGGGCGACCCGAAGACGATGCAGAATGATCCTGATTATGAAGATGTCATCGGCGATCTGAAAAACTTTTTTGAAAAACAGATCGCGATTTTGCAAAAGGAGGGCGTCGATCGCATCATACTGGATCCAGGAATCGGGTTCGGAAAAAAGCTGGAACACAATCTCGAAATTATAAATGGCCTGGACCAGTTCCTTGATTTCGGCTTTCCATTGATGGTTGGAGCTTCACGAAAGTCGATGATTGGCCGGCTTCTCGACAATCGGCCGGTGGATGAGCGGTTGGCTGGAACCCTTGCAGTCCATTATCATTGTTTGATGAAAGGGGCACTTCTGCTCCGGGTTCATGACGTTCAGGAGGCAAAAGATTCAATTCGTATCTTTACGGCGATACAGCAGGCGGAAAAGCAGTAACCCGGTAATCGAAGTATCTATATGATATTGAAAGATTTTAGGTCAACTTCCAGTTGATTGGGACGATAATAGAAAATAATCGAACCATTAAATTGCCGAGAATGAGACCTGAAGGTCGGATTTGATGTATATTCACATAATGTTCAATCCTTAAATATATGTACCCTTGATCCCGATTGGATTTCTTGAGTTTGGAATTACAGATCTGGTCGAGACACTGGTCATTGCACTGGTGCTCTATTACCTCTACAGGTGGGTACGAGGGACGTTTGCCATTCAGGCGGCACTGCTGCTGGTATTCATTTTACTAATCAACGCAGCCGTCAGTATCCTCGGACTTTCTACGCTCAATTTTATCCTGCGAAGCATTCTCGATGTTGGTGTTTTAGCGGTATTTATCATTTTTCAACCGGAGATCCGAAAACTTCTCTATACACTCGGACAGAACACGACCCTTGACAAGATTTTTGGCAGAAGCAGTACACTGTCTGTGGTTGAGGAGGTAGTTGAAGCGGTCCGAAACATGTCGCACAGCAAAACCGGTGCACTGATCGTTTTTGCACGCAGCTCATCTCTTCAAGATCTGGTAGATGTGGGTATACGTCTCGATGCGCGTGTCAAGTCAGAGCTTCTGGAAACCATCTTTAAAAAAGAGAGTCCGCTCCACGATGGTGCGGTCATTATTCGCAACAACCGAATTGTAGCGGCAAGCTGCTATCTGCCGATTTCGCAAAATCCCAATATCTCCTCGGTCTTCGGAACCCGGCATCGGGCGGCAGTGGGAATCAGCGAAACGAATAATGTTTTTGTTATTGTCGTATCGGAAGAGACAGGCAGAATCTCGATCGCCCGCAATGGCAATCTGACCAGCGGCCTCTCGATCCAGAAACTACGCTCCGAAATGGAGGAGACGTTCGGTTCGGAACAGATGGCCGAAGAAGAAGTGGGTTTCAGCGCGGAAAAAAGTGATCTGGAGATGAAAGCGTAAATAATTTTTTACCAGTCTTGATCTGCTCATGATATTTCGAGCTATTTGTTAAAAATCTCCAACAGCTGATCTGCTGCACTGAACGGGCTGGTTTCTCCCTTGCGAACCTGGTCTTTTAAAACAGGCAGTTGTTTTTTCACCTTTTCATGCTGCTGGAATCGATCCTGCAGCTCCCGTTCAATCACTTCATTCATCCAGTCGATCGCTTGCTCTTCGCGACGTTTTGAAAACCATCCTCCCGCTCGGCTTTGGTCGATATAGGATCGGGCCTTCTCCCAAATCTTCTCAACACCTTCATTTTCAAGAGCTGAACAAAGCATTACGGGCGGCACCCATCCCGACGGCTGAGGGGGAAAGAGTGAGAGAGCATTCTCATAATCTCTTTTGGCTCGCTCAGCATCGGTTCTGTTGGCCTTTTCTGCCTTGTTGATGGCAACCATGTCTGCCATCTCCACAATTCCTCGTTTGATCCCCTGAAGTTCGTCGCCGGCACCGGGGATTAAAAGGAGCAGAAAGAGATCCACCATAGAGTGAACCAGGGTTTCGGACTGGCCGACTCCAACTGTTTCCACAAAGATGACGTTAAATCCCGCTGCCTCACAGAGCAGGAGCGTTTCCCGTGTCGTCCGGGCTACACCGCCCAGAGAACCGGATGTCGGAGAGGGGCGTACATAAGCTTTCGGATGTGAGGAGAGCGTTCTCATACGGGTTTTGTCGGCCAGAATACTACCGCCCGTGCGGCTGCTGCTCGGGTCGATAGCCAGAACCGCCGGTTTCATCTCCTTCTCGAGAAGTATCGACCCCATCGACTCGATAAAGGTGCTCTTGCCTACACCCGGAACCCCGGTAATTCCGATCCGGATGCTGTCACCTGTGTGGGGAAGGCACTTTTCCAGGATCTGTTCTCCTTTAGCTCTGTGCAACTCTTTTCTGCTTTCCAGCAGGGTGATGGCTTGAGAAAGGGAGGGGCGGTTACCATCAAGAATCGCCTCGACAAAATGGTCCACCGTCTTCTCATCCCGCTTCCTGACTTTATAGTCCGGATTGACTGAACCGGGAGAATCGTTGTTATTCCCGTCCCGCTGTCTGCTTTGATTCTCTTTGTCGGATTCCGGTCTGTTCATCGGTTTTTTCAGGCTGAGTTGTCCTGCTCAAGCAGCAGTTCCAAAAGGTTGACAGCGGCTTCGGCAATCACCGTCCCCGGCCCGAAAACAGCGGCCACTCCGTGGTCATAGAGATATTGGTAGTCCCTCGATGGAATGACGCCACCGACTACGACAACAATATCGCCTCGACCCAGCTCTTCCAGCTCCCTGATCAGTTCGGGAATCAACTTCTTGTGGCCGGCTGCCAGGCTGGAGACTCCAAGAATGTGAACATCATTTTCCACCGCCTGACGGGCCGCTTCGGCCGGAGTCTGAAACAATGGGCCGATATCGACGTCAAAACCGAGATCGGCAAAACTGGTCGAGATCACCTTGGCTCCGCGGTCATGGCCATCCTGGCCGATCTTGGCCACCATAATGCGGGGCCGCCGTCCCTGCTGTTGCTCAAAACGGTCGGCAAGATCCCGAGCCTTTTTAAATTCGTGGTTGTCATCAATTTCGGAAGAATACACGCCGCTGATTGCTTTCGAGGTTGCCTGATAGCGGCCGAAGACCTTCTCCATCGCCTCGGAGATCTCACCCAGGCTTGCACGTTTCCGGGCTGCCTCGACCGCCTGTTCGAGCAGATTGCCATTTCCGGTTTCGGCTGTTTTGGTAATTGCTTCCAATGCTTGCTCAACTACTTGATCATCCCGTTCGGATCGCAATTTCCGAAGCCGTTCCATCTGGGCTCTTCGAACCTTTTCGTTATCCACTTCCAGAATATCAATCGGTTCTTCTTTTTCCAACCGGAATCGGTTAACACCGACGATCATCTCCTTGCCGCTGTCGATTCGGGCCTGTTTTCTGGCGGCTGCCTCTTC
The DNA here is from genome assembly GCA_007134695.1 of Balneolaceae bacterium. Taxonomy (GTDB): domain Bacteria; phylum Bacteroidota; class Rhodothermia; order Balneolales; family Balneolaceae; genus SLK101. The sequence goes on from SLKI01000045.1 coordinate 33,736, forward strand.
GATACGCATTTTGGGCAGTCCCTCCTCGATCGCATTAGCCATTCCGCCGAGCTGCTCAACCTCTTCGATATGTTTCCAAGCCCGGCGTGCCAGCCGGTCGGTCAGGGTTTCGACATACCAGGAGCCGGCCCACGGGTCGATCGCCCGGGTAATTCCGGTCTCCTCTTGCAGGTAAAGCTGGGTATTTCGGGCGATACGCGCCGAATAGTCGGTAGGAAGGGCGATCGCTTCATCCAGAGCGTTGGTGTGGAGCGACTGCGTATGACCAAGGGCGGCAGCGAGCGCTTCAATACAGGTGCGGGAGACATTATTAAAGGGGTCCTGCTCGGTGAGACTCCATCCCGAAGTCTGGCAGTGAGTCCGCAGCATTAGCGATTTCCGGTTATTCGGATCAAACTGTTTCATCAGTTTTGCCCAGAGCATTCTGCCGGCCCGCAGCTTGGCGATCTCCATAAAATGATTCATCCCGACTGCCCAGAAAAAGGAGATTCTCGGAGCAAAGTCGTCGATCTTAAGGCCCGCATCAAGCCCGGCACGCACATATTCAAGTCCGTCGGCCAGAGTATAGGCCAGCTCGATATCAGCCGGTGCCCCTGCCTCATGCATATGGTAACCGCTGACACTGATGGAGTTGAATTTCGGCATCTTTCGGGAGATGTACTCAAAGATATCGCTGATGATCCGCATGGAGGGTTCCGGCGGATAGATATAGGTGTTACGCACCATGAACTCCTTCAGGATGTCGTTTTGAATCGTTCCTTTCAGCTTTTCCGTCGACACTCCCTGCTCTTCGGCAGTCACAATATAGAAAGCCATGATCGGGATGACCGCCCCGTTCATTGTCATCGAGACCGACATCTTGTCGAGAGGTATTCCGTCAAATAGAATTTTCATATCGAGGATCGAGTCGATCGCCACTCCCGCTTTGCCCACATCCCCTTCGACCCTCGGGTGATCCGAGTCGTAACCCCGATGGGTTGCCAGGTCGAAAGCTACACTTAGGCCTTTCTGGCCGGCTGCCAGGTTTCGCCGGTAAAATGCGTTCGACTCTTCGGCAGTGGAAAAACCGGCGTATTGCCGAATGGTCCAGGGGCGTGTGGTATACATGGTCGGGTAAGGTCCGCCGAGATAGGGAGGGAAACCGGATGTAAAACGAAGATGCTCCAGCCCTTCGGCATCCTCTTTCACATAGTATGGTTTGATCTGGATCTGTTCGGCTGTGTTGAACACCGACTCCTGTTTAGGCCCGCCGGAACGCTCCGTGTCTTGCTTCTGGCCATCGGCAGAACCTGGCTTTGCCGAAGTCCTCTCGGAAGCTTGCTGACGAAGAGATTCATAAGGGATGGCATCGAAATCCGGTCGTTTTGTTTTCTTCATGATTCCCCTCCTTCCGGATTGGTTACCTCTTCGGACCGGCTCGCCTGTTCAAATGGCTCGGCAAGCCGCCATGGCCGGATCGTTGGAAAATCCTTCTCGGCTTCCGGGAGTTCGGCGGGAAAACGCAAAGCCGGTAACCGATCCTCTCCGGCCGGTTGACTGCCGGAATTCCCGAGTAACGGATCCTGCATCCCTTCATCGGGTTGATATTTGTTGAGGCCGATCCGGACTATATCATCGCGATTCACCGCATTCCTCTTCTCTTCAGCTGCCTCCTTGATCCACTTTTGCACCACCCCATCTTCAACAGCCCGCATCAGTCCGCCATGCTTCTCGATTTTTTGGAAAAACTCCCACGCTCTTCTGCCGATCTCGTCGGTCAGCACTTCGATATATCTGGAACCAGCTCCAGGATCGGCAACTTGCGAGAGCCTGGCTTCGTCCCGTACAATATGTTGCAGATTTCTTGCGATGCGCCGGGAAAAGTGATCCGGCTTCCGAAAAAGTTCATCATAAGGTCCCGTTCGGATGGAGTCGGCGTTGCCGACTATCGCGGCCATCACTTCGGTTGTTGCCCGCAGTATGTTATTACCGGGATCGATGGAAGTACGATTCCAGCTCGATGACTCGGCATGAATCCAGGGGCGTTTGCCGGTTTCGATTCCATATTCTGTAGCTACCTGGCACCACAGAAATCGAAAAGCCCTGAATTTTGCAATTTCCGGAAAGTAGAGCGAAGAGACGGAAAGCCGGAAGTGTATCGATTGAGCCGCTTTTTCTGCCGAAACTCCATTTTCAGCCGCTCTTGCCAGGTACTCACTGCCGCCTGCCAGGGCGAGCCCAAGCTCTTGTGTCAGTGCCGCGCCACAGTTGTGATAATAGAGTCCGTTGACCTCAAGAGAACGCCCTTCATGCCGGATACGATCGGCAAGCCAGCGGTCGAATGAATCGATTATCTTGTCGCCATTTCGGTTCCAGGGCCATTTGCCGCTGCCGGCTCCGAAAGCCAGGGGATCGTCGAAAAGGAAGGTTTGATGCGGCCGGGTCCCATCAAACAGTTCCGCCGGTAACGTATCAGCCTCGAGGCTGGTCATGGCCGGAAGTTCAATATAGAGTGCTGTTTTTCCGGGGCCGATCACTTCAAACAGTTGGCGAATCACCTCCGAATCCGGTTTCAGACGAATACCGTCAATGGTGTTCTTGTTTCCGGAGTTTCCGTTCCTGTTTTCGCTCGAATCAAATGCAATCCGAAGGGCCGTTGCGCCTCCTCGAACCGCCGAGTGAGCAAACTGAATCGTTTCGGCCGGTGATGCAGCGGTGATATCTTCCACAAGGTGCGGGTCGGCGGGAGCGGAGTCGCGGTCGATGAAACGGGTTCCTCGCGTGAAGGGCGGCTTGCCGGGCTCTCCGGGCAGAAGTTGCCGTTCCGTAACATCCTCGTCCCAATAGAGCGGAAGAGCCGAAAAACCTTCCGGACTATTCCAAAGCAGTTTTTCACGATAGTCCGCTCCATCCAGAAACCGGTTGACGCTCTCTTCCCAGTCGCGGCGGTCGACCGGCTTAAACGGCTCAAACAGGTTTTCGGTTTTTTTTGTACTCAAGGTTTTCTCCCTTCTTCGGATTGGTCGAAAATTTCAAATAAGCGGTTCCGGCCTGATTCGTTTGTTGAAAATCTCAATCCGGCAGCAGGCTGAATCAGTTCTGCCGGTTACAATCACCGGTTCCGGTTTCAAACAAAAAGGTACGGTTTTTGTGAATTTGGTGAAATCGACCGATCGCAAGAGAAAAAGCGCTTCCAAATTCATATATTTCGTCTGTAAATAAATCGAGATTTTTAACCGAACGAAATACGATATGGCTCAAGTAGATACGACTGCTGCTCCGCTTACTAAACTCTCAGAAGATGAGATGATGCTGAAAGAGGCTGCCGCCGATTTTGCCGAGTCGGCCATCAAGCCGAAAGTACACGAAATGGACGAAAATGCCAGGCTGGATGAAGACCTCATCAAACAGTTTTTCGAGATGGGACTGATGGGAATCGAGGTTCCGGAAAAGTATCAGGGGGGCGGGGGTACTTTTTTTATGAGTATCGTTGCGATCGAACAGATTTCCCGCGTCGACGCCTCGGCCGGTGTATTTATGGATGTGCAGAACACGCTGGTCAACAATGCATTTATCCGATGGGGCAGTGATGACCTGAAAATGAAATATCTTCCATTACTTTCCAACGAAAAAGTGGGGGCCTACTGCCTATCGGAAGCTGGAGCGGGAAGTGATGCGTTTGCCCTCAAAGCGACAGCCAGGGAAGAGGGCGACCACTTTATACTCAACGGTGCGAAGCTCTGGATCACCAACGCGGCCGAAGCGGAAATCTATATTGTTTTTGCAAATGCCAACCCCGATGCGGGTTACAAAGGGATAACAGCTTTTATCGTCGAGCGGGAGATGGATGGGTTCTCCGTTTCCAAAAAGGAGGATAAGCTGGGAATCCGGGCCAGTTCCACATGCGAAATACTGCTTGAAGATGTGAAAGTTCCAAAGTCGAACGTACTCGGCGAAGTGGGCAAGGGGTACAAGGTGGCGATGGAGACGTTGAATGAAGGCCGTATCGGTATTGGTGCCCAGATGATCGGTGTTGCTCAAGGCGCTTTTGATGCAGCCCTGGATTACACGCAGGAGCGTAAACAGTTCGGACGTGAAATATCCAATTTTCAGGGAGTACAGTTTCAGATCGCCCGTATGGCGACGGAGATCGAGGCGGCCCGGCATCTTGTTTACAACGCCGCAAGATTGAAAGAGTCCGGCCAGCCATTTGTCAAAGAGGCGGCTATGGCAAAATACTTCAGCTCTGAGGTTGCAGAATCTGTTACTTCACTGGCCGTTGAACTTTTTGGCGGTTACGGATATGTCAAGGAGTACCCTGTAGAAAAATTCTATCGTGATGCCAAAATCGGCAAGATCTACGAAGGAACGTCAAACATGCAACTGCAGACGATCGCAAAGTCTCTGTTAACCTGAAAAAGCCGGTTTCAATAAATTTCGGATGTCATAAAAAATATGTCATTCCGATGGAACGATTTGAAATCCAAGTGCTGTTCGGGTGCTAGCATTCCGGCAAATTCTGCTGATTCAGTTTTCTTGGCGGAGCCGGAATGCCGGCTAAAACCCAATCAGAGTTATCAGAACAAGTAGTTATGAATGATGAGATCAGGAAAACGATTGAGGAATGCAGTAAGGATCATGAGTCATTTGAAAAGCTGAAATCGCTCTTTGAAGAACAGCAAAAGAGAGCAAGTCAATACATGAATTGGCTTGAGCTGCTCGAAAGAGCGATTCGAAACGACTATGAGTCGATCGTTATCACCGAGCTGAACCTTGAAGAACCCGGCCCGAAGATCGTCTACGCCAATGATGGGTTTACACGGATGACCGGGTACAGCCGGGAAGAAGCGATCGGAAAAACCCCGAGAATTTTACAGGGTGAAAAAACCGACCAAGAGGTCTTGCGTACTCTCAAAGAGAAGCTGATCAATGGCCAGCCCTTCTTTGGGCATACGGTGAACTATCGAAAGGACGGCACTGAATTTGTCAATCAGTGGGACATCCACCCTTTGACCGACAAAGATGGGAATGTTACACACTGGGTCTCCTATCAGCACGACATCACAGAGCGGAAGATCACGGAGAAAAAACTCTACGATGCCGAGGTGGAGTTCGACGACCTGCATGAGGAGGCAAAGAGTACGATTTTGGATCTGGACGTCGAAGGAAATATCCTCACCGGTAACCGTTCATTTCTCGATCTTACCGGGTATGACCTGGATGAGTTACAGGAGATCAAATTCTGGGAACTGCTTACAGGGGCTGCGAGAGAGAGCATCAGGAAAAAATTCGAATCGTTTAAACCGAGTGACTTTGAAGGCCGGGATTTTGAAATTACTCTGGTCAAATCGGATGGCGGTAAAATCGAGATGATTGCCAAGGCCCGGCTTCTGGGAGACAATGGCCGCAAAGTGATACGGATGAAGCTGAGCAACCGGTCGCTGGAGAAGCGAATTGTTAAGATGCTGCAAAAACAGAGTGCTTACGACCGCATCCTCGACAACAGCACCGACTTTGGTTACAAAGTATCGGTTAACAACTCGGGTGAGTTGATCTATTCATCCATTTCCAACAGTTTTTGTAACATTATCGGCCTGCACAAGAATGATATCGAGGGTGAACCTGTTCGGGACAGAATACTCGAAGAGGATTGGCCCAAAGTGAAAAAGCATCTCGAAAAAGTGCTGAAGGGAAAACCGAACACCGAAGAGTATGAAATGGTAACCCGCGACGGAGCTTCCATTTCCGTAATCGATTCGGCCAAGCCTCACCCGGACGAAGACAATCCGAAATATGCAAAAGGGAGTGTCTCATTAAAGATACTGGCAGGCTGAAGGGATTCTGGCAGATTTAACTGAACGCTGTCGTATTTGTCCGGCTGAATTACTGGTAAGTTTAAATTGACTTTGTTACACTTGCCCGGCTGAATACTGACAGGTTTGCCAGGTTGATTCGGTCGTTAAACATGCTGTACGGACAACTTCTCTTTTCGTATCTTGCGGTGTTATGGATATCCAGAAGAAACAAGATCGAATCGTACGGGAATTTAAATTGCTGGGCGACTGGCAGGAGCGTTACAAGTATATCATCAAATTGGGTGATAAGCTTGAACCGCTTACGGAAGATGAAAAGATTGATGAAAACCTGGTTCGGGGGTGTCAATCGCAAGTCTGGCTCACTTCCGACCTGGATGATGGGAAAGTGAAATTTCGAGCAGACAGTGATGCAGCTATTACCAAGGGGCTCGTCGCATTGATGATCCGATTCTACTCCGGTGAGGAGCCGGATACTATCCTGGAGACGGAGCCGGAATTTCTCGACCGGATTGGAATGAAGGAGCATCTCTCACCTACTCGCTCCAATGGACTGGTTTCGATGATTAAACAGATGAAAATCTATGCGATGGCTTACAAGACGAAGCTCCAGCAGCTGAAGGGGTAATTGTTGCTAATGGCGCAGAGTTCTCAAAACGGTGTGTAATATTTTCCCGGCTTACCGCGTCTTAATGGAAACCTCCTGCTCAGCTGAAATTAAACAGACGTATTATGATGAAGGACTTTGCATTCAAGGTTGATCGAAAACCGGCCGCCACTTTGATTTGGGTTTGGCTTGCTACACTCCTGGCACTCTCCGTGCTGGCTCCCTGGTCGCTCTACGCCCAGGAGCAGTTTGCCACCGGCCTCGGCATGTCGAGCGAAGACAAGGCCGACATCGAGATTCTGCACTCACAAAACGTCATACCGGCCGGAAGCAGCACCCAGATTGCAGTGCTGCTCAACCTCGAAGAGGGGTGGCATGTCAACTCCAACAGGCCTTCGCTCGATTTTCTGATCGGTACTGAACTGACCATCGACGAGATCGATGGATTGCTGGTCACAGAGATTCAATATCCGCCGTCCAAACTTTATAATTTTGATTTTGCCGAAGACCCGGTAGATGTATTTGAAGGGCAGGCACCCATATTTGTCACCCTCTCTGCTTCCGAACAGATCGACCCCGGATCCTATGATCTCGACGCATCCCTGGTGATTCAGGCGTGCGACAATGAAGTCTGCCTGGCTCCATCAACCGTCCAGTTGTCCATTCCGGTCGAAATTTCGGCCCCAGGTACCGGTTTTCAGCCGCTGAACGAAGAGCTCTTTGCCGGTTACGAGGCTGAACGAGGATCTTTTACGGATGCGCTGACTGCCCGGGGTGGAGGTGAAATCGCTGCTCTGTTTGATACACTCGGCCTTTTTTGGGCGTTTGCCGGGATCTTCCTGATCGGTCTGGCTCTGAATCTGACACCCTGTGTCTATCCGATGTTGTCGGTCACCGTTTCGTTATTTGGAAGCAAAAAAGGTGAGGCTAGCCGGCTCGGCCACTCCTTTTTTATGGCGACCATCTATGTACTTGGAATCGTCTCGATGTACAGTGTGCTCGGAGTGGCAGCGGCGTATACAGGCGCTTTGTTCGGCGCCTGGATGCAGAGCCCATGGGTACTCGGTGGTATTGGAATTCTGATTTTGGCGCTGGCTCTGAGTATGTTCGGGCTTTATGAGCTGCAACCCCCCTCTTCCTGGATGCAGGCGCTCAGTGGTACCCAGCAGAAAACGACCGGTGTGTTTGGCCACTTTTTCTCCGGACTGGTTGTCGGAGTATTTGCCGCTCCCTGTATAGGCCCCCCTATTATCGCGCTGCTTGCCTTTGTCGGTGCCCAGGGGGATCCGCTCTTCGGATTTGTTCTCTTTTTTGTGATGGCATTGGGCCTTGGATTTCCCTACCTGATTCTGGGAACCTTCAGCGGCCTGCTCTCCAGATTGCCGCAGTCAGGAACCTGGATGGTCTGGGTGAAAAAATTGTTTGGTGTTGTTCTGGTCGGTGTTGCACTTTTCTATCTCGCACTGGCTCTTTTTCCGGGCTACTCGATGCATGTCATCATTACGACACTGCTTGCCGGCGGAGTCTATCTCGGGTTTCTGGAAGGATCCGGAAGGGGGCAGAAGTTTTTTACCCGTATCAAGTGGGGTGTAGGGGTGGCAACATTGATTATCGCCGGCCTGTTGATTCAAAACCTGTTCAAACCCGGTATCGAGTGGGAGCCCTACTCGGATGAGCGTTTTGAGGAAGCGATTGCAAATAATCAGCCGATCATGATGGATTTCTACGCTGACTGGTGTATCCCCTGTCTGGAACTGGAGAGGGTGACTTTTACCGACCCGGAGGTGATCGATGCTACTCAACATTTTGCACGATTCAAGGTGGATATGACCCAGTACGATTCGGAACGCTCCCGGCAGCTGCGTGAAGAGTTCAGTATTGCAGGAGTGCCTACCATTCTGTTTATCGGGCAGCAAGGCAGCGAAGTGGATGATGCCCGGGTCGTTGGATTTCTGCGTCCCGACCCGTTTCTGGAAAGGGTGCGGATGGTTGACGGCCAATAAGTTTTCTCTGAAAATTGATACTCTGGCTGCAACTCTGTTTATTTCTGAAGCGGATAACCGCTATAAGAAAACGTTGAGCCGGGGGCACATTCCATGAAACGAATTGATTTTCTTAAACGAGCAGGTGGACTGACGGCCGGCCTGGCTGTTGCACCGTGGCTTCATCCATCCAGAGCCGCTCGCAGTCTGGAAGCGATGAGGGACTACTCCGGTTCCCCGGAAGAGATTGCAAGAAACGAAGATTACTGGCAGCATGTCCAGCAGGCTTTTACGGTCGACCGCTCTCTGATAAACTTGAATAACGGGGGTGTCAGCCCCTCTCCGGCCGACGTCCAGGCGGCGATGAAACGCCATCTGGACTACTCAAACGAAGCTCCTGTCTATACTATGTGGAGAGTGCTCGAACCTCAGAAAGAGGGGGTACGACAGCGGCTGGCAAGAGCGTTTGGTGCAGATACCGAAGAGATCGCTATTGTCCGAAACTCATCAGAAGGATTGCAGATATGTCAACTGGGAATCGATCTCAAACCGGGCGACGAGGTGCTCACGACCAACCAGGACTATCCGCGGATGATTACCACGTTTCAGCAGCGTGAACGCCGCGACGGAATTCGCCTGAAACAGTTTTCCATACCGATTCCGGCCGAAGATGATGACGAAATAGTCCGCCGGTTTGAAGAGCAGATAACATCCGATACCCGGCTTATTCTGATGTGTCACATGATTAACATCACCGGCCAGATTTTGCCGGTTAAAAAAGTGGTAGAAATGGCGCGCTCCTACGATATTCCGGTGATTGTGGATGGAGCTCACACCTTCGCTCACTTCGACTTTGATGCTGGCGACCTGAACTGCGACTATTACGCTACCAGCCTCCACAAATGGCTTTTCGCCCCTCATGGCACCGGTATGCTCTATGTGAGGAAAGAGAAGATTGAGGATCTCTGGCCGCTGATGGCTGCTCCCGAAGCGCTGGATAGCGATATCCGGAAATTTGAGGAGTTCGGAACCCATCCGGTCGCCAATTTTCTTGCCATCGGAGAAGCACTCACCTTCCATGAAGGGATTGGACCCAAACGAAAAGAGGCCCGAATGAAATACCTGAACGACTACTGGATCGACCAGGTCATCGATTCCGACCGTGTGCACCTTCACACGAGCCGGAATCCAAAATTTGCATGCGGAATTGCTACCTTCCAGATCCGGGGAGTCGACAGCGGCGAGCTCGTCTCCCATCTCTGGAGCCGACACAAGATCCTGGCAACCCCGATCCGGCATGAGGAGTTCGAAGGGGTCCGCATTACACCGAATGTCTATACGACACTCGGAGAACTTGACCGGTTTGCCGATGCGGTCAGGGTGGTGATCCGCAACGGAATTTAACCGGTGTAAACCTGAGAAGACAGATGAAGCTTTTAAAATTTGTATTACTGAGCGGAATGGTTCTGAGCCTGGTTCTCTCCTGCTCGCAACAGCAGGGGGAGGGGACTCCACCCGGTTTGACAGGCGATAACTCATCAAGCCAGAAGCAGATCATCGAGACCGATCGGGCACCTGAAGCGATCGGTCCTTACAGCCAGGGTATTCTGGCCGGGGGGACTCTCTATGCAGCCGGCCAGATCGGAATCGACCCGGCAACCGGAGAGCTGACCGGGGATGACCTGGAGAGTCAGACTGTTCAAACACTTGAAAATCTGAAAGCGGTGATCGAAGCAGCAGGGATGGAGCTGCAGGATGTGGTGAGTGTACAGGTCTTCTTAACGGATATTGACGATTTTTCCGATTTTAATGCTATCTATGAAACCTGGTTTCAGGTAGATCCACCTGCCCGGGCGGTTGTTGAAGTATCTGCTCTTCCAATGGATGCAAGGGTGGAGGTGATGCTGACGGCGGTTCGGTAACTTATACCGGTCTGCCTGGATCTCTACAGGGTCAACTGTAAAAAAGTGTTACATTTTTTAAAAGTAAAAAAATACAGTTTTGGTAAATTGACGAGCGGTTGTTCGATCCGGTCCGGATCTCATGAAAAATCTCTGATACAAGATGATCTCAAACCTTAATATAAGTTTCCAGGATATGACAAAGAGAAACGATAAATCGAAGCCTGTTTTCAAAACAGGCGTGAATCCATATCTGTTCCTGCTGGCTTTTTGTTTTCTGTTTGCCGGGCCTCTCGCGGCACAGCAAACGGCTCAAACAGACGGTATGAAAGATAACACACCGTCTGTCCATGCATTAACGGGAGCGACGGTCGTTACAGCACCCGGCCAGGCAATTTCCAATGCAACCCTCGTCATTCGCGACGGAGTGATCGAGGCAGTTGGCCGAAATGTGAATATTCCGGCCGATGCGAGAGTCTGGGAGATGAACGGCAAGACAATCTATCCCGGGTTTATCGACACCTATTCGAATGCGGGGATGCAAGATCCGCAGATCGAACTTGAGCGCGGGGATCTCTCCTGGAATCCCCAGCTGAGGGCTCAGCTTCGGGCAGTTTCCGAATATTCACCGGATGAAGATGGCAGTGAGAATCTTCGCTCACAAGGGTTTACGACTGCCATGTCAGTTCCGCCAATTGGAATTTTCCGAGGTGAAACTGCTGTATTCAGCCTCAACGCCAAGCCGGTGACCGAGCGGGTAGTCCAACCGTCCGTCGCCCAGTCCGTTTCGCTGGGGAGAAGTTTCGAACTGGGATTCGGTTATCCAAACTCGGCGATGGGTATCATCGCTCTGATTCGCCAGACACTGTATGACGCTGACTGGCACCTGCGTGCTCATCAGGCCTATCGGACCAACCCCGAAGGGCTGGAGCGTCCTGAGTCAAATGCTGCACTTGCCGCCCTCGAGAGTACTGTACAGGGAGAGCAGCCTATGCTGTTTGAAGCCAGAAACGAAGAGGAGATTTTAAGAAGTTTGCGAATTGCCGATGAGTTCGGCCTGGATCCCTGGATACGGGGAAGCGGCCATGAGTACCAGATTCTTGATATACTCTCGGAAAAGAATGTGCCTCTGATTCTGCCGCTTGCCTTTCCGGATGCACCCGATGTCGAATCACCGGAAAGTGCACTCAATCAAAACCTTTCGACGCTGCGGCACTGGTATTTTGCACCGCTCAACCCGGCCAAGCTCGATGATGCAGGTATTTCATTTTCGTTCTCAACGGCCGGACTGGACAATACTTCTCAATTCCTGGCCAACTTGAGAAAAGCGGTCAAACACGGGCTGGATTCGGAAACCGCTCTGGCGGCCCTCACGACCCGCCCGGCATCTCTGTTGGGAATTGAAGCTACACACGGTTCGCTTCAGGCCGGCAAGGCTGCCAACCTGGTTGTTGCAGAAGGGGACCTTTTCGAATCCGAAGCCAGAATTCTCGATGTCTGGGTAGACGGAGACCGTTTTCAGGTCAACAGCCCGACTGAAGTGGATATGTCCGGTGAGTGGGAGATCACTTCTGCCGGAGGGAATATCGACGGCACCCTGAATCTGAATGAGACCCGTCCTGGCCGGTATGCGGGAACAGTTACAATTGACGGCGAAGAGATCGATATCGCTTCTTCATCGAGCCGGGACCAGGCGCGCCGATTCCGTGTCGACTTTCCGGGTGAAGAACTCGGTTACGACGGTATGGTCAGGCTCACTGCATCACTTTCCGGGGATGAACTGATCGGCTGGGCTGAGATACATGGTGTGGGCCGATTTGACTGGAGCGGTCAACGTGTTTCCGGGCCCGAAGAGGATGAGATTCGTCAGGTAAATGTAACGCCAAGAGATCTCGACATCGCCCTGCTTCGCCCCTCCATGGAGTACGGCCGGACTGCAGTACCTGAAGAACCCCGAGCGGTACTGGTTCGCAATGCAACAATCTGGACGATGGGGCCACAGGGAGTACTTGATGGAGCCGACCTGCTGGTGCGTGATGGTTTGATTGAAGAGGTCGGATTCGATTTACGGGCGCCGCGAAACGCTGTTGTTATTGATGCCGAAGGGAAACATGTTACTCCGGGCCTGATCGACGCCCACCTCCATTCAGGTGTCAGCGGTGTCAATGAGGTCGGTAACGCGATCGTCCCGGAAGTTCGGCTTGGTGATGTACTCCATATCAACAATATCTGGATGTACCGTCAATTAGCCGGCGGGCTGACCACAGCACATGTGATGCACGGTTCTGCCAACCCGATTGGGGGTCAGAATCAGCATATTAAAATGCGCTGGGGTGCAATCTCGGATGACCTGAAATTTGAAGGAGCCCCGCGTACAGTCAAATTTGCCCTGGGTGAAAACGTAAAACGAGTCGGAACCGATCGCTATCCGGAGACCCGGATGGGTACGAGGGAAATTATGGCCGATCGCTTCCGAATGGCTCGTGACTACCAGGCTCGATGGCAGGAGTGGGAGCAGAACCGGGAAGGCATTCCGCCCAGAAAGGATCTGAGAATGGAAGCGCTGGTCGATATCCTGAACGAGGATATCCTGGTTCAGTCTCACAGCTACCGGCAGGATGAGATTCTGATGTTGATGCGCCTGGCCGAAGAGTTCGATTTCCGGATCAAGGCGTTTCACCACGGTGTCGAAGCGTATAAGGTGGCACCCGAGCTTGCTGAGCATGGAGCCGGCGCTGTCGTCTGGTCCGATTGGGGAGCTTTTAAAATCGAAGCGTATGACAACACGGTATACAATGCCAGATTGCTTCACGAGGCTGGTGTAAAAACTTCGCTCCACTCCGACAACAGCCAGATCGCTGCACGGATGAACTGGGAGGCAGCCAAGATGGTTCGTGCCGGAATGGATCCGGAGGATGCTCTTTCTCTGGTTACGATCAATACGGCTGAACTGCTGGGGATCGATGACAAGGTAGGATCACTCGAGCCGGGTAAAGATGGTGACTTTGTCATCTGGAACGGTGATCCTCTGTCGACGCTGACCAAAGCGGAACAGACCTGGATTGACGGCCGAAAATATTTTGACCTGGAGGAGGATGCAGCCCTTCGGGATGCGGTTGAACATGAACGCTCCGAATTGATACAACTGATTCTCAAGGAGCAGTCATAACAGGAGGAATACCGATGAAATTTCATACTAACATCACAACAGGAAAAGCAATGAACCGACAGGCTGAGAAGTTTTACCAAATGGCTGCAGGGATGACAAGAACACTACTCTGGTCATTTCTAGGCTTCAGTATTATTCTGCTGAGCAGCGACCTGCTGAAAGCCCAGATGCAGATTCCGGCACCTGAACAGGATTCGCCGATCGCACTTCAGGGCGGAACCATCCATACGATCTCCGGAGGAGTGATTGAGAATGGCACAGTTCTGTTTGAGGATGGCGTGATCACGGCCGTCGGAGTGAACATAGAGATCCCGGAAGGAGCCAATGTCGTCGATGTGAACGGCAAGGAGATCTATCCCGGCCTGATCGATGCCTACAACCAGATGGGCCTTTATGAGATCGGGGCCGTCAATATGACTCTGGATCTCAATGAACAGGGCCTGGTCAATCCGAATGTCATGCCAGAGGTGGCTTTTAATCCGGAGAGCCGGCACATTGGAGTGGCGCGTTCCAACGGTGTACTTGTCACCGTTTCCTCCCCGGCAGGGGGATTGGTCTCCGGCCAGTCCAGCGCCCTGATGATGGAAGGCTGGAGCTGGGAAGAGATGCTGATCAAGTCAGGAACCGGGCTTCTGGTTAACTGGCCTTCACCTGGCAATGAAGATGATTATGAAGAGGGTCTTCAGATGCTCCGGAACACATTTGATGCAGCTCGAGCCTACAAAACGGCCAGAAAAGCGATGGATGAAGGAGAGGCGCCCAGACACGATCTGGATACCCGCTGGGAGTCGATGATTCCCGTATTTGAAGGGGAACGCCCGGTCGTAGTCAATGCCAACGATCTGCGGCAGATTCAGGATGCCATTACCTGGAGCGAAGAAGAGGGGTTGCGGCTGATTATTCTGGGGGGCCGGGACGCGCATCTGGTTGCTTCACACCTGGTTCGTAACGAAATTCCAGTGATAGTGACATCCGTTCTCACTTCACCGTCGAGAAGCTGGGAGCCCTATGACGGACGGTACAACCTGCCTGCCAAACTTCATGATGCGGGCGTTACTTTTGCCATTGCCGGCGGGTCCAGCGCTGCTTATGCCAACCGTCTGCCTTATGAAGCGGGGGCTGCTGCAGCTTATGGCCTCGATTACGACGAAGCTCTGAGATCGGTCACCCTCTCTCCGGCAGAAATACTCGGTTTTGATGATCGTGTTGGTTCGATTCAGGCAGGTAAAGATGCCACCTTGATGATTACAACCGGAAACCCTCTTGAATACAGCACCCGAATTGAACAGGCATTTATTCAGGGGCGAAAGGTCGATATGATCGATGCCCATCGTTTCTTTTACGAGAAGTATAGAGAAAAGGTGAATCAGAGGGCAGAAAGCAGATAATCTGCACATTTACACGTCGTGTATTGGTAACGAATTGCTTCGAAGGGCCGTCTCAGCATTCTCAGCGCTGATGCGGCCCTTTTTTTATTGTGGCTGGAACGAAATGATTTGTTTTTTAAACCGTCCGGTTTATTTTACTGTAAATATCGTCGATAAGCATTTGAAAGCCGGGCAGCAATCTACACTGTTCGGTTTCAAACTGACCCCAACAGACAAAAACAGACGGCACGCGGTACAATGGCAACACTCACAAAAGCCGAGCGTACCCGGAATCGAATCATCGAAGCGGCAGCTCCGGTCTTCAATCGTAAAGGGTACGCAGGTACGGCACTATCCGATATCATCAACGCAACCGGCTTGACCAAAGGCGGTATCTACGGCAACTTTTCCGGCAAGGATGAGATTGCCATGGAGGTCTTTGAATACAACAAAGACCGGCTTTTCGAACAGATCCACCAGCAAGTCAAAGCGGTCGAATCTCCCCTCCAACAACTTCACACCTTTTTCCAGGTGCATGGCGAGGTGATTCAAACCTTTCCCGAAGGCTGCCCGATTCTCAACACGGCAGTTGAGTCGGACGACACTCATCCTGAACTGAAAAAGCGAGCCAGGGCGGCAGTACTGATCTGGATCAACTATCTGAAAGGCATCATTCGGCAGGGAATCCAGGCAGGTGAATTTCGTCCGGTTTCAAGCCCGGATCGTTACGCCCGCACCTTTATCTCCATGGTTCAGGGAGCGGTGTTTATGGGCCGTTTGACTGGTAATCAGGAGGCGTATGAAGATGTGATTCACCAGATACGGCGCGTCATTGACCTGGAGTTGGTCAACTATAACGGGCTGAACGGCAAAATCTACAATTAGCACCCGTTCAGATTGCAGCATGTTGAGATAACCGGCAGATCGGTTATCCGATTGGCGGCAGTATCATTGACTCAACGAGTCGGTGTGGCATATCTACGAGTGGTTGCGGGTCTCTTCCAAACTGATACAGTATTCTGCACCTGTAAAAAGTTACCGGGCAGAAGGTCTGTCTATTGAAAGATCTGGTTTTGATCGATTTGACCTTAAAATGTAAAAGATTTTAAATCCTTTGATTCAAGATCGAATTTTTAGGTGAAAAAGATACCTTTGTACCGGTTTTTTCGTTAGAACAAAGACTTCTACCGAGTTAATTTATAACCATTCAAGATGGATCGTTTTGAATTCTAACTACTTGATGTATTCGTTGGTTCTATTACTACTGTTGACCCTGACGGCCTGCGGTAATTCTTCAGAAGAGGGAGGCGGCGGACCGGGAGGGTTCGGACAGATGAACCGGGGCGGACAGGTAACCAGTGTCGAGGTGGTTCCGGTAACCACAGCATCGATCTCCGATCAGATTCGTTCATACGGTACAATCCGTCCGCAGGATATCGTTACAATCAATCCCCAGGTTAGTAACAGGGTGACGAGAATCCATGTGGATCTGGGTGATACGGTTGAGCAGGGGCAGGTGATGGCAGAAATTTATGATGTTCCCTTTCGTGATGCTTTTGAACAGGCACAGGCACAACTAAGGCAGAGCCGTGCTGCCTATGAACGGGACAGTACCCAATTTGACCGGCAGCGATTTCTCTATGAAACCAATGCAATCAGCCGAAGTGAATTTGACGATGCCCGGGCGACCTATGAAAGCAGTCTTGCTCAGTTCGAGGCAGCCCGTGCCGCTCTCACCCAGAGCCGTGAAGATCTGGAAAATTCACAAATCCGTTCCCCGGTCAACGGTGTGGTGCTCAGCCGTGGAATTGCCGAGGGAGACATTGCAACGACGGGTGATATTGCGTTTGAAGTGGCCAACCTGGTAGGGTACGAAACCCGGTTATTTCTGCCGATGCAGGATTGGGAGGAGGTAACTGTTGGGCTTCCGGTGGAGATGAGGCTCTCCAATCGTGAAGGAATTGCAGCGAGTGGTGCCGTCTCACGGATTAGCCCGCAGCTGAATCCGGATACAGGCCTCGGAGAAGTGGTGGTCAGCCTGACGGAGGTGACCCCTTCGATCCGGCAGGGTGCGCTGGTTGACTCCAGAATTACACTGGTAACCCACGAAAATACTGTAGTTATTCCCCGTTCGGCGATGATCGAACAGGTTGAAACCTACATTGAGCCTGAAACCAATACAGTGGAACTTCAACGAACCTATTCGGCATTTGTAGCCTCGGGGGATACGGTTGCACAACAGCGGGAATTGACACTGGGCCTGGAGCAGGGTGAGCGAGTCGAAATTCTCGCCGGGCTGGATCCCGGTGATCTGCTGATCGTCACCGGCCATCGAAATCTTAATGACGGATCGAGAATTCGGATTGCCGGCCGGGAGCAGCAAGACCGTACGATTGAGCTCGGAAACCCCAATTCGCCCCGTGGTGAAAGACCGGAGGAAACCGGCAATCGTCAGGCTGGTGAACGTCAGGCCGGTGAACGGCCTGCCGGCGATCGAGCAAACGGGGAAGCTCCGGACGTTGATGACGAAACCAATGACGAAAACAATTCAGAGGAGAACGGCCAACGGGAATCACCAGAAACCGCCGACCGGGAATCTTTGGATTCCGACCACAGGGAATAAGTTGAAAGTAATTCCAGAACACGCCCGCCCATGAAATATCTCTCCAAACTGGCTGTTCAGAGGCCGATCACTTTCCTGATGGCAAGCCTGATCCTGATCGGTTTCGGCCTGTTCGGGTTGAGTAACCTGAGGCTGAACCTCTATCCCGACGTTTCCTTTCCAACCATTACGGTTTATACTACCTACGAAGGTGTGGCACCGGAAGATATTGAAACCTTGATCACCCGGCCGATCGAAGAAGCGGTCGGAAGTGTATCGGGAATACAGAGGGTTCGGTCACTCTCCAGTCAGGGAGCATCGGTGGTTCGCCTTAACTTCGATTGGGGCACGGACCTGTTTTTTGCCGAGACAGAGGTTCGGAAACAGCTCGATATGATTCGCCGGGCGATTCCGCAAGACGCCGATCAGCCGATTGTATTTGCCTACGACCCGAATGATGAGCCGGTCGTGGTTCTGACACTCACATCCGATACGCGAAGTCCGCGTGAATTACGAACGATCTCAACCCAGCAGATCGAACAGAGGCTGGAAAGAATTCATGGGGTCGCTTCGGCCGCTACAGCAGGTGGTTATGACCGGCAGGTTAATATCCGTCTGAGTAATGCCCAGATGAGAGCGTTTAATCTCAATATTTCGGATGTGGCCAGTACGTTGCGTCAGGAAAATATCCAGGTACCGGCAGGCCAGCTGGAGGAGGGCGAGACGACCTATACACTGCGTACAGTCGGCGACTTCAGAAATATCGATCAGATTCGTAATACGATTGTAAGCTCTACGGACGGCAATCCGGTTTATCTCAGTCAGATCGCCAGTGTGGAGGATGGAATCGCTCAGCCCATCGGGAATGTACGCGTGAATGGTAATGATGGTGTTGTCATCAATGTCTATCGGCAAAGCGACAGCAATGTTGTAACGGCTGCCAGCGGTGTGATGAACAACCTCGATAACCTTCGAACGATTCTGCCTCCCGGGGTACAACTCGATGTGCTGACCAACCAGGCCGACTTTATCGAGATGTCGATCCGCAACCTCATTCTTACTGGATTTCAAGCGATTGTGCTGGTGATGTTGATGTTGCTGCTCTTTTTGCGCAGCGGCCGCTCATCTCTCATTGTTGCGGTCTCGATTCCTGTCTCGATCATTGCCACTTTCAGTATTATGCATTGGGCTGATGTGAGCCTCAATATCATCTCTCTTTCGGGCTTGACACTGGCTGTGGGACTGGTGGTAGATAATGCGGTTGTAGTACTGGAAAACATCTTTCGATTTCGTGAAGATGGATCCGATGGAAAAGAATCGTCGGTATTCGGAGCCCAGGAAGTTGCCGGCCCGGTGATGATGTCGACGCTGACCACTCTGGTTGTTTTTCTCCCGGTGTTATTTGTACCGGGTATTGCAGGATTGCTTTTCCGGGATCTGGCGCTGACCGTCTCATTTGCCCTGATCGTATCAGTTCTGGTGGCATTGACACTCATTCCTGTGATGGCATCACGATTCTTCAGTCGTCAGATGGAAGAGACAATGGCTGCCGGTCGGGGTGAGAAGTCCGGACTGGTGAGACGGCTGTTAGATTGGCGAAAGAGATCAGCACTTCACCGGCTGGCATCCATCCCTCTGATACTGCTCCTTTTGCCCGTTTTGCCGTTCTATTTTCTGTTTGGGTGGCTCTTTACCGGGATCGGAAATCTGTTTTCCAATTGGATAGCCCCGATGCTCAGCCGGATGTTCGACCGGCTCGAGATGGCTTATCGCAGGACGATCAACAAACTTCTCAATCACAGCGGCTGGGTGATTGCAGTAGCATTTGCACTGCTTCTTGCCACTCTACCGATTTTCAATCTGCTTGGCGGGGAATTTTTTCCTCCGGTCGATGAAAACCGGATTGTCCTGGAGGTACAGCGAGAACCCGGGGTAAACCTGTTTGAACTTGAGCGGACCATCCGGCAGACCGAAGATGTGATCCGGCGTGAAGTACCGGAAGCACGACTGGTAGTCTCCGATTATGGTGATAAAACCGGAATTGAGGGTGCGGACAACCCGGGAGGGAACCAGGGAGTGGTCCGGATTGAACTGGTGCCCATTGATGAGCGCTCCAGAAATCAATTTGAAATTACAGCGTCACTTCTGCGGGCACTGGAGGAGGTTCCGGCTGCCAATATTCGCGAACTGAGAGAAGATCCGCTCAGTCCGGATGGCGAAACCGGCCTGATTGTCCATCTATACGGATTTGATCCTGATGTTCGACAGCAGCTGGCTGTTGAAGCAATTGATCAGATGCGAGACCTGGACGGTATTGCAGGTGTTTTCACATCAGCAGATCAAGGCCGTCCCGAGCTGCGGATCAATATGGATCGTGAACGGATTGCCCGCGTGGGAATGACCACATCCCAGGTTGCCTCGGCGGTAAGTGATGCCGTGCGTGGTGAAGTTGCAACGACATTCGTTGACCAGGGGGTTGAATTTGAAGTACTGGTTCACCTCGACCCATTCGACCGGGCACATTCGGGCGCTTTGAATGACCTTCAGATACGCACAGGTGGAGGTGACTGGATGCCGTTGAGCAACCTCGCCCGGATTGAGAGGGTGACCGGGCCGACCAGTATTCACCGGATCAACCAGGAGCGGATGATCGAGATTGGGGCGGACCTCGACGGGATTGACCTTCAGTCGGCTACCGAGCGAACACGAGCGGCACTGAATCAGATCAATTGGCCTGATGGATACCGGTATGAGGTTGGCGGAGCCGCCGAAGATCAGCAACGCTCCTTTTACTACCTGATGATCGCATTTCTCATTGCCGGCATATTGACCTATATGGTGATGGCATCTCAGTTTGAAAGCTTGGTCGAGCCGCTGATCATCATCGTAACGATACCTCTTGCCCTGACCGGGGTGCTATTGGCGCTCTGGCTTACCCAAACACCGATCAGTGTAACATCGATGGTTGGCCTGGTACTGCTGACCGGTATTGTGGTGAACAACGGAATCGTGATGATCGACTACATCAAAATATTGCAAGCCCGTGGACAAGATCGGCATGAGGCGGTGGTGAACGGAGCTTCGCGAAGGCTGAGGCCTATATTAATGACAGCTTTTACGACGATACTGGCGATGATACCACTGGCTCTTCAGCTTGGAGCCGGAGCGGAAACCTGGAGCCCGATGGCGCGAACGGTGATCGGCGGGTTGGCGATGTCGACACTGCTGATGCTCTTTGCCGTTCCGTGTATGTACTTTTTGGTCAACAGACTGGTGGAGCGACTCGGTTTCGATGCAGTTCACAAAGAAGATCCCATAGCTGCTGGCAGAGGACAATAGCTGAAAACCGGAGGATAAAAAATGAGAAAAATCACTATAACAGAACGTATACTGAAGCGGCCGGTTACCGTCTTCATGATGTCGCTGCTGGTTGTCGGTTTCGGCCTCTTTTCTCTCGGTAACCTGAGGGTTACTCTGATGCCGGAATTCAATATTCCGGTTTTGGCCGTTTCGGTCAACTACTCCAATGTTGCTCCTGATGATATGTCGAGGCTGGTTGTGGAGCCAATCGAGGGTGCAATTATGGGTGTTGAAGGAATTGACCAGCTCGAGTCAAATGTCCGGAGAGGCGGTGCGTTTATCATCCTGAGGCTACAGCCCAATGTCAATATTCAGTCGACCGAATTGAAGTTGCGCGAGGCGATCGACCGCATCAGGCCGCAGCTGCCAACCGAAGCGAATGAGCCCGTGATTTTTCAGTTCGATCCCGACCGCTCTCCCATCATGCAGATCAGTGTGGAATCTTCTGTTCTGGGTCTTGATGAATTGCGGCAGCTGAGCGAGGAGTTTATCGAGCCCCGGCTTGAACGGCTTCCCGGAGTGGCATCATCCGATACACAGGGAGGGCTGAGGCGGAACTTCTATATCAGTCTTGACCCGGCAGCGATGGCACGGCACCGTGTGGTTCCGGCGGATGTGACCAGCGCAATCAATCAAAATAATGTGAATCTGCCGATCGGCAGCCTCGTTTCCGATCGCCTCTCCTATAGTATTCGGGCCGAATCGATCTACAGCAGTATCGATGAAATTGAACAGACGGTGATACGTCTTGGTGAGGGTGGTATACCGATTCGTGTCCGGGATGTTGCCACGGTAGAAAATACTTTTGCCGATATCACATCGATCGAGGAGGTCAACGGAAAGAATAATGTGACTGTCCAGGTGCAGAAACAGTCGGATGCCAATACCCTGGATGTGGCCCAGGCGGTCATCTTCGAAATGCAGAGCTTTAGAGATCAACTGCCGGAAAGTGTTTCGATGCAGGTTCTGAGTAACGAGGGTGAATTTATTCAGGCATCCATCAACAATCTGGCACAATCCGCATTGATCGCCCTGGCTGTTGTCGTACTCATCCTTCTGCTCTTCATGGGCGGGTGGCGAATCTCGCTGATCGTGGCGATGAGTATTCCGGTTTCGATAACGGCGACGTTTGCGGCAATGTACTTTTTCAACATCAGTCTGAATATCATCTCCATCACCGGCCTGGCACTTGCCATCGGCCTGCTGGTGGATAACTCGATTGTGGTAACAGAGAGTATCGCCAATAAGCTGGAACAGGGACGCGATAAATTTCGTGCGGCACTCGAAGGAACCAACGAAGTGGGGGGTGCATTGCTCGGTTCAACCCTGACTACGCTGGCTGTCTTTGTTCCGATACTTGGAGTGAGCGGGGTAACCGGGACGGTGACGCGGGATCTGGCCCTGACAATCTCGATAGCAATTACCAGCTCATTTTTGGCCTCTATTATCCTGATTCCGGTGCTGGCCTCGATCTTGATGCGGCGTGAGGACTTTAACCGAAAAAGTATGATGTTCCGCATGATCGACAAGCTTGAGAACAACTACGGCCGTATTCTGTTTTGGCTCCTGGACCGAAAGTATGTGGTTGCGATATTTGTGCTGATCATTGTGGGTGGTTCGTTCTATCTGTTCCGGACTATTCCGGGTGAGTTTTTTCCCGAGACCGACACTGGAGAATTTGATATGAGGGTGGAGTTGCCTGTCGGTACGCAGCTGGCTACCACAGCGGCGAGTCTTCGTGAGATGAGTAGTGAGATTCTGGATCTGCCGGAGGTGCGGACCGTGATTACCAGTATTGGCCGCCAGAGGCGTTCGACACAGCCGAATGTGGGCCAGGTCAAAGTACTTCTGGTCGATCAGCGAGAGCGGACCAAGTCGACGAATGATCTGACCATCGAGCTTGAGGAGCGCTATAGAGACCCCGATATCGAGCTGGATTTTTCAATTCCATCGGGTGGCCCGGGTGGAATGCGGGGTGGCCGATGGGGTGAACGACCAGGAATCCAGATGAGCCTGGTGGGCCCCGATATAGAAGTGCTTCGCGAATTCTCCGTCCGAATCGAGGAACGGCTGCTTCAGGAGCCTCAGGTGGTTTCGGTTTTTAACCCGCGAAGCAGGCCGGGGCCGGAGATGGAATTTCATCTGGATCGAGAGCGAATTGCTCGGATTGGTGTTTCGTCGAATGAGGTGGCAAGTGCATTTGGCACCCAGGCTCGGGGAAGCCAGGCCGGGTTTTTCCGGGAGGAGGGGCGCGAAATTCCAATCCAGGTAAGGAATGAAAGAGATCGATTTCAGAGCCGGGAAGATCTGTTCAGCCTGGAGCTTTTACAGGTGGAGGATGTCCGGGTTCCGATTAGCGCTCTCGGGGTCTTCAGCCTGGAAGAGAGTCTGCAGAATATCTCCCGCCGTGACCGTGAGATCGTTCTGGATATGAGTGTGATGATACGTGGCAACGCCGACGAATTCAGGCCGGTTCTGCAGGAGATTCTTAGTGACGATATTGTTCTTCCGGATGGATATCGATACGATTTTACCGGCAGGCTGGCATTTCAGGATGACAGTTCGAGGGAGATGGGCTTTGCATTTCTGCTTGCACTGCTTTTAACCTATATGGTGATGGCATCTCTGTTTGAGAATTTCAGGGATCCGTTTATCATCATGTTTACTGTGCCACTCGCCTTTTTTGGGTCACTGCTCTTTCTGTTTATGACGGCTACGCCGCTGAGTATTCCCGCCTACATCGGGGTTGTGATTCTGGTTGGAATTGTTGTGAATAACGGGATCGTCCTGGTGGACTATATCCATCAATATACCGGGCGCATGTATGCAACCGATAAGGCGTATTTGATTACATTTCTGCAGGCATGCAAGCGCAGAATGCGGCCGATTCTGCTTACCGCCATGACAACGATTTTTTCAATGATTCCGCTAGCCCTGGAGTTCGGGGTCGGTGCCGAAACCTGGAGCCCGCTGGCCAAGTCGGTAATCGGCGGGCTGACGTTTGCTACGATTCTTACGCTTTTTGTGGTACCTGCTATTGTGGTGGGGATTTCGAAGGAGCGGAGGGGTTGGGTTAGGAAGGGGTTGAGCGAAGTTTAATGGTGAAGTGCTTCGATAATTGGACGTGGACTTCTAAACTTCCAGTACGCCTCACTTCGCCGTTTACCATTCGCCTTGCACACAATCAAATCTCTGTGTGCCTCTTGTCTGAGCGATTTGTTACGGCGTACACTCTGGTACGCCTCCTGCGCTGATTGAGCTTCGCCTTGTCCACGTCCAATTCTCTGTGCACTTTTTTATCTTCTGATTCGTATCACATTTAAACCCTATTTTGCCGGTTTTGACCCTTTGGAAATAGTTATGAGCACCTGGTGTGTATCATATATAGATCCGGAAACGGTCGAATCCACTTTAAATGATGAACGTAGCTTATGCAAGTAAGTTTACCGATAAAGGAGCTGAGTTTTACTTTGGCCTTAACTCTGTCTGCCGTATTGCTTTCCGGCTGTGAGGTATTCTCCCCATCTTCTGGAGACAGCCAGGCTGGCCTGTACCATCAGATGGAAGCTCCCGATGAGGTTCAGATTGGAGAAAGTTTTGAAGTGATATATTCATTGACTAACCATACACCTGAAAATGTTGAAGTAACAACTCCGCACAGCTGCCTTGTACTACCTGCAGTTTATGAATTTTCGGGTTCTGATAAGGGAGAAAGGGTTCCGTTTCGCGGGTCAATGATGGGGTGCCTTACTGTTGTAACAACGCACACGATTCCGGCGGGAGATAGTCTCGAGCTGACATTTGAAATCGAAGCGAAATTTGGCAGTTCGAAAGATGAGCCTGTAGATCCCGGCACATATGTCATTCGAATCGAACCGGAGTTCCATGAGATCAGGGGGATCCCCTTTCAATCTCTGGAGAAGAAATTGACCGTAACTGAATAGGTCATCAATATCAATCCTCTGATCCTATTACACTTCTTGCAACCCCCGGCACCGTTTTGTAACTCCTGCGCCGTTTTGTAACTCCTGCGCCACTCACTTTTCGCCTTGCACACAATTAGCCCGTCGGGCATTTCAATTATCTCCCATCGGGCATTTATTATCTCATTCCAAATCTGTAGTACTTTTTCCGGTATTCGGCGGGAGAAAGACCGGCAACTTTTCTGAATACCGTTCGAAAGGATTTCGGGTCGGAATACCCAACCTCGAACATTATCTCCTGCACGTTTTTTCGAGTCGTTTCAAACAGGTTTTTAGCGGCTTCAACTCTAACTCTCTGGATATATTCCACCAGAGTATTGGAGGTGGCTTTTTTAAATCGTCTTTCCAGACTTCTACGGCTCACTGCAACCTCTTCCGCGATCTTTTTTACACTCAATTTTTCGAAGAAGTTTTTTTCGATCTTTCGTTGTACTTTTTTTACCAGTTTGTCGTCGTGATCCTTCTGTCCTTCAAAAATGATAAAGGGAGATTGGCTATTCTTGTCTATGTCGATCATAAAAAGCTTGGACGCCATGATCGCAGCCTGGCGGCCTGCATTTTTTTCAATCAGGTAGAGTAGCAAGTTCAAATATGAGTAGGCACCTCCGCTCGTATAGATCCCGTCTTCTGCCGTCATAATCCGGTCATCGACCAGCTCAACATCCGGATAGGTTGATCTGAAATTCGGAGCATGGGCCCAGTGCGTCGCGCACTTTTTTCCTTTCAAGAGTCCTGTTTCTGCCAAGAGATAGGCTCCGATGCATAAACTGGCCAGTTCTGCTCCATTCTTATATTGTCGGATTATCCAGGGTATGAACTGTTGATTTCTTCTGATCGCCTCCTGCTGTTCCGTATGTATGGCGGGGATAATAATTAAATCTGTTTTGTCAATTTCATCGATGGTGTAATCGGGATAGACGGCGAACAGCCCGGTATCCTGCTTTTCTACTTTAGATAGGCCAACCAGATCTACTTGAAAGACCGGCCCCGATCCGCCTTCTGCAGCCAATCCGTTGATCTGATTGAGGATCTGATGAGTACCGGCGATGTTTACCAGACTGGTGTGTCCCTGAGGTGTGAGTATAGATACGTGTTTCATCTGGATAATTTGATGAATGGTTTTGTCGCAATCAACCCGCAGTATTGCCGGATTTAACCCCTTTGAAAATAGGTATGAGAACTTAAATTAGAGTATTCATTGAAGAACCGGAAATAACTGTCCACTTTGGTATGGATCCAAAACCTACAGCAAATGATTTTATCAATGAACTGAAAACTCTTCAGTCCGATGCGGAAAAGAAAAAGATCCGTCGCTATTTTAAAGGTGATGACTCCGATAATCGTGTGCTCGGTGTAAGGATGAAGCATACATTTGATTTAGCGAAAGAGTTCAGCAGGGGGATGTCGCCTGATGAGATCAATAAACTTCTGGATAGTTCTTATTACGAGGGCAGAATGGGAGCCGTAAGCATTATGGATTTCCAGGTGCGTCCAAAATCCGTTTCAGAAGAATACAGGAAGGTGTTATTTGATCTGTACATAAATCGTCACGACCGCATCAACAATTGGGATTTTGTGGATCGAGCTGCACCCCGGGTAATAGGCGGCTACCTTTTTGACTTTAAAAAGCCTCGGGATATTCTCTATAAACTGGCAAACTCTGCAAATCAGTGGGAACGCCGTACAGCCATCGTATCTACGCTTCTGTTTATCCGGAAAGGTGAAACAGATGACACGTTCAAAATTGCTGAGCAGTTATTAAACGATGATAAAGAGTATGTCCTAAAAGCTATTGGTACCAGCCTGCGGGAAGCGGGAAAGCAGAATAATGAGCTACTGCTCGATTTTCTGGAAAAACATGCCGCCAGGATGGAGCGAAAAACTCTGACTACAGCTATGGAGAAACTCAGTAAGGAGCAGAAAAACTATTTTCGAAGTAAATGAAACCCATTCAGAGGATCTAAAGCCCGTAGAGGGTGGAGAACTATTTAAACTAAAATGAAAAGGGGATTTCACATGCAAAAAATCGTACCGCACCTATGGTTCGACAATCAGGCTATTGATGCCGCTGAATTTTACGTATCACTGTTTGGCGGAGATTCAGATAAAACCGGTATTACCACACTTCATGGAACACCTTCGGGTGATGTGGATTCCGTAACTTTTAATCTTCTTGGCCAATCGTTCATGGCCATTTCTGCAGGGCCGATGTTTACCATCAACCCGTCGATCTCATTTTACGTACAGATAGATACCGTTGAGGAGGTAGATCGATTGTGGAACGAACTCATCAAAGAGGGTCAAATGATGATGCCGCTCGATAAATATCCTTGGAGTGATCGCTACGGCTGGTTGAAGGACAAGTATGGTCTTACATGGCAGATCTCCCTTGGCAAAAAAGAGGATACCGGCGGGCAGATTATCACCCCTTTTCTAATGTTCACGGGTGATGTGTACGGACGGGCTGAAGAAGCGATTGAACATTATACTTCCATCTTTCATCAATCAGAGGTAGAAGGTATTCTCCGCTTCGGAAAAGATGAGGCTCCGGACCGGGAGGGAAATGTGAAGCACGCCCAGTTTACGCTTGAGGGCCAGATCTTTATGATTATTGAAAGTGCACACGATCATTCGTTCGGTTTTAATGAGGCGATCTCTTTGATGGTGTATTGCGACACTCAGGATGAGATCGACTACTACTGGGAAAAACTGAATGAAGGCGGCGACCCAGAAGCTCAGCAGTGCGGGTGGCTCAAGGATAAGTTTGGCGTTTCCTGGCAGGTTGCACCGCGACTGTTGGGCGAGATGATTGGCAACGGGAGCCGAGAGCAAATTGACCGGGTTACACAAACATTCCTGCCAATGAAAAAGCTGGATATTGCTGCACTTAAAAAAGCCTATGAGGAAGTTTGAAACAGATCCATGAAGAATAAACCAACTTTAAAAACCTGTGAAAAAGGCCTTCAATTTAAAAAACCGTAACACCCGAAACCTTGAACCCTGAACACGCAAAAAAAATGTCAAAACATACTGCATCAATCACCTGGACCCGTGATGGCCAAGCCTTCACCGATAATCGCTATAAGCGGTCACATATAACCTATAAAAAAGGCAGCTCACCTGATGAAAAAACGGACAGAGAAATGCACCATCAGGCACATGGGCAATGCTTTATTGCAAACTCGGTGAAATCCAAAATCAGGGTAGATTCAACCATGAGTGAAAGATCTGAAGATTAGTAAAGGATGTGAACGCATCATAATTCTGATAAAATGAATAAACAGATTTTTTTCGCGCATAGCGGCGGGCCCCAGGGAATTGAAGATGTCACGAATACGGGTAAATAGTTTCTCTATTTCGATTGACGGATACGGAGCCGGTCCCGATCAGAACATCGACCATCCGCTCGGCGTGGGCGGAGAGGATTTACATAAGTGGGCATTTCCGACGCGTACGATGCAACAAACCCTGTTTGGTGAAGATAAAGGCTCAACCGGAATCGATGATGATTTTATCGCCCGTGGTTTTGAAAATATTGGAGCATGGATACTCGGCAGAAATATGTTCGGGCCTATCCGCGGCCCCTGGCCCGACGAGGAATGGAAGGGCTGGTGGGGAGACAATCCTCCTTATCACGTTCCGGTTTTTGTGCTGACTCATGGCAAGACAGGTAGTTTTTCATTCTTCTAAACCATTGAGATTCATA
>SLKI01000004.1 GCA_007134695.1 Balneolaceae bacterium
ATGGCAACTCCAGCATGTAATACTTTTCAAATGCACCGGCAGCAAACTGTCGAAAAATCTGGTCGAGAATTTCACCCTTTTTCGGCTTCGACCGATCGATCAGTTCACGGATGATCTGCCGATCGGCCAGAAACTGTATGCCGATTTGCGGTTCGCTCATCCGGACGATTTCGAGGATCTGCAATCGTTCCAGTACCCTGAGGCCTGCCATCACCTGCTGCTTGCTGAATTTTGACCGGCGTATCAATGAACTGACCGAAACCGTTTCGATCTCAGGCTGTTCGCTTCCCACGGCCAGATGCAGCTCATCACAGATCACATCATAAAGCTTTTCCAGCGTTTCGAGATTCGGATAAGAACGGAGAAGTCTCGATTTTGCTACATGATAGTCCGACTCGCGAAATAACAAAAGCGGAAACGCTTCTTCACCGTCCCGGCCTGCCCGTCCCGCTTCCTGGTAGTAGGCCTCGAGTGTATAGGGCAGGTCGTAATGGATCACAAACCGGCAGTCAGGCTTGTCGATCCCCATCCCGAAGGCGTTGGTGGCTACTACAACGGGAAAGTGCCCTTCCACCCAGGCTGTCTGTATTCCCTGCCGCTCGTCGCCGGTTAGCCCGGCATGATAGGCTTTTGCGTCGACCCCTCGGGTTGAGAGCTGGCCGGCTATCTTTTCACACTCTTTACGGGTCCCGGCGTAGACAATACCGCTGCCTTGCCTCACCCCTCGTTTTACCGCCCGCATCAGGTCGGTTTTTTTTCTGTCTGTATTTTTAACCCACCAGCGCAGATTGGGTCGCTGAAATCCGCTTGCAACAACGGCCGGCTTCTCAAATTGCAGATTTTGGATAATATCATCCCGAACTTCCGGTGTGGCGGTTGCTGTCAGGGCGATCCATCGGGTATCCGGAACTGATTGATCGATCTGCTCCCGGATATTTCGGTAACTGGGACGAAAATCGTGACCCCACTGTGAGATGCAGTGTGCCTCGTCGACCGCGACCAGGTCGATCGGCAGCTCATCGGCCATATTTTTCCAGAGGTTCGACTCTAGCCGCTCCGGAGCCACGTAGAGGAGCTTGTACATGCCGTTTCGTGCATTAATCAACCGCTGCTCCACTTCAAAGGCGGGTATCGTACTATTGACGAAGGTGGCTCGTATGCCCAGTTTGTGTAGCTGTTCGACCTGGTCCTGCATCAGGGCTACCAGTGGAGAGATGACAACCGTTAAACCCTCCAGTACCGTAGCCGGCAGTTGATAGCAGAGCGATTTCCCTCCTCCTGTGGGAAAGAGTACCAATGTAGGGCGGCCCTCCAGTACCGACCGAATCGCATCCTCCTGCCCCTTGCGAAATGAAGTGTACCCCCAGTATTTCTCAAGGTTTTCCCTGGCTTTGCTCAGTCGATTCCTGCTCATCGTATCGGTTGCGGTCGTACGGTTTCTGTTTCCTTGACGGATCTAAAATACCCGTTCGGCTGCAATGTTTCCCGGTATAATCCGATCGATGCCGGCCGGCCCGATGCGGCGCAATCTTCTTAATTGTCGTCGAACATCGCTTTCATGTAGTCGCGACGCATTTCGGCGATGGCGGAGATACTGATGCCGACCGGGCAAACCGCTTCGCATTCGGCAAAATTGGAGCAATCCCCGAAACCCTCTTTCTCCATCTGTTCGACCATGGCAAGAACCCGGTTTTTCCTTTCGGGCTGACCTTGCGGCAGCTTGTTGAGATGTGCGATTTTGGCGCCGGTAAAGAGAGACGCTGAAGAGTTGGGGCAGGCAGCTACACAGGCACCGCAGCCGATACAGGTGGCGTAATCGAATGCCTTGTTCGCATTGAACTGATCGACGGGCAGAGTGTTGGCTTCCGGAGCCGATCCGGTTTTGACCGATACGTAGCCGCCGGCTTCGATGATCCGGTCAAAGGCGGAACGATCGACAACCAGATCCCGGATAACGGGGAAGGCGGCTGCCCGTGCCGGCTCAATGACAATGGTGTCTCCATCCGAATAGTTACGCATGTGAAGCTGGCAAACGGCTGTTAATCTCTTGGGGCCGTGCGCTTTTCCGTTAATTACCATGTTGCAGGAGCCGCAGATGCCTTCACGGCAGTCGTAGTCGAACTCGACCGGAAGTTTTCCTTCGGTTACAAGCTGTTCGTTCAAAACGTCGAGCATCTCAAGAAAGGACATATGCTCGTTGACTTGGTCCAGCGTATAGGTTTCGAACCGGCCTTCGGCTTCAGGGCCTTCCTGCCGCCAGATTTTCAGATGTATGGTCATATTACTGCCGCCCATAAGCTATGATTGTTCAGTTTGGCTTCCTACTTGTAGCTTCTCTGTTTCAGTTCCACAAATTCAAATTCGAGATCTTCCTTGTGCAATTCGGCTTCAAGCTTGCCGTTCAGCCCCTTGTACTCCCAGGCAGCCACAAAAGAGAATTCTTCGTCATTTCGGACCGCCTCGCCATCTTCGGTCTGATACTCGTCGCGCAGATGGCATCCACAAGACTCGTTGCGCTGAAGTGCATCCAGCGCCATTAGCTCGGCCAGCTCGAAATAGTCGGCAACGCGGTGTGCAAATTCAAGATACTTGTTATAGTAGCCGGCTTCACCCGGAACGCGAACGTTCTTCCAGAACTCTTCGCGAAGGCTGCGAATCTCTTCGATCGCCTGCTCCAGGCCCTCCCGGTTTCTTGCAATTCCAACCTTGTCCCACATGATTTTTCCAAGCTCTCTGTGAAAGTCGATTACCGATCTGTCGCCCTTCACGTTCAGCAACTTGTCGAGCTGTTTGGCAGATGCGTCGGCAGCCTCTCCGAAAGCTTCGTCGTCGGTCGAAACGGCGGCCAGATCGTTGCCGGCAATATAGTCGCCGATCGTATAGGGAATCACGAAATAGCCGTCCGCCAGACCCTGCATCAGTGCACTGGCTCCCAATCGGTTGGCACCGTGATCGGAAAAGTTGGCTTCTCCGGCTACAAACAGTCCGGGAATGTTACTCATCAGATTGTAGTCGACCCAGAGACCGCCCATTGTATAGTGAACGGCAGGGAAGATCCGCATCGGCTGCTCATAGGGATTGTCTCCGGTGATGTTTTCATACATGTCGAAGAGGTTACCATATTTTGCCTTGATCGCCTCTTTCCCGTCACGATCGATCGCATCCCGAAAATCGAGATAGACAGCCCGTCCGGTCGGCCCGATCCCCATACCGTCGTCGGTGACCATTTTGGCATTTCGTGAGGCGACATCTCGCGGAACGAGATTGCCGAAGCTCGGATAACGCTCCTCCAGGTAGTAATACCGCTCCTCTTCCGGAATATCGTTAGGGTTTCGTTCATCCCCCTTCTTTTTTGGCACCCAGACCCTGCCGTCGTTCCGTAAGCTCTCGCTCATCAGGGTCAGTTTGGACTGATAGTCTCCCGATACGGGGATGCAGGTCGGGTGAATCTGTACATAACAAGGGTTGGCAAAAGCCGCTCCTCGTTTGTGACAGCGCCATGCAGCGGTCACATTGGAGTTCTTGGCGTTGGTCGACAGATAGAAAACATTGCCGTACCCGCCGGTGCAAAGTACCACTGCGTCTCCGCTCCAGCGTTCAATTTTTCCGCTTACCAGGTCCCGTGTAATGATCCCCCTGGCCTTGCCGTCCACCACAACCAGGTCGAGCATCTCCTTTCTCGGCTGATAGTCGATTTTTCCGGCATGGATCATCCTCATCATCGCCTGATACGCCCCAAGAAGCAGTTGCTGGCCGGTCTGGCCTCTTGCATAGAACGTTCTCGAAACCTGGGCACCGCCGAATGAGCGGTTGTCGAGCAGCCCGCTGTACTCCCTGGCAAAAGGTACTCCCTGGGCGACCGCCTGGTCAATAATTTCGTTGGAAACCTGTGCCAGCCGGTAGACATTGGCTTCGCGCGAACGGTAATCCCCTCCTTTGATAGTGTCGTTGAACAGCCGCCGGATGGTATCCCCGTCGTTGGGATAGTTCTTGGCTGCATTGATTCCACCCTGAGCTGCAATACTGTGAGCCCGGCGGGCCGAATCCTGAATACAGAACGATGTGACGTTATAGCCAAGTTCGGCGAGGCTGGCTGCTGCCGATGCCCCGGCAAGACCAGTGCCAACCACAAGCACGTGGTGCTTTCTCTTGTTGTTCGGAGCAAGCAGATTGATTTCGTTCAAATGCTTTTCCCATTTGCTTTCCAGCGGGCCGGAAGGAACTTTCGAATCTAGTTTCATTTTACTCGATTGGGTTTTTCAAATCCTTTGCTATAGGCTCGATTAATCAAAAATACTTCAGCTATACACATTGGCTGCCGGCGATCATAGCACCGCACCCGCCGGTAAAGTAGATATAGAGCGGAATAAAGAGAAAGCCGAGAGCAAGAAGGATGGCCACAGTTGCGCCGATTGTGTACATCAGATCTGAACATTTCCGGCTTTTCATCGTCAGTGAAACAAACGAACTCCAGATTCCGTGCCCCAGGTGCGCCGCCAACAACAGCATGATTATTGCATATCCAAATGCATAGAGCGGATTTTGAAACGTTTCGATCACCAGGGTCTTCAAGTCACTGACCTCTCGGCCGTCGATTAAAACCGTCCCCGTATCGCCCAAGGCAAACGTATTGATATGAAACACAAGAAATATGAGAAGGATGATCCCTGTGATCGCCATGCTCCGGGAACTCAGGCTCTGTCTGCTCGGCTCACCTTTACTGCTGTATACATGATAGTTTTCCGGGCGGGCTTTTCTTCGTCTCCACCAGATGGAAATACCGACCCATGCGTGGATAATGAAAACCAGTGCCAGGCCGATCCGGGCGATCCACAGAGGCCAGCCCAAATCGTGAAGAGTCATCGAATAGATATTCATCGCATGCTCGCCACCAAAAATGGTCAAGTTGCCGGCAAGGTGAAAAAAGAGGAAAAATAGAAGAAGAAGTCCGGTTATACCGGTTAAAAGTTTGCGTCCGACTTGAGAGGTTGCGGCTTCAACAAGTGATGGCATTGAATCGAATTCAGGTTAGTTCAACATGCATGGAGAGAGCATTGCTGTCTGTAGTTTTTGCTACAGTGAAAATTCGTACGTTTTGCGCTAAAAGGCAAGATGAAAGCAGGTTACGGCGAGCCTGAAACGCTATTCATAAAGGTTCTTAATAAGAAAAGCCTCCTTTGCAAAAAGGAGGCTCTGTATCAAAAGCCGTTTTTGTAAATCCCGGGAATGAGTTTTTATCAGGTGGAAACAGCCTGACGGGCAAAAACCGGGTTCTCTACTTTTTCGTCCGATTCGATCAAACCGTCCCTCAGGCGAATGATTCGCCGTGCATGTTCGGCGATCTCCTGTTCGTGTGTAACCACAATAATTGTATTTCCGGCCCGGTGCAGTTCTTCGAACAGCTTCATGATCTCATGGCCTGTCTTTGAATCGAGATTTCCGGTCGGCTCGTCGGCCAGAAGGATCGAAGGATTATTGACCAGCGCTCTGGCGATGGCTACCCGCTGGCGCTGTCCGCCCGACAATTCGTTGGGCTTATGGTCGATCCGGTCACCCAACCCTACTCTCTCCAGCGTTTCGACAGCCCGCTGCCGGCGGTCGGAACTCTTCATCCCCGAATAGATCAGCGGTAATTCCACATTGGCCAGACAATCAGTTCTGGGCAGCAAGTTGAACGTTTGAAAAATAAATCCGATCTCCCGGTTTCTCACTTCGGCAAGTTCTCCGTCATCCAGTTCACTGACCCGTGCTCCGTTCAGGGTGTATTCCCCCTCGGTCGGGCTGTCCAGGCAACCGATCACATTCATCAGAGTGGACTTGCCAGAGCCGGAGGGCCCCATGATGGCAATATATTCGTTTCGATCGACATCGAAGGAGACCCCGGCAAGAGCCCGAACTTCGGTCTGGCCCATTTTGTAGATTCGCTTGAGGTCTCGAATTTTAATAATCGGATTCATTGCTCGTACCGTTTTAAATATTCACTGGTTGAAATATTTTCTGATTCATCGAGGGGTTGTCGCACCCGTTATGTTTTCTATCTTCTCCGCGGCCTCGGGCCCTTACAAGCTGCGGTTATGATTCGAGCCTGCACTGTCACCTGCGTGTGATCGATCCAGCCGCCGATCGGATCTCCACCCGGTCGCCATCTTCCAATATCCTGGAAAGAATTCGATAGCTCCCCGTCACTACTTCCTGGCCTTCGGAAATACCGCTCATTATTTGCATATACCTGTTGTCGGCAATGCCCGTCGTCACCTCCTGCATCTGGGCAATACCATCCTCGACTACAAAAACAACCCGCCGATAATCTTCATTGGAACTGCTCCGGCGCTGCCGGTTCTCCGGATTTTCTGTTTCCAGTGTATCGGCGTCGGCCCTGTTGAGTTCTGCAAAATCGCGGACTGTCACCGCCTGAATCGGTACCGAAACGACATTAAATGCAGTTTCCGTCTCAATATCGACCGTTGCAGACATGCCCGGTTTGAAGTTCGCAACGAAAGTTCCTTCGGGGACTTCTCCGATCTGCTCTTCGACCAGCTCCCGCCCGGTCATATGGAGATTGTGAGGGGAATGGATCCGGATCTTTACATTATAATTGGTAACCTGCTCGGCCGTTCCGGTTCCGGTAATCTCTGCCGAGTTGGCAATTTCCGTAACAACCCCTTCAAACAGGCGATCCGGATATGCATCCGCTTCGATACGCGCTGTGTCGCCCACCGACACATTGACGATATCATTTTCATTAACTTCGACCTCAACTTCCATCTGTTCCATCCGTGCAATACGCATCATTTCGGTACCGGCCGTCTGAGCCTGCCCCAGAACCCGCTCACCTCGCTCGATTGCCAGCTTACTGATCGTGCCGTTTTTGGGAGAACGAATCACTGTTTGCTCAAGCTCCTCTTCGGCTCGCCGTAGTTGCGCCCTTGCGCTTTCGATCTGGTATTCAGAGGCTTTCAGATTGGCCCTCTCCGACTCCAAATTGTTTTTGGCCTGCAGGTACTCCAGATCCGAGATCATATTACGCTCATGAAGTTGAGCCTGCTTTTCATACTCCACCTCGGACTGGTAAAGGCTTGCACGGGCTTGCTCAAACCGGGACTTCTGCGTGAGAAGCATAGCATTCAGCTCGTCTATCTGTGCCTGATAGATATCCGGCTTGATCCGAAGCAGCAGTTCTCCTTCCCGGACAAAATCCCCTTCGCGCACTTTCAGTTCAATCACTTCGCCGGAGACGTCGGGGCGAATGATCACTTCCGTTTCCGGCTGAATTTTTCCGGATGCCGAAACAGTTTGTGTGATCGTCCGAATGTCCGCCGGCTCAACTTCAACCGTGTGAGCGGTCTCACCGGCATCCATCCAGCCGAGTGTCCGTGCAAGGAAACCCAGTACAACGACAATCAGAAATCCGATGCCGAGTACTTTCAGTAATTTTTTAGTTGCCGATGTTTTTTTCTTCATGTGAATCTCTGGTTTTTCAATTTACATATCCGATTCGAAAGCGGCTCCATCAGCAGACAGAGCCGGGCCGAAATCTCAATTATAGGTGCAGACCCTCGCCCAGCCGGCCGAGGTAGTAGTCGAGTAATTTCTCCTGAAAAATAAAGTTGTAAACCACCTGCTGCCGGTTGGAGAGGGCTTCAATATAATCCCGGGTCGCCTGGTTCAGCTCGATAAGCGACGTAGCACCGATCTCGTAGCGCTGTTGCTGGGTTTCGTAGCTACGTTCGGCTGCGATCAGCGACCGCTCTGTTGCTTCGAGCTCCTTGGCAAGCGAGATATAATCGTTGTATGCCTGGCTGATCTCCTCTCTTACTTCATACTCAATATCCATGAGGGAGAGCTGGGCATTTCGGTGTTGAACCCGAGCCTGTTCAATCTGAACGTTGGTATTCCATCGGTTAAAGATCGGAATCGAAATATTGAAACCGACCGACCGGGTAATTCTCTGATCAAAAAACTGATCCTGAAAACCGACACTCTCACGCACTCCTGTAATCGGGTCTGCCAGTGAATATTGATCACTGTATGAAGAACCAAAACTTGCATTAGCCGAAATCGAAGGGTATCGGTTGGCTCGTGCAATATTGAGATTGTAACGAGACGATTCGATCTCCAGCCTCTGTGCTTCCACATCTTTCCGGCTCTGCAGAGCGATATTGATCAACTCCTGAAGATTCAGATCACGCGGCAGCAGGTCTTCATCTTCAAAATCCGGTGCGACAAACTCATACTCGATAAGCGGGTCGATCTGCAGCATCCGAATCAATTGGGTTTTGCTGATGTTGACCGAATTTTCGGCCTGAACAACCTGCAGCTCATTGTTGGCGACTGTCGACTGCTGCTGATAAAGATCTACGACAGGCCGGGATCCGATCTCTACCTGGGCTTCCACCTGTTCAAGCTGCACCCGGGAAGTTTCGAGATTCTGCTGTGCAATCTCCAACAGCTCCATGTTCAACAATACCTGTAGATAGCGAGTCGC
Source organism: Balneolaceae bacterium (assembly GCA_007134695.1). Lineage (GTDB taxonomy): Bacteria > Bacteroidota > Rhodothermia > Balneolales > Balneolaceae > SLK101. The sequence goes on from SLKI01000004.1 coordinate 8,486, forward strand.
CGTGTTGAAGATGATATTTTCCCGCATCCGCTGCGTATCCATCTGCTGCTGGCTGTGATTCACACGGCTTTGACGCAGATTGTTGATATTCTGAAATCCACTAAACAGGGTAATGTTGGTACTGAGATTTCCAGAGAGTGACTGGGCTGTTCGATCTTCAAATGTCAGCTCCTCCGGAATAAACTGCCGACCGATATTCCGGTTACCCGAAAAACTGCCACTCAGGTTCGGTAAAAAATCGGCGTAGGCACTTGTGATTTGAATTTCTGTCAAGTCGAGGCTGTTCTTTGCCTGCAGTAGTTGATAGTTGTTGTCAAGTGCAGTTTGAATGGCTTCATCCAGAGTCAGTGTCTCCTGTGCCGTTACACTTATCGGAAGTATTGCAAAACAGAGAATAGTTAGTATGGTCCGCATTGAGTTTCCTTTCAGTTTTAGGTTCTGGGTATTACACGGTAAAATCGAAACAGAGTTGCAAAAAAATTTATTGGCTGC
>SLKI01000005.1 GCA_007134695.1 Balneolaceae bacterium
CAGCGGCGCGCGAATACAACTGCACTGATGAAAGGATGTGCCTAACTGAGCCGAGCAATCCAGGCCTTTGGAGCAGGACAAAGGTGCAGGACAAAGGAGCAGGACAAAGGAGCAGGACAAAGGTGCAGGACAAAGGTGCAGGACAAAGAAGCGGGGATCTCAAAGCTCAAAGTTTGGGCAAAGTTGTGCAAGACCCAGAAGGCAAGAAATAATAACCACAGGAAACCGAACGCACTTTCAGCCTTCACCTTTCAGCTTTCAGCTCTAATAATACGTACTGATCAGCTCGATCAGGCTGTCGGTCGGAAAGATCGGCTCGATTCCGTACCAGAGCGTCAGGATGCCAAGAAGAATCAGCGAATATTTAAACAGAGCGCCGGGACGCACCAGTTGATACTCTTTATGGGGCTCACGGAAGTAGAGATAGACCATCACCCTCAGATAGTAGAAGACACTGGCTGCACTTGCCAGTACACCGATAACCGCCAGTGTCACCAGGCCGGCATTGACGGCAGCGGCAAACACATAGTACTTGCCGAGAAACCCGACAAACGGAGGAATACCGATCAGAGAGAAGAGGAAAACCGAAAGCAGAACCCCCATCACCGGAAACTTGTAACCCAGGCCGGCGTAGTTGTGCACATCAGTAAAATCAAGCGCGTGGTTGCGTTCGTAGTAAGCGATCACACCAAACGCTCCGATATTCATGATGGTGTAGGCAAACAGGTAGTAGAGGACTCCCGTATACCCTTCGGGAGTTCCGGCTGCAAGCCCGACAAGGATGTAACCGGCGTGAGCAATACTGGAGTAGGCCAGCATCCGCTTCACATTATCCTGAACCAGGGCGATCAGGTTCCCGACGATCATCGTCAATATGGCGATCACCTGGAGGAGTTGAGTTAACTCGACCCCTTCAATCTCGGGAATCATCCTGGATAGAACCAGCACCAGAGCTATAAAAGAGGCCGCTTTGGATGCGGTGGCAAAGTAGGCAGTCAGCGTTGTCGGAGTTCCCTGGTAAACGTCGGGGGTCCACATATGGAACGGAACGGCCGAAATCTTGAAAAAGAAACCAACCAGAAGCAGTGCGGTTCCCGCCAGAAAGAGCGGTGTTGCCTCGGCAGCGCCTGCCACCACTGCATAACTGGTAGCGCCGGTCGCACCATAGATCAATGCGATTCCGTAGAGCAGGAAACCGGTGGAAAAGGCACCCAGCAGCACATATTTTAACGCCGATTCAGCTCCGATCTTCTCCCCTTTGATCAGGCCGGCAAGCACGTAGAGACAGATCGACATCGTTTCGACTCCGAGAAAAAGCATAATCAGGTCGTTGGATACAGCCAGCCCGACCATACCCGTCGATCCGAAAAGGATCATGGCGTAGACTTCACGGTAGTGGTGGTCGATCGCTTCCAGATAATCTCTTGAGATCACCACACAGAACAGGGTGCCGAGTGTTACCAGAAACGCCCCGAAAGCTGCTGTACCGCCATAGGCGATCATGTCGAAAAATGCTGTACCGTCCGGGCCGAACAGATCACGAATCGAAACGGCAAGAGCCATGACCAGCGCCACGATCGTAAAGTTGAAAATATTCCCGATTCTGGCTTTGTACGCTGCCATAAGAATGGCTACCAGGCCGGCAGCGGCCATGATCGTCGCGGGTAAAAATGTATTCAGGTCATACAAGTAGTCCATATATCCTAATCCTTATAAACCCATTCGGTATCCGATAACCCCTCGGAATCCAATTCGTAGATACGAGCCGTCCAGTCGGGAAGATCTTCTCCCCGGGTATTTTGCAAGACCGCCACACTTTTATCTTTCGTCTCTTCGATGTAGTGCTCCACCCAGACTTCCGAATAGCGGGTGAAGTCTTCTGAACGAATCCCGATCCAGACCATAAAGAGAACCAGCGGAAGCAGTAACCCCACCTCTCGAAGGTTCAAGTCCTTCAACGTTTTGTTCTCCTCATGCTTGATGGGGCCGAACATCACTCTCTGATACATCCAGAGCATATAGACGGCGGCGAGAATCACGCCGAGTGCTCCGATCACTGCAAATGCTGCGTTGTCGTACAGCTCCGAAAAGAAGGTGCCGTTAAGAATCAGAAACTCCCCGATAAAACCGTTGAGGCCGGGCAGGCCGATCGATGAGAGCGTTGCGATCATAAACATCACAGCAAAGACCGGGACGACTGTCGCAATACCCCCGAAATCCTTGATCAGGCGGGTATGCCGTCGATCGTAGATCATGCCGACGATCAAAAAGAGGGCGCCGGTTGAAAGGCCGTGGTTGATCATCTGAATAATTGCACCCTGTACAGCCACGGTGTTGAACGCAAAAATACCGAGTACAACAAAACCGAGATGGCTGACCGAGGAGTAGGCAACCAGCCGTTTGACATCTTTCTGTACCATCGCCACCAGCGCCCCGTAGATAATTCCGATCACCGCCAGAACTGCAAGCCAGGGAGCGAACTCCATAAAGGCGTTAGGAAAGACTGGCATGGTGAACCGGAGCAGGCCGTAGGTACCTACCTTCAGCATAATAGCAGCCAGAACCACGGAGCCGGCGGTCGGTGCTTCGGTGTGCGCATAAGGCAACCAGGTATGAAACGGGAAGAGCGGTACCTTGATGCAGAAAGCAAGTGCAAATGCAAGAAACATCCAGGTCTGTTCGACCAGCCCGATCTGAACTTCCGGGCCGGCAATATACCGCCAGTCGCTGACGAAACTGAATTCGGGATGGATCCCTCCTGCATAGAAACCAAGATAGAGCAAGGCAACCAGCATAATGAGAGATCCCACCATTGTATAGATGAAAAATTTAACGGTAGCCTGAATCCGATCGGTACTGCCCCAGATTCCGATCAGGAAGTACATCGGAATAAGGGAGAGTTCAAAAAAGACGTAGAAGACAACCAGGTCGAGCGATGCGAATACACCCAGCGAAGCGGTCTGCAGAAGCAGCAGCATCGAGTAATATCCCTTGAGATGCTTTTTGATCGACGTCCAGGAGGAGAGTACCACGATCGGGCCAAAAAGGGTCGTGAGCATAAAGAGCAGCAGGCTGAGGCCATCCAGCCCAATCAGGTACTTCACATCAAACCCGGAAAGGATCGAAGGCCCTTCGGTCAGATACTGCGGAATGTGCGACTGCGAAATATCGAAATTGAAAATGAGCGGCAGCGACAGAAAAAAGGTGATACTTGTCGCTGTAAGTGCGATCCATTTGATCCACTCCTCTTTTCTCGCCAGCAATACGGCAATCACCGCAAACAGCGGAAAGTAGATCACTATCTGTAAAAGATTCTCCATTCGACTGATTCTTCAGATTTCGATCAGGATAACATCATCGCCATCACAAGAATGACGCCGATAACCAGGTAAAGAGCATAACTTGAGATCACACCGCTCTGTACATACCGGATGAGGCTGCCGAACAGACGCACCGTTCCGCCGACAGCATTGACAAATCCATCGACCACCTTCATATCAAAGACGGCAAGTACGCGGTCGGAGAACCGGACGACCGGCCGGACCACAAGTGCTTCATAAAACTCATCAAAATTGTACTTCTCCTGCCATACCTTGTAGAAAACACCGGTCTTAGCGGTGACCACCGCATCGGACTCCTCTACCCGGCCTTCTCCATACATTTTCCAGGCGATCCATACAGCACCTGCAGCTATCGCAACTGCCAGTCCCATCAGCAGCCACTCGACCGCTTTGCCCATCACAATCGGATAATCGGCCGCAATCGTATCAAGCCACGGATGGAGCAGGTTGATGTTGGCCGTCTGTCCCGTAAATGTTTCGACAACAAAGTTGGGAATACCCATGAAACCTCCGATCACCGAAGCAACCGCGAGGACCCAGAGCGGAAGTGTCATCGAAACAGGACTTTCATGCAGATGGCTCTCGGCTCCGGAAGCCTCCTTCACCTTTTCAGGCAGCTTGAATTTGCCGTGGAATGTGGAAAAGGTCAGGCGGAACATATAAAAGGCGGTCAGAAATGCCGTAGCAATACCCACACCCCACAAGATCATATAGAGACTTCCCGCATATTCACCCAGCCCCGCGCTGAAGGCGTGCATTAAAATTTCGTCCTTGGAAAAGAAGCCAGCCAGCGGCGGAATTCCCGCAATCGCAATGGTCGCAATCAAGAAGGTTTTATAAGTCGAAGGCATCGATTTTCTGAGGCCGCCCATAAATCGAATATCCTGCGGATCGAAATCGACCTCTTTCCCCTCCTTTTTCAGCTTCTCGCCCACATGCTCCATCGTATGAATGACCGAACCGGAGCCCAGAAAGAGGCAGGCCTTGAAAAATGCGTGAGTCACCACATGGAACATCGCCGCAGTAAAACCGCCTGCTCCCAGCGCCAGGAACATATATCCGAGTTGCGAAACGGTGGAGTATGCGAGTACCCGCTTGATATCGTTTTGCGTCAAAGCGATCGTTGCCGCAACGATCGCAGTCAGGCCACCGATCACGGAAACGATCAGCATCACCTCAGGCGAGAGTACATACATCTCCGAAAGGCGGGTGATCAGGTAGATTCCCGATGTAACCATTGTCGCGGCATGGATCAGTGCAGAAACCGAAGTCGGGCCGGCCATCGCATCGGGCAGCCAGACAAACAGGGGAATCTGGGCACTCTTTCCGGTAGCTCCAATAAAGAAGAGAAGGCCGATCCAGAAAAGGTACTCGCTCGAGAAAGCTTCCAGGTTGCCCAGTATCACGTCGAAGTCGAGGCTGCCGACCGTCTGAAACACCATGAACATCCCGATCAGAAAGGCGAAATCGCCGACCCGGTTATAGATGAACGCCTTCTTGGCGGCATCCGACTTGGCCATATCCTTGTACCAGAACCCGATCAGCAGATAGGAACAGAGCCCGACTCCCTCCCATCCCAAGAAAAGGAGCAGCAGGTTGTTACCCATCACCAGGTTCAGCATCGCAAAGATGAAGAGGTTCAGGTAGGCAAAAAATTTCCAGTAGCCCGGGTCGTGCCCCATATACCCGATCGAGTAGAGATGAATGAAGGCTCCGACACCGGTTACCACGAGTACCATCAGCAGTGAAAGCTGGTCGATCCGGTAGGCGATATCGACGGTCAGTGTACCAACGTCGATCCAGGTAAAGAGTGTAACCACGACGGCGGAGGCATCGGCCGAGTGATTGAAAAAGAGGTACAGGGCAATGAGAAACGGAGCAAAAACAGCAACATTGGCAATAGTGCCGATCAGAGGCTTATTTTCCCTGTAGGAGCTGGAGATCAATCCCAAAACTCCGTTGATAAAAAAGCCGGCCAATGGCAGCCCGATAATCAAGCAAACTAGCGCTGTGGATAAATCCATCAAACAGGTCAATTAAGTTTTTTTGATCGGCCAAAATCGGCTGAAAAGGTACCCAAAAAAACAGAGACGGCAAAGATACAAAAATCTGTTTCAACATAAACTTTTACTGTACTCGAATCGGCTTTTTTTATAAGTTTGGGCGAATTTTTTCGGAACCTGCGACGGGCAGTTCGATTCCGGTGCGGTAAATGAGATGGACGGCCTGGTCAAGTTCCGATTCCGGTGCAGAATTCTGACCTGACGCCTGGATACATCGATCTATGAAAGAACTCTCTGTTCTGAATCTGGCTCTATCGTTCATTGCACTGATGGCCTTTTGGCTGATCATGAGCGGAATTTATCAGCCTGTGCAGATCACCCAGGGTGTGATCAGTGTACTGATCGTGATCGCTGTCAACTATCGTCTGAAACGCTACAAGTTTTTCGAAGATGAGATGGATGACCTGGGCAAGCTCCGGTTCCACTTCGCTATCTGGTATGTAATCTGGCTGGTTGCCGAGATGGTCAAGTCCGGTTTTCATGTAGCGCTGGTGATCCTCTCCCCAGAACGCCGGATGCGCACTTACGTGCTCAAGTTCAAGACAGACCTGCCGAGCGCCCATGCGAAAATGATACTCGGCAACTCCATTACACTCACACCGGGCACTCTCACGATCGATATTACGGGGGATGAATTCACCGTCCACGCAGTCTCTGAAAAATCATTCGAGAGCATCACCAGCGATACCATGCCGCGAATGGTCCTGCGTCTGTTTGAAAAAGAGGAGCGGCCGGTGGTGCACGACTTGAAAATTCTAAACCGGGCTGAACAGATCAAGGATCGATGAGCGAATTTTTTCTCTATAGTACGGTGGTTTTGACGATCGTTATCTCGATCTCCCTCTACCGGGTCTACCGGGGGCCGACAGTCTATGACCGTCTGATGGGGGTAAACGCCATCGCTGCCAAAACGATCGTTCTGATCTGCCTGATCGGTTTCGTCTTTGAGCGGATCGGGATGTTTATCGACATCACGCTGGCTTACGCCATTCTCGGGTTTATCGGCATTCTGGCGATCGCAAAATTTGTAAGCACCAATCGGATAGACGAACGATGACAGAAATCCTGGGATCCGTTCAAAATATCGTCACGATTATTCTGATTCTGGCCGGCATCTTTTTCATGTTTGTCGGAAGTCTCGGCCTGATTCGGCTGCCCGATTTCTACTCGCGAACTCATGCGGTCAGTAAATCGGATACACTGGGTATTCTGCTTGTGATCCTGGGGCTGATCGTCTATCAAGGCGTATCGGTATACAGTATTAAACTGGCGTTCATTCTGCTGTTTGTCGCCCTCTCCAATCCGATCGGCACACACGCACTAGCACGTGCCGCCTATTTCAGAGGAGTCAAACCGATGCTGAACGGGAACCGCAACAAAACAACAGAGGGGCCCGGCGATGCTGTGGGAAGTTGAACTGATCCTGTTTCTCTTTCTGATTTTGCTGGCGGTTCTCGCCCTCGAAGCGAACGACCTGCTGGTTGCCGTTGTGATCCTCACCATATTCAGCTTTACTATCGCCCTGCTCTTTACGGCGATGGGCGGCATTGACGTCGGGTTCACCGAGGCGGTGATCGGGGCCGGGGTCACCGGAATCTTTTTCATCATAGCACTTTTTAAAACATCCATACGGACAAAAGATTGAAGTTTGTCAAATATCTCATACTGATCGCTTTTGCCGGACTGCTGATCTACGGTTCGCTGGATCTGCCCGATCGCGGTGACCCCGATGCGTGGCTCCATCAGCAGGAGAGCATCACCGGGACCGAAGTGGCCGGCAATTACTTTATACGCCAGGCTTACATCGACGCCAACACACCCAACATGGTCACTGTGGTCCTGGGCGATTACCGAAGTGTGGATACGCTGGGCGAGCAGGTGGTGGTTTTCGCCGCCGGCCTGATCTGCCTGTTAATTCTGAGGAGGTACAGAGAGATATGAGAGCACGATTTGAAAGTCCAATTGTGTTGCTCGGCTCGAGACTTCTCAGCCCCTACATCATGCTGTTCGGGATCTATGTGATTTTTCACGGCCACTACAGCCCGGGCGGAGGGTTTCAGGGTGGAGCCTTGTTGGCCGCTTCCATCATCCTGATTCGCCTTTCCGGAGGACGGATCATCTCCCGGCTGCAGGTCCAGGAGTTTTTCACAACTCCTCTCGCAGCGATCGGTGTGATCGTCTTTTTCGGTACCGGCATCGTTGCGATGCTGTTCGGGAGCTACTTTATGGATTACCACGCACTGCCGTTCCCGGGCGAAATGACGCCGGCTGAACTGCGCTACTACGGAATCCTGGTCATCGAAATCGGGATCGGGATTGCCGTGATGGCGATCCTGGTGATGATCTACGACCACATGGTACGAGGTGAAGATTATGCTTGATTTCCTCTATGGACATTACGCTTACTGGCTGACCATTGTACTGGTCTGTATCGGTTTGTACGGTATTATATTCAAGAAAAATCTGGTCAAGAAGACGATCGGCCTGACAATTCTCCAGATCTCGGTCGTCCTCTTCTGGGTAGCGATCGGTTCCAAGTGGGGAGCGACCGTACCGGTTTACGACCCGGATATTCCTGTGGCTGATGCGGCCAACTACCTCAACCCGCTGCCCCACACATTGATGCTCACCGCTATTGTTGTGGGCGTCGCCACACTGGGAGTCGCATTCTCCCTGCTGATTTCTGTTTACAACCGGTACAAGACGCTTGACGAGGAAGAAATCCTGAATGAAATTCAATGATTGAAACACATCTGCCGGCTCTTATAGCCCTGAATTTCCTGGCCTTTTCGGTGATTATCCCGCTCTTCGGGATGTGGCGGGTTCAGTGGAGCCAGCCCCTGGCAGTTCTGGGGGGAGGGATCTCTGCGATTCTTTCCGTCTACGGGTTTATCACCTATGTGAACGATACGCCGCTGCGCTATTTCTTCGGCGCCTGGGAGCCTCCGATCGGAATCGAATTCGTATACGACGGGCTCTCCGCTTTTGTGATCATGGTGATCAACGTGATCGCCTTTATCGTGCTGATCCACTCCGGGCCGATCTCCGTCAAGGAGTTTCCGCGCAAGCGAATGGCCTATTACAGCGTCGCCATGCTGATGATGCTCGGCTTCAACGGCATGGTGCTCACAGGCGACCTCTTCAACCTTTTCGTATTCCTCGAGATCGCCTCTCTATCCACCTATGCGCTGATCGCGATCGGTGAAAAGCCGGCACCCTTTGCCGCATTCCGCTATCTGATAATCGGAACCGCCGGAGGAACGCTCTTTCTGCTCGGCGTCGGATTTCTCTACACGGTCACCGGTACGCTCAACATCATCGATATGACGGCGATGATACCCGAATTTGCCGACAACCGCGCGGTGATCACCGGAACCATTCTGATCGTGACCGGTATAGCAATCAAGGCGGCCCTCTTTCCGATGCACGGCTGGCTGCCCGACTCCTATACCTTCGCCTCCTCAAGCTCTTCGGCACTGATCGCTCCGATCGGCACAAAGGTAGCCGCCTACGTGTTGTTCCGCGTCATTCTCTATCTCTTCGGTATCGAGTGGGCAGACCTGGTGATACCGCTCACATGGATCATCGGCGTCCTCGCCTCGATCGGAATCCTCTACGGATCGATCATGGCGATCGCCCAAAACGAATTGAAACGGATGCTCGCCTACTCGAGCGTCTCCCAGCTCGGCTACATCATCCTCGGGCTGAGCCTGGCCAACCCCTATGGATTTATCGGTGCGCTGCTTCATCTGCTCAATCATGCCGTGATGAAAGCGTGCCTCTTTATGGTGGCAGCCCATATTCGGATGAAAGAGGGGCATTCCGACATCAGCCGGTTCAACCATACCTACCGGAAAAAATATCCATGGACGATGTTCTCCTTCTCGGTAGCCGCCATCTCGATGGTCGGCCTGCCGCCGCTTGCCGGATTCTTCAGCAAGTGGTACCTGGCGCTGGGTACGATCGAAGCCAACAGCTGGGTCTTTCTCACCGTCATCCTGTTCAGTTCACTGCTCAATGCGGTCTACTTCTTCCGGATTCTGGAGAAGGTCTACATGAAAGATCCCTTTGCCGACAAGGAGATCCCGGACGATCAGGCACAGCCTGACGAGGTCAAACCCTCGATGCTCTGGACCACGTTGACCTTTGCCGCCGCCCTCTTTCTCATTGGAATTTTTAACGTGGCGATAGTCGCCGTACTGCTAAACATTTTCCCGGCATGATGCGGACCTGGTTACATAACTCCGGCATGATGCGGACCTGGCTGCAAACAAAAACCCTGATTTACAGACCCGACAGATACACACGACCGATTAAAATCGTATGACGGACCTGACTCTCATACCCCTTTATGCTGTACTGGTATCGCTCGTGGCCGTACCCTTTATCCTGGCCAGCGACAAGCGGCCCAATCTGCGGGAATTCTGGACCATTCTGGCGGCCGTCATCAAGTTCGGCCTGGTCCTCTTGCTGCTGCCGTCGGCCATCCAGGGCGAAACGATCGAGCTGCACCTGATCGAGATCGCTCCCGGTGTACCCCTGGCGCTGATGGCCGACCCGTTCGGCGTCTTTTTTGCCGTAATCGCCTCCGGACTCTGGATCTTTACCTCTTTCTACTCGATCGGCTACATGCGAGGTGCTGGTGAGAAGAAGCAGACCCGCTACTTTGCCAGCTTTGCGGTCTGCCTGTCGGCAACCATCGGCATCGCCTTTTCGGCAAACCTGCTCACCTTTGTGATCTTCTACGAAATTTTGACGCTGGCCACCTATCCGCTGGTGATCCACAAGGAGAACAAAGAGGCGATCAGTGCCGGGCGTCAATACCTGGCATACACGCTGACGGCCGGTTTGCTGCTGGTGGCCGCTGCTGCCATCACCTACTACCTGACCGGCACGATGGACTTTCAGCCCGGCGGTGTGTTCGGAGGCCTCGACCTCACCGCACCGCTGATGGTGACGGTCTTCCTGCTCTTTTTGGGCGGAGTCGGAGTCAAAGCGGGGATCATGCCGATCCACTCCTGGCTCCCCACGGCGATGGCTGCTCCAACTCCCGTCAGTGCACTGCTTCACGCGGTAGCCGTAGTAAAATCGGGTGTTTTCGGTGTGGTCCGGGTGGTCGGATATGTGCTCGGCACCGACGTAATGACCGCATTCAGCCTCCATGAAATTCTGATGGTACTGGCCGGGATCACCATCATCCTGGCATCACTGCTCGCCTTCCGGCAAGACAATCTCAAGAGGCGGCTCGCCTATTCGACCGTGGGCCACCTCTCCTACATCGTGCTCGGAGCGGCCCTCATCACCCCGCTCGGCATGACCGGCGGCATAATGCATATCGCTGCACACGCCACGATGAAGATCACTCTCTTTTTCTGTGCCGGAGCGATCTACGTAAACCTGCACAAAGAGAATATCAGTGACCTGAACGGCATCGCCAAAGTGATGCCCTGGACGATGGGAGCTTTTGTGATCGGTTCGATGGGGCTGGCCGGCATCCCGCCGCTCAACGGATTTGTAAGCAAATGGTATCTGGCCATGGGATCGCTGGAGGGAAGCATGGTGATTCCGGTTCTGATCCTGGTGATCAGCGGCCTGCTCAACGTCGGCTACTTTTTCCCGATCATCTGGCGAGCCTACTTCAAAAAAGGAGGCCCCGAATTGGAGAAGCACGGCGAAGCTTCCCCCTTTATGGTAGTTCCGATTATGGTAACGGCGGTTCTGTCGATCCTGTTCGGGTTGTTCCCCAACCTCTTTTTCCATTTTTTCGAACTGGCCAGCGATATCAGCCTGAGCATTTTTAACGGAGGTACTCCATGAAAAACTGGCAATGGATCTTAATGGGCCTGCTGCTTGTGGTAACTCTCATCCTGGAGTTCACTTACCTGGCAGATTACGACAGCCACTGGTGGAACGCCATACCGGCTTTCTATGCGCTCTGGGGGATCATCTCCTGCATGGTCATTATCTATGTAGCGAAGTTTGTCTCCAACAACATTGTGAAGCGAAGCCCCGATTACTATGATCGCTGAGTTTGTGACAATACCGGGTATTATCCTGATGATCGGAGCGCTGATTCTGTCGCTCGTTCCGAGAGATCTGCGCAGCTCGATCTTTCTGCTCTTTCCGATCGCCGCCCTCTTTTTTGTCTTCACGCGGCCGGAAGGCTATGAAGTGACAGCGACCCTGGCCGGGCTGGACCTTGTGCTGATGCAAGTCGATTCATTGAGCCGGCTCTTTGGTATCATCTTCTCCGCCACGGCACTGATCGCCGGCATCTACGCATGGCATATCAAGGATCTGGGCCAGCAGCTTGCGGCACTGGTCTATGCCGGAGGTGCGATCGGAGTTACCTTTGCCGGCGACTTCTTTACCCTGCTGGTTTTCTGGGAGTTGATGGCGATCAGTTCCACCTGGCTGGTCTGGGCCCGCAGAACTCCAAGCTCCGACGCTGCAGGGATGCGCTACCTGATTGTTCACATACTTGGAGGCGGAATTCTGCTGGCCGGCATCCTCTGGCATCTGGCCGACACCGGTTCACTACTGGTTGAGACATTGCCGCAATCCACAAATATCGCCTCCATCCTGATGCTGATCGGGGTGGCGATCAACGCTGCAGTGATTCCGCTCCACGCCTGGCTCCCGGACGCCTACCCCAAGGCGACCGTCACCGGGGCCGTTTTCATGAGCGCCTTCACCACCAAGTCGGCTGTCTATGTGCTGATGCGGGTGTTCCCCGGCTGGGAAGTACTCACCTGGTTCGGTGCCGCAATGGCGATCTACGGTGTCATCTATGCTGTGATCTGCAAAGATATGCGCGAGATTCTGGCCTACCACATTGTCAGCCAGGTCGGATTCATGGTCTGCGGGATTGGGATCGGGACCGATATGGCGCTCAACGGGTCGGCGGCCCATGCCTACAGCCACATCCTCTACAAGGCGCTGATGTTTATGGGTGCCGGAGCGGTCCTCTATGCAACAGGCACCACCAAATTGGTAGAACTGGGCGGGCTGAAAAAGAAGATGAGATGGACCATGATTTTCTATATGGTTGGAGCCTTTTCGATCTCCGGCCTGCCGCTTTTCAACGGATTCATCAGCAAGGCGATGACGGTGGATGCGGCCGGATACGCCGGTAACGAAACGGCGATGCTGATGCTGCTCTTTGCCGGTGTGGGCACCTTCCTAAGCGTCGGCCTCAAACTCCCCTATTTTACCTGGTTCGACAAGGAGGAGAGCGATATCGAAGTGAAACCGCTCCCTGTGAACATGTATATAGCGATGGGGATTACCGCATTTCTCTGCGTCTTTTACGGCCTGGTCCCTGGCGCACTCTACACCTATCTGCCGTTCCAGCCGGTCGACTACGAGCCCTGGACAGTCTATCACCTAGTCGAAATATCACAGATCGCACTGCTCACATTTGCCGGGTTCTGGATCTTCCGCAAGAAGCTGGCAGGCGAACGGATCATCGCACTCGATGTCGACTGGTTCTACCGAACCCCGGCTCCATTCTTCCGCCGTGTTTTTGTGAACGCGATCGACAACTTTTTCGGCTGGGTCGAAGCGCTGGCCTTCCGGATTACCGATAAGCTGGTCGGAAGATTCGATAACCCGATGAAGTGGCTCAATCCTTTCTCGAAAGAGGAGAACCACGCCCGTACCTACAGCCCGCCGATGGAGATGGTGATGGCGTTTGTGATTCTGGTGATACTGGTGTTTGGTATTTTCCTTGTGCTTTAAGGGTGGCTCTACTGCCTGCCCCTCTGCCCTGTGCGAGAAGGTGGATTGCTCGGCTCAGCACCTACGTTCGCCGCGGAAAGCTTCAAAGGGCCTTCTGGTGTATAGTCGATTCTAAGTAAGCTTCTCCTGGTTATGTTCAGATACCTATCTGCAAGAGTCACCAGGCGTGAAGCTTTCTTTTCGCGGCGCACTCCGGCGCTGCGAGACGCCTCACACTCCAAATGCTTCCTGCACAGGACAGAGAGGCAGGCTTTCGATTCTATTTGTTAGACGTTTTTCACTAATTACACTGAAAAGGGAAAAGCCGAACTGAAGAAAGAAGTAGAAAATATGCTCAGAGATCTTCCCGAAGATGCTGATTGGGGTGATGTGATGTATAAAATCTATGTTCGTCAATCCATCGAACAAGGCTTAAAAGATTCGCAGGAGGGACGTGTTATATCACATGAAGAGATCAAGAAGAGATTCCAACCTGCTAAATGAAAATATCGTGGACAAGGCGCTGTTCAAATGGCGCGGAGGCGTACCAAAGTGTACGCCGCACAAGCCAGTTGGGCAGCAACGAAGTACTCGATCCTGACGTAGAAAAGAGTTCACCAAGTATTTTTCTTTTGAGCAAGGCGAACTGCAAATGGCGAAGGAGACGTACCTCACTCGTACGACGATCGAGCCATTTGGAGTTTAACGCAGCTCAAAAGAAAAAGACGACGGTGAACTACCAGCGAAGGAGGTTTATTCGGGTAATATCCACCGACAAATTATTCCTGAATATCGCAATAATAATCGCCAGGCCCACTACGGCTTCAGCCGCAGCTACGGAAAGAGAAAAGAAAACCAGGATCTGGCCGGTGATATCGCCGTGATAGCTGGCGAATGATACGAGAGAGATGTTGACGGCGTTGAGCATCAATTCGATGCACATCAGAACGACGACTGCATTTCGGCGAATCAATACGCCAAGTGCTCCGATCGTAAAGAGAATCGCGCTAAGAGCCAGATACCAATCGATCTCTACCATCTATTCGTCCTCCTCATCTTTTTTAATTTTGAACTGTGCAATCAACAGTGCTCCGACGACAGCTGCAGTGAGAAGAATAGCGGTCATTTCAAACGGGATCAGGTAGTTGGTATACATCACCTCGGAGACCGCTTCTACAGTTCCAACCTGTGCCATCTCCGGAGAGATCTCCGGAAGCATTTCGGCAACGCCGCCCAGGCTATAGAGGATCTGCCCGAATACAACGACTACCAGCAGAAAAGCAAGCAGGTATCGTATCCTGAACTTGTCGAACAGGCTCTCTTCATCATCTACGTTCAGCAACATGATGACGAATAGAAAGAGCACCATAATTGCCCCGGCATAGATCACCACCTGTATAATCGCCAAAAACTGTGCTTGCAGAAGCAGGTACAGGCCGGCGACAGAAAGCAGGTTGAGTACCAGCAACAGTACACTGTTGACTGTGTTTTTGTTTAAAACAATACCAAGAGCCGTTGCAATCGCGAGTACAGCGAGCAGGACAAATGCGTAGGTTGCCATCAAATATCCTTTGTTTTAGAAAGGATGAAAGGTAGAGAAAATTGAATATGCCTTCAAGAGTTATTGAAATGAATTTCATGCAATTGGCAAGCAGATTCGTTGCACATTATCGGTAGAATTTGTTCCTTATGAACCGCTGATGAGCGCAAGCACAACTGACGACTCTCGCACGGATTTTAAACGAACGCATACCAGGATGAGTGATAATCCCGACATGAAAGCACTGGGCGAAAAGATCGAAACGTCCAGTAAATTTATCGATGATATTTACACCGAACTCGACAAGGTTATCGTCGGCCAGCGTTATATGATCGACCGGCTACTGATTGGCCTGTTGGCCGAGGGCCATGTATTGCTCGAAGGGGTTCCGGGACTTGCCAAAACACTGACGGTTTCCTCTCTGGCCGCCGTCATCAATACCGAATTTCAACGCATTCAGTTCACACCAGATCTACTGCCGGCGGATCTGGTCGGGACGTTAATCTACAATCAGAAAAAAGGTGAGTTTACTGTAAAAAAGGGACCCATTTTTTCCAATATCATTCTGGCCGATGAAATCAACCGTTCACCGGCCAAAGTTCAGAGTGCCCTTCTTGAAGCGATGCAGGAGCTGCAGGTAACAATCGGCGAAGAATCCTTTCCCCTGGAAGAACCCTTTCTTGTCTTGGCAACCCAAAACCCCATTGAGCAGGAAGGGACCTACCCTCTGCCCGAAGCACAAGTAGACCGATTTATGCTGAAAATCAAAATCGAATACCCTACAAGGCAGGAGGAGTATGAGATTATGCGCCGGATGTCGAAGACGGGGGGCAAGCCGAAACTCAAGCCGGTAGTCGACACCGGCCAGATACTGGAGGCTCGTACTGTAATTAATGAAATTTATGTAGATGAAAAGGTTGAAAACTATATTATTGATCTGGTTTTTTCTTCCCGTAATCCGGATGAGTTCGGATTGGACAGCCTGGCTCCCTTGATCAGTTTCGGAGCGTCACCAAGGGCTACCATCAATCTGAACCTGGCCTCTCGCGCCCATGCATTTATGCAGCACAGAGCGTTCGTCACACCGGATGATGTTCGTGCTGTTGCGATGGATGTTTTCAGACATCGAATCATACCGACTTTTGAAGCTGAAGCTGAAGAGATTTCATCAGAAGATATCGTTGAAAGGATTCTAACATCCATTCAAGTTCCCTGATCTATAAATTGCATGTTATATTGATTATTTCAATTTATTTTGCTTAAATTGATGGTTGATAATCATATTCTGCAATATGAATCAATCGACTAAATATGAAAGTTAATATCGTGCCAAAGACAAAAGTAAAGGTTTCAAGAAGCAGCTCATCTAAATATCAGCCTTTGATTGATGCTATTGATAAATTGAAACCGGGTGGAAAAGCGATTCAGGTTAAATATTCAAGTGAACGTGAACTCAATTCGATGAGGAATATCGTTTATACGATTAACCGGGAAGAAGGCAAGAAGATTAAAAGCAATAAAGACGGTCAAAACAATACTGTTTATTTCTATATCGACAAATGATCTATTAATCATTAGAAATGCATTTTTCTGATGATTGATTTATCAACTTTTTACAATAAAAAAAGCACCCGCCTCTCGGCAGGTGCTTTTCTAATTTCCAGGTGTGCTGTTACCGCCAGGATACCGGTCAGATCGATAAGGAATTCCTGTCAGGAATAATATCGATACCGGACTTGCAGTGAACAGGCCTCGAGGTCACTTTTTCTCCTCGTCAGTTTCTGCCTCCTCTTCAGCATCCGGCTCTGCCGAGTCGTCATCCGACTCATCCGATTCTTCAGCTTCTTCCTTTTTGGCTTCTTCCTCTTCGTCGTCGCCGCTCTCATCAGCAGACTCTTCCGCATCAGTCTCGGCTTCCACTTCCTCTTCTGCCTCTTCGGCTTCATCAGTCTCGGCTTCCACTTCCTCTGCTGCCTCTTCGGCTTCATCAGCTTCAGCTTCCTCTTCCTCGGCCTTCGACTCAGCGGGCTTTTCCTCTTCCTCCGCCTTCTTCTTGTCGTTCTCCTCTTTCTCGGCCAGCTTCTCGGCAAGACCCGAAACTTCACCAAGTGTCGGTGTTCCGGACTCTACATCTTCGGTGTCTTTCTTCTTCTTTTTCGCCTTCGGCTTGACCTTTTTCGAATCTTCTTCGAGCTGCGACAGTTCGATCGTTTTGGAGGGTTCGTCAAACTCAATGACGTATCCTTCCACTTCGTCACCGTCGGAAAACGCTTCGTGCAGATCCTCGACCTCTTCGGTCATCTTGTCTTTTGCCAAAAACGCGTCGACGCCCATGTCGAGCTCGATAAACATTCCCTTGTCGGTAATTTTGGAAACGTTACCCTTCACCTTGGAGCCGGGACCGTAATTCTCGGCGTATTTCTCCCAGGGATTTTCCTGAACCTGTTTATGGCCCAGCGTAATTCTGCGATTGTCGAAATCTACGGCCAGCACCACAATCTCGATCTCATCACCTTTGTCGACGATCTCTTTCGGGTGTCCCACTTTCTCGGTCCAGCTAAGATCCGAAATGTGGATCAGGCCGTCGATTCCCGGCTCAAGCTCAACAAACACGCCGAAGTTGGTGAGATTCCGCACTTTTCCTTTGTGCTTGGATCCGACCGGATAACGTTCCAGCAGATCTTCCCACGGATCCTTCTCGAGCTGCTTGACCCCGAGGGAGATCTTCTTCTCCTCCTCGTTCACATTGAGGACAATACATTCGATAATGTCGTTCTTGTCGACCAGCTGCGAAGGATGTTTGATATGCTGCGTCCAGGACATCTCGCTGATATGAATCAGGCCTTCGACTCCCTTCTCCAGCTCGATAAAGGCACCATAATCAGCAATCGAAACGACTCTGCCCTGAACCCGCACTCCTTCGGGATACTTCTCGTGAATCTCATCCCACGGATGGGGCTGCAGCTGCTTGAGGCCCAGTGAAACCCGCTTGGAATCCTCGTCAAAGTCGATCACCGCCACATTCATTCTCTGATCGAGATGGACTATTTCGTCCGGATGATCCACGCGTCCCCAGGAGAGATCTGTAATATGGAGGAGGCCGTCAACACCGCCAAGATCGATAAAGACCCCGAAATCAGTAATATTCTTGACGATTCCCTCGAGAACCAATCCCGGTTCAATCGATTCGAGAATCTCTTCACGCTGCTCTTCCAGGTCGGATTCGATCAGTGCGCGGTGTGAAACTACTACATTCTCCGCCTGCATATTGAGCTTGACTACCTGGAACTCCATCGTCTTGCCGACGTAGGCATCGAAATCGCGAACCGGCCGGACGTCGATCTGTGAGCCTGGCAGAAACGCATCGATTCCGAAAATATCGACCACCATACCCCCCTTGATGCGGCGCTGAATATAGCCTTCGATCACCTCACCGGTTTCGTGTGCATTCTCGATTTTTTCCCAGGCCTGCAGGATATCAGCCTTTCGGCGCGACAGGATAAGTTGGCCTTCACGGTCTTCTACACGGTCCAGAAAGACTTCAACCTCGTCACCGGGCTGAAGCTGCTCGACTACATCATTCGGAAATTCATTGACCGGAACAATTCCTTCTGACTTGAATCCGATATCTACAACTACATATTTGTCATCGACCGAGACAACTAATCCCTTGATAATCTCCTTCTCTTCGATACTCTGGAGCGTGTCTTCATACATGCTTGCCAGCTGGTCATACTCTTCATCCGAATAGTCCTCGGACGCGGCCTGAAGCTGGTCAAACGTATAGGTCTCATCCGACATTTCGCCGGTAAATTTGGGAATATCTTTCTCGCTCAATTCGGGCGCTTCTTCAGCAACGGCGACCTCTTCATCTGAAGTCTCAACACTTTCCGCAGCTTCGGCGGGTTCTTCAGTTTCGGCTTCATCAGCCTCTGCAGCCTCGGCGGGTTCTCTCTCGCCGGCCTCCTCTTTTGTTGAATCGGCCGTCTCTTCCGATTTGGAACCAGGATCGTCCTTTTTGGTTTCTGATTCGTCTCCGGCTTCTTCGGACGCTTCTGTCTTTTCCTCTTCGCTTGAGGTGTCTGTTATCTCTTCAGACGCTTTCTCCTCCTCCGGCCGGGATTCACTCGACTGCTCTTCGCCAGCTTCGGTTTTTTCAGTTTCGGACGAAGTATTCTCCAGTTCTTTTTCTTCCTGGGTTTCTTTTTTCGGTTCCTGTTTCAGCTCTTCTGTCATTTAAGGTTCTCGGTTAAAAATTACCACGCTCCGTTACCGGAACGGGATGAAGGTTATGGTTTCAGTTCAGGTTTTGTTAAAACGAAATCGAAGGCCGGATCATTTGAAAAACCTTCAAATAATCCGGAGTTCGGGGATCGTTTGTTGCTGCATCAAGTTTTTTCAATTTCAGGAAATCGCTCGCGGATCATCTCCACAACCCGATTCACCTGGTCGTCAAAAGTCAAGTCGGTCGTGTCGAGCTCGACAGCGTCGTCGGTCTTGACAAGCGGGTCGGCCTCTCTGGACTGATCCTGCCGGTCCCGGTCCGCCAGATTCTGCCTGACATTCCGCATCGACGCCTTCTCACCGGACCTCTTCAGTTCGGCGTACCTGCGCTCTGCGCGTACATCCAGCGAAGCGTCCATAAAAATTTTCAGCTCGGCATCGGGAAAAACTGCCGACCCGAGATCTCTTCCGTCAGCGATAAAATGGTTTTTTCGGACCGCTTCTCTCATCAACTCATTGACAAACGCCCTAACCTCCGGCCGCGCCGCTACCTGGCTGACCGCTTCGGAGACACGCTGTTTGCGAATCTCTCCGGCGAGATTCTCACCGTCGACTTCAACATGAAACTGACCACCCCGATCGTAAAAGGTGATCGTTTTTGACGACAAAATATCAATGAACGAATCTTCCGGCCTGCCCTCCTCCAGCCAGATCCAGGTAACTGCCCGATAGAGAGCTCCCGAATCGAGATACTGGATACCGAGCCTGTCGGCTACAGCCCGGGCCGTTGAACTTTTCCCGGAACCGGACAGACCATCAATTACAATAATCATTACAGAGACTCACTAAGTTAAATTTATTGGCGATAAGTTTCAATCCTATCTTGTATTAAGAGTTCAGAAACGCTATTTTTGGTTTCTCTGAAAATTCGGGCTATAAATCGAATCAAACAAACCATGCCACAACACAAGTCCGCCATCAAACGTGTGCGTCAAAATGAGCGAAGACGGATTCGCAACCGCGACCGGCGCATCAAAATGCGAACGCTGATCAAGAGCGTATTTACAGAAACCGAGAAAGGTAAAGCCGAAGAGCAGTATAAACAAGCTGTATCTTACCTGGATAAAATGGCAACCAAGGGAATCATTCATAAAAATTTCGCAGCACGGAAAAAGGCGAAATTAACCGAGCACATTAACAGTCTATAATCACATTTGACTCCTCCGCCCAAAGCGCTCCTCGTGATCCTCGACGGGCTCGGGCTGGCCAAAGATCCATCCGTCAGTGCCGTCGATATAGCCGACACCCCCTGCCTCGACGATCTGTTTAAGCACTCTCCCAACTCCCGGCTTTCGGCCAGCGGAGAAGATGTAGGACTGCCGGACGGCCAGTTCGGAAACTCTGAAGTCGGGCATCTGAATATAGGCGCCGGCCGAATCGTCTGGCAAGAGCTTTCCCGCGTCAACAACGATATCAGGGAAGGCACATTCTTTAAGAACCCGGTACTCGTCGACGCTTTCAATAAAGCTGCATCCCGCGGCAAAGTCCACCTGATGGGTCTCTTTTCCGACGGCGGCGTTCACAGCCACATCAACCATCTCTTCGCCTTGCTTGAGATGTCCAAATCTCACGGCGTAAAAAAGAGTTTTGTCCACGCCTTTACCGACGGAAGAGACACGTCGCCCCACGGCGGTCAGCAGTACTGCAGAGAATTTCTCAAGCGGACTGATGAGATCGGAACCGGCGAACTTGCCTCGGTCGTAGGCCGATACTTTGCTATGGATCGGGACAACCGGTGGGAACGCACCGAAAGAGCCTACCGATTGCTTCTGGACGGCGAGGGCAGAAACGGCTTCGCGGCCGGCAGCGGAGATCAGCCGGCAGACGAGACTGAAACAGGCAGTGGTACGAAACCGGGAACAAACGGCAAGCAGGAAGCAGTTAACCCGGAGCGGTTATTTGCCCAAAGTTACGAGTCCGGAACAACCGACGAGTTCCTGGAACCCCACCTAGTGAGCAAAGATCCGGAAAGCCGAATCGAATCCGGAGATGTAGTGATCTTTTTCAATATACGGGGCGACCGGGCACGCCAGCTCACCAAAGCGCTGCACCAGTTTGATGAAGTCCCCTTCGAAACCCGGGATCTGAATCTCCACTACGTCACATTTACTGCTTACGACGAACAGTTCGACAGCTTTGCCCGGGTTGCCTATCCACCTGCGGAGCTGAAAAACACACTCGGGAAAACCGTGAGCAAGCTGGGGTTACGGCAGCTTCGGATCGCCGAGACCGAAAAGTACCCTCACGTCACCTACTTTTTAAACGGCGGAGAAGAGAAGCCTGATGCAGGTGAAAACCGCATCCTGGTACCGAGCCCCAAAGTGGCTACCTATGATCTGCAACCGGAGATGAGTGCGCCGGAAGTAACCCGGAAACTGATCGAAGAGATTGACCGGGAAAGTTTTGATCTGGGAATTGTCAATTACGCCAATCCCGATATGGTGGGGCACACCGGTGTGATGGAGGCGGCAGTCGCAGCGGTTGAGTGTGTAGACCGGGAGCTGAAAAAAGTTCTCGAGGCGGCCGGCGCGCACGGATATCCTGTACTGGTCATAGCCGATCACGGAAATGCCGACTGCATGAAACAACCCGACGGTAGCCCCCATACAGCACATACCGATGCACTAGTACCGGCCATTCTGATCGGCCGGCCGAAGGCTCGAATGAACGATGGCATCCTGGCAGACGTCGCCCCTACCCTGTTGAAACTGATGGGACTCGAGCAGCCTGAAGAGATGACCGGGGAACCTCTTTTTTAATCTTGCTGCCTGGCAGATTTTTATTAAGTGAGCCCGATCGCAGGCGATAATTTCCACACCGTTGAAACGTTTTTGCAAACAGTGATAACGGGTGTTCTTGCGGCTTGCTTTTACATTAGCGCTATACTACTTTGGTTCGAAGTATGAACTAAACAGACAACAACACCGTTTATATTACTCGAAAGTTTTAAACATTTAAAAGGTCTGCAGGTTACTCATGGAGGGCAATTTTTCTAGCAAAGTCAGAGACGTCATACAATTCAGCCGCGAGGAAGCTTTGCGGCTCGGCCACGATTATATCGGGACGGAACATCTGATTCTCGGTATCGTGCGGCTCGGTGAC
The DNA here is from genome assembly GCA_007134695.1 of Balneolaceae bacterium. Classification (GTDB taxonomy): domain Bacteria; phylum Bacteroidota; class Rhodothermia; order Balneolales; family Balneolaceae; genus SLK101. The sequence continues at coordinate 22,050 of SLKI01000005.1, forward strand.
GGTGTGGCCATTCGGATCTTGAAAAATCTCGAATGCGATCTCTACAAACTGAAGAAAACAATCGAGGATACCGTCCGGGGTACAAGCGGATCGGTAACCGTCGGTAATATTCCTCTGACCAAACAGGCCGAGAAGGTTCTGAGAATCACCTACCTGGAAGCCAAGCTTTACAAGAGTGATACCATCGGAACCGAACACCTGCTCCTCTCGCTTCTGCGGGATGAAGAGAACATCGCTGCCCAGATATTGCAGCAGTTCAACGTCTCTTATGACGCGGTAAGAGAAGAGCTGGATCTGATCATATCCGGGAAGACTCGCGACGACGAACCGTCCGACGCCCGTGATCTGAAAGCCAGCCTCTCCTCATCCAAAGGATCACAAAAATCAGGCAGTTCGCGTGAGAAGAAAATGGAAAAGTCCAAAACTCCTGTACTCGACAATTTCGGGCGTGATTTAACCAAGCTGGCCGAAGATGACCGGCTCGACCCGATTATCGGACGTGAAAAAGAGATTGAACGTGTCGCCCAGGTACTGAGCCGGCGGAAAAAGAACAACCCGGTTCTCATAGGTGAGCCCGGTGTTGGTAAAACGGCAATCGCCGAAGGGCTTGCATCACGCATCATCGAACGCAAAGTCTCCAGGGTTCTTTACGACAAGCGGGTTATTGCACTCGACCTGGCTGCACTGGTCGCCGGAACCAAATACCGAGGACAGTTCGAAGAGCGGATGAAAGCGGTAATGGGCGAACTGGAGAAGAACGAAAACGTAATTCTCTTTATCGATGAGCTTCATACGATCGTCGGAGCCGGAGGTGCCAGCGGCTCACTGGATGCATCCAACATGCTCAAGCCGGCACTGGCACGCGGCGAAATTCAGGCGATCGGCGCCACCACACTTAATGAGTACCGTCAGCATATTGAAAAAGACGGGGCACTCGAACGACGGTTCCAGAAAATTATGGTCGAACCGACCACTGCTGAACAGACGATCGAGATTCTGCAACAGATCAAAGGAAAATATGAGAAGCACCACAGCGTACGCTATTCCGACGAAGCGATTCAGGCGTGCGTCAAACTGACCAACCGATATGTAACCGACCACTTCCTCCCGGACAAAGCGATCGACGCACTTGATGAGGCGGGAGCAAGAGTACACCTCTCCAATATCACCGTGCCACAGGAGATTCTCGACCTGGAAGAACAGATCGAAAAGACCAGTCAGGAGAAAAACTCCATGGTCAAAAAGCAGCGCTTTGAAGAAGCAGCTCGCCTTCGAGATACCGAAAAACGCCTGATGGAAGAGCTCGAGCAGGAGCAGAAAAAGTGGGAGAAGGAGTCCGAAGCGATTATTTACGATGTCGAAGAAAATGACGTTGCCACTGTTGTGGCCATGATGAGCGGCGTTCCGGTCAACAAAATCACCCAAAGTGAAGGCAAGAAGCTCCTGAAAATGAAAGAGGAGCTCTCCAAGAAGGTGATCGGACAGGATGAGGCGATCGTCAAGCTGACCAAAGCGATTCAGCGAACACGCGCCGGCCTGAAAGATCCATCACGGCCGATCGGTTCGTTTATTTTCCTCGGCCCGACCGGTGTCGGTAAAACAGAGATGGCCAAAGTGCTGGCCGAATATCTGTTCGACAAGGAGGATACACTCGTTCGCGTGGATATGAGTGAATATATGGAGAAGTTTAGCGTCTCCCGGCTCGTCGGAGCACCTCCGGGATATGTCGGCTACGAAGAGGGCGGCATTCTTACCGAAAAGGTGCGGCGCAAACCCTACAGTGTGGTCCTGCTTGATGAAATTGAAAAAGCGCACCCGGACGTCTTCAACATCCTGCTTCAGGTACTTGACGACGGGATTCTGACCGATAGCCTCGGACGGAAAGTGGACTTCCGAAACACCATCATCATCATGACCTCGAATATCGGTGCCCGGGATATCCGAAACCTCGGGCAGGGAATCGGATTTACATCCGGAGAGGGAGCGTTCGACTATGCCGAGATGAAGTCAACCATCCAGGATGCCCTTAAAAAGGTATTCAACCCCGAGTTTCTCAATCGAATCGACGACGTGATTACGTTCCGTCCGCTCGAGAAGGACGACATCTTCAAGATTATTGATATTCTGGCCGACGACCTGTTCAAGCGAATCAAGGATCTCGGTTACGAAATCGATATCACCAAAGGCGCCAAGGATTTCATTTCCGACAAAGGGTTCGACCAGAAATATGGAGCGCGTCCGCTTCGGCGAGCCGTCCAGAAATATGTGGAAGACCCACTGGCCGAAGAACTTCTCGAAGCCGAACATCCGGAAGGATCGGTCATTAAAATCAAGATGAATAAGTCGAGGGACGGCCTGGAATTTGAATGGGACCATCCAGAGAAAAGCGAACAGGAAGCTTCCGGTGGAAACGACACCTCGGGTGACGAATCCGAAACCGAACGGGCCAAAGCGTAAGCTGCGGAGGCTTTCTACCCACTTCAGAACCGGGTTTCGATTTCGAAACCCCGGTTCATCCCCATCAGTCGAAAACGGTTCGGCCCGACCCGATCGAATTGAATGTGACTGAGGTCCGGAAAGGTTAAAATTCCTTCCAGCTCCGTACTGTCCAAGCTTCGTTCTGCAAGATGAATTGCGTGAAGGTACGGGGAGCTGATTCGGTGGTCATTACTCAAATTGCCGCTCAGTGCAAGGATCTGTTGATCCTCTTCATGATAGGCGGCATGCAGAATCTCTCCTGCCCGGATACTCGTGCTGCCAAGACGTTCCTGATCGGTAATCCGGTAGACCTGGATCCTTCCGGCAGAGAAGATGGTGACTATCCTGCCCTCTTCGGTTAGGGACGCCCCCTTCAGATCTTCCTCCGACGTAAAGGTGATCAGTTCATTCCCGAAGCGGTCGAACACCGCCACTTCATCATCCGTACCTTCTTTTTGCGAAACCAGAACGATGAAACTTCCATTTCCGGTCATACCGGCGTATTTGATACTTCGATCCAGACTCTGATAGAGTTCGATCCACGCCCCTTCACCCTCGAGGATCCGAGCCCTCGACCCCTCATCCTCACCATAGGTAATGCGTGGATTATAGAGCAGAATTACATTTCCGGACGGGTCACTCAAAATTCTGGAGGCGACTTCACCGTCCGGGCTGCCGGAGCTGTTGGAGATACTGTAGCGCAGCGTTCCCTCCGGATTATAAAAGTTGAAGTTGGCAACATTGTCGCGCGTTACAAAGCGGCCGTCGCTGAAAACCGATAATCCCAGCGTCTGATCATCCGGGTCAAAATGGTCGAGCTCTATGGTACCGACCCGGCGTCCGAGTCCGTCAATCAGCAGATGCTGCAACCCCATTTCCAGATTCATGGCCGCTACAAAGTTCCGTTCCCTGGAGAAGCTCAACTGACGGATCAGGTCTATTTGAAAACTTTCTTGCTCCGACTCAATCACCAGCGCTTCACCTTCCACTCGGACTCGGGCGGCGTCGAGGCTGTACATTTCGGGTGAGTGCCCCGCCGTCGCTTCGATCTCCTGAACCTGAATCTGCTGGGCTGTCAACTCCCCTGCCGAGCTCAGGAGAAGAGCTGCCGGCAGTAAAATCAACATCAGCATATAAAAGAATGAGCCCCTGACGTTGTTGCCTATAAAAGGAAAAAGTTCTGGTTTGACAGGGAACAGACCTTTATCTGTAAAGGGTTGGCCCGGGTTTGATAGTGTAATTGCCGTCTCGCATTGGGGAAACACAGCCTTATTCCGGGCTGTGCGCATCTCTGATGGAATTAAGTTCATTAATTGAATCCGGTAAATTTTATATTGCCTTTCAGCTAACGTAAAAGGCAGTACTTTGCTTATAAATGCTATTTTCTGTAATTGTTCCGGTATATAACCGGCCCGACGAAATTGATGAGCTGCTACAGAGCCTTTGCCGCCAGACTGAAACCTCCTTCGAGGTATTGGTGATCGATGACGGCTCCGACCGCCCCTGCAGGCAGATAGTGGATCGCTATCAGGACCGCCTAAAGGTACGCTATTTCTTTAAAGAAAACAGCGGCCAGGGGTTTACCCGCAATTACGGTTTCGACATGGCCTCGGGAGACTACCTGGTCGTCTTCGATTCGGACTGCATCATACCGCCTCATTATTTCGAAACTGTCCGCAAGGAACTGGAGAAAGAGCCGTTCGATGCCTGGGGAGGGCCGGACCGCTCCCATCCCGACTTCTCCCCGCTGCAAAAGGCGATCAGTTATTCCATGACTTCACCTTTTACAACGGGCGGCATCCGCGGCGATAAAAACCATATAGGCACGTTTTACCCGAGAAGTTTCAATATGGGCATCTCTTCACAGGTTTATCGTCGGACCGGGGGATTCAAATTTACCCGGATGGGAGAGGATTTGGAATTCAGCATACGCATCATCAAAAGCGGGTTTAAAGTTCGTCTTATCGAAGAAGCTTACGTGTATCATAAACGGCGGCCCAGCCTCTGGCAGTTTTTCCGGCAGATCTATTCGTTCGGCCGGACGCGCATTCAACTGAACCGTTATCATCCCGGACAGGTAAAAATGATTCACATGTTACCGGTATTGGCCGTGCTCTACCTGCTTGTTGCAATCGCATGGCTGCCTGCTCAGTCCACGCTTAGCTGGATTTTGATGGTGCCGATTGCGGCTTATGGGCTGCTCATCTGGAATCACAGTTATATGCGCGAAAACAGCCTGTATGTAGCACTGTTATCTGTCATTGCCACCCTGATTCAGATCACCGCTTATGCCTGCGGTTTTGTTCGCGAACTGATTAAACCGAGCCCGCGTGAAGATGAATAGCCGGATATTTACTCCTCCATTTCGTTGATTTACGGCAGGATTACTTTTATATTTCTTTTCTGTGAGAAATTTGGTCAAATGCCGGTTTCTTAATTTTGAATTATTGTATTTTGATGAGGACAGACCGGCATACAAGCAGCTTGGAACCGGATCTGTACTGAAAAACGGGGAGTGGCGCAGTCCGGTAGCGCATTCGCTTTGGGAGCGAAGGGTCGCAGGTTCAAATCCTGTCTCCCCGACAGTGAGCTTTCTGCAACAACGCACTAAATGTTTCTGTGGGTTGGAGCGGAATTGAAGGGAACAGGCCTCGTTGCGAGGCGCGAGCGGTGCTCGCGCGGTTCAAATCCTGTCTCCCCGAC
>SLKI01000027.1 GCA_007134695.1 Balneolaceae bacterium
CGGCTGCCTTCTCCATTTTCAATTTCAAACGAAAGGGGCACCTCCGATTCTACATTAAAATTTCCGTCAAGTACCCGGTAGATTATAGCCACATCAACTCCCCCGCCTCCTGATGCAGGGTCAGGATTGATCGACTTCAATGTAATGTACCGTACCTGTCCGGCCAGCACAGATACTGTATTTGATGAAGTACTCTCGATTTCGTTACTATTTTGTGCTGTAGCAAAGACTTCTACTCCCGGTTCAATCAGGTCCCCGAGAGTTTCTCCACCACCATTTACAGTAGAAGTTGTAAACCCGACAGTAGAGCTTGACGTTTGAACTGCAAGTTCCCCATCCACATAGATTCGGTTTGTATCGCCTCCACCCGAAATCGAAATATCACCGCCAAAATCATCTACTGTTTGTGAATCTGTTCCACCTTCAATTACAGGAGGATTGGTTTCACCTGCCAGAATTGTAACGGGCTCAGAAAGTTCACTCGTTGATTTTCCGCTAGCCGTGGCAGTTGCCGATAGTTTATCACCGGCATGTCCGGATAGATCCACACCCTCAAGATCCCAGTTACCATAAGCATCGGATATCGTTTCTCCTGCTTCAACTCCATTCAGAAAAACTTTTATTTGAGTACTTCCTCCCTCATCAGTATACCCCTCGATTCTTACTTCGGAGTCTGCTCTGTACTCACCGGTAATTACCGGAGGCAGTGTGCGGCTGGCTCCGACAATTACAGTGTTGGAACGCGAAGAAAGTACCCGATCATCTTCACCAGCTACATCAGAGACTTCCACTCGAGCATAAACTTCATCTCCATCTTGGAGATCGTTTGTATTGATACCGCTTATCAGCCATTGACCGCCAGATACTGTAGTGCTGCCAATCACATTCTCATCATCATTCACATAGAGAAATATGGTTGCGCCATCTGTCTCATCCGAGATGCCTTCAACTGAAGTCGTACTGGTTGGATCGATAGTTGAAGTTGTTATTTCTGGCGCTTCCGCCTGGACAAGATCCTCATCATCATCTGCAAGAAACCCGAAATCTGACTCACACTGCCCTTCATATTCAGCTGTAATGAAAAAATCTTCGTTGTTATATGCATTCCCCTCCTCACCACTATCCAGTTCAAAGTCAACATTCCCCGTGCTCCCATCCTGGCTAAAAACCTCATATTCTACAAGATTAATCGTCTCATCAGCATTCTTGTCTTCACTACTTGTCGAAATCACAAGCTGGTCATTCTGGTAAAATCTGATGGTTAAACTGTCCTCTGTTGCACCGGCTGGTAAATTGGGTACTGTACCTAAAAAAGTATTACCCGAATTCTCCAGATTAAACGGCCTTTCAGTGCACACATCAGAAATTGAACGAACGATCACCGGAGTGCTGTCATCGGGATCGGAAGATAACTTTCCAGTTGCATCTGCACTGGCAGTTAACTGATCACCCGCATCCAAATTCAATCCGGTAACAACCCATGTTTTATCGGACGCTACATTAGCAGAACCTGCACTCGATCCATTTCTATATAACGTAATACTTGTCCCTTCAGCTTCAATGCTGGAGCCACTCACTTCCGTATCCTCTTCTGTGACTGGCGAATCGATAGCGGGAACAGATGTTACCGCATCACCAAAACCACTGTTAATCTGATCTGGGCTTACGGCAGAACATGCATCCAAAACCCGGACCTGTGCATTATTTCTTGATCGGTAATTGCTGTCGTCGACCCCCATGATGTCGGATATAGTTCCGTGAAATCCGCTTCTTGCACTTGTAATTGTCCCCACAACAGCACAAAAAGGTGTATTGGCCTGAAACGAATTTCCATTTAGATGATCATCAATCTCACTAATCGGAACCCAAAAATCATAGAAGTACCCCGGATCCGAGCTCAATGAACCGGTTCCATCTATATCAAAAGGTTTAGCAACCGCCTTCTGAAAGTGAGTGTCGAGATCTAATATTCTTGGATTTGAGGGGTCATCAATCACACCATCTTCATCAAGTGCATAGATCGCTACCCGATGATTGGTCTCCAGTACAACTTCGAATGAATAATCTCCCGGATTTGATGGAGTTGCCCCTTCAAGGTGAGGGCTTGAACCCAGGGTCACATCAGTATTGAAGAGAAAACTGTAACCTTTGGATGCATTGGATTGACCAGCCAGAAAGACCCTGAAAAGCAACGCGTCCCGTGCTTCATCATAGTACATAAAAGCACTGCCCGCTCCATCTCCAACATGAGTTTCGCCAGACTGCAACGTTACCAGATCTGTATGCCCGCCTCTGGGTCCTGTTCGTACATCATCGACAGGCTCAAAATCTATCATCGGCATAGCACGAAAGGGAACTCCCTGATCAAACACATTTCCGGTTCCATTCGGATCCAGTACCGAGCGGCCCTCACCGGATGCCGATTTAAATATCAACCCCTCATTTCCGCTCTGTCCATACACCTCTCCCGGATTTTGGAATACCAAGAACATTCCAACCAAAATGATCCATAAAAAACCGAGCCTTACCTGTCCAATTGTACATCGTAACGTTTTGAAATCCATACCCCGTGACTTCTAACCTTAATGCAGTTGTAACTCCTTCAGATCGCCTAATTTAACCTGAAGCGCGCCATGTTATTCGCACATATTTTATCCTGGAGAACAGGCAAAACAAGTATAAATAAATTGAATCCTACTTATAATTAAGATTCGTTAATATATAAGAAGAGCGATCTAACTATTCTCCTACACAAACGGGTAGTCCAACAAAGGGTAGTCAATCATCCAGATCCACGTCATCCGGCATCTCCTCATCATCTCCCATAATCTCTTCCACATCCGTTACATCGTTACCAACATCATCATCCTCTTCATCTTCGCTAATTGCAACCGGTGAGCTTTTTTTGGTCTCCGCTGCCTTGGCTCCCGCCTTCCGCAGCATCATAGCAATGTCTGCATTGTCATTGTCAACTGCGATGTTCAGTGCTGTATTGTCGTTTTTGTCTTTCAGTTTTACGTCGGCTCCTTCATCGATCAGGTATCGCACCACCTCGGCGTGTCCCTCCCGTGCAGCCAGCATTAATGCGGTTTGTCCCCAGCGTTGACGGGCATTAATATCAGCCCCCGCTTCGATCAACATTTTCACTGCTTCCAGTTTCCCCTCTCGTGCCGCCATAATTACAGCCAGATCTCCGATCTGTACTCCCTTGTCGAGCAGGTATCTCATTATTTCTGTATTGCCATTTTCAGCAGCCCGATTCAATGCAGTCCCGCCCATCTGAGTAGCAATCGTCGGATCTGCGCCAGCACTTAACAGATATTCAACTACATCAAGATGATCCTTCTCGGCTGCATATATTAGCGCCGATGCACCATTCTTATGTGTCTGATTCAGAGATTCACCTTTGGCATGCAACTTTTTGATGGTGTCGAGATCTCCATTCCTGGCGGCTTGTATGAGCGGGGGTAATTCCATGAGAATTTGACGCTTTTTTTTACGTATCGATACGGTTGTCTCTGTGATGCGGGCGAATCGTACTGTTCATCGATTCACTTTCCGGTTCTCAATTTGAATAGTATATCACAAATATCTCAATTTATTTCAACAGAGGATTTTAAAAGAAGATCAATTCTTTTTGAAGCGCTCTCATTCCAGCAGTATTCTCAGTGCTCAATTCGGCCCTTTGCCCGATCCATCTCAAGAGGTCGGCACAAGAGGCAATGATCGAAATTTGCTCATTTCAGCCCTTTGTCCAGATTGTATCCATTTGCAAAATCTCTCCCGCTGATCTTCGGTTTTCCGGGCAGTTGCAACTCCGTTAGTTCGACACTTCCCCGGCTGCATCCTGCCAAAAGGTAACGTCCCTCGGCAAATAGCAGTTCCCCCGGATCGAGTTCAATATCGGGACCGGCTTTCGACCGATAAAGCTTCAACTGTAAATTTCCGTAGTTCGCCCAAGCGCATGGCGAAGGACTCATCCCCCGAATAAAATTGTGCACCTCCTGTGAAGACTTTCTAAAGTTGACCCGTGCATCATCCCTGAAGAGTTTGGGGGCACGGCTTGCAGCACTTTCGTCCTGGGGAACTCCCTCCACCCGATCCTTTTCGATCAGATCCAGCGATTCTACAAGCAGATCTGCTCCCATCATTTTAAGCCGATGGTAAAGATCACCAGTCGTTTCATTGGGTCCGGTTCGGGTTCGAACCTGCCGTATCACTGCTCCCGTATCTACCTTCTCTTCGAGAAAAAAAACTGAACAGCCGGTTTCTGGCTCCCCATTGATCACCGCCCAGTGTATTGGAGCGGCACCCCGATATTTTGGAAGAAGAGAGGCATGGAGATTTACAGCACCTGCAGATGGAATCGTCAACAATTTTGCCGGTAAAATGCGAAAGGCGACAACAACAAAGAGGTCGGGATCCAGGCGTTCAAGTGCCGCCTGAAACCCGGCATCGGTTACAGAATCCACATCGATGACAGAATAGCCAAACTCTTTTGCCTTCTTTTTAACTGCCGTTGGCTGGAGATCCCCGCCTCTGCCGCGCCGTTTATCTGCATTGGTGGCCACTGCAAGAATCTCGTGATGCGAATGGTGAAGCCGTTCAAGACTTGGTACCGCAAACTCCGGAGAACCCATGAAGACGATTTTTAACATTCGGCCTCATTTTGATTTAAGATCACGTTTTTCAACCAGCGGATAATCCGTTTTCATCGAACCCTCTTCAATCTTGCGAAGTTTCGAGCGATGAAGTCTCCGGCGAAATGCACTCAGGTGATCCAGAAAGAGGATCCCTTCGATGTGGTCATATTCGTGCTGGATGACCCTTGAAAGCAAGCCGTCAAACGAGATCTTTTGCTCTTGAAAATTTCTGTCGAGGAACCGGATCGTTATTTCTGATGGTCTTTTCACATCATCTCTCACCTCAGGGATACTCAGACAGCCTTCCTCCATCGAAACCACTTCTCCCCCTTTTCTCGTAATTTCGGGGTTGATGAAGACCATCGGCCCGAAGCTCGGCTCATCATACTCCTGGGATATTTCATCGGCATCGACAACGAAAAGTCTCAGCCTGCGGCCGATTTGGGGTGAAGCCAAGCCGACACCCGATGCATGATACATGGTATCAAACATGTCGTCGATCAGCGTTTGCAGCTCTTGACTGTTTTCCTGAACCGGATCGGTCTTCTGCTTCAATACCGGATCATTCCAGGTGACAATTGGTAGAATCGCCATCACTTAAATTCATTTTCTGTTTCAAGAAACTGTTGCAACAGCAAAGCTGCCACTGTTTGATCGACACGCCCCTTTTCAGCTCGCTTTTTTCTGGGTACACCCGATCGAATCATCGTCTGAACCGCCTCTTTGGAAGAATAGCGCTCATCTATTGTATGAACGGGAATATCTGGAAATCGTTTATTCAGCTTCTTGATAAAACGCTCCACCATTCGGGTCGCTTCCGTGTGTTCTCCACCGGTCGACAGCGGCCATCCGACGACAAAAGCCAAAATCGGATAATCTTTTTGCTGCTTTTCAATCTGGTCGAATATCTCGGCAGGCGCATATGTGCCGACCGGATTGACTGAAGTTCTCAACGGATCGGTGCGGGCCAGGCCGATCCGCCTGGTTCCCACATCGATACCTATAATCCTTCCAAACGACTTCAATCAATCTTTCGAAGACTCGAGCTCGTCAAGAGGCTGACGCAAAAACTCTTTCAGTCTTTTACTTGGTTTGAAGTGAGTCTTTCTGTGGGCGGGCACATAGATCACTTCATTGGTTTTTGGATTTCTCGCCTTGGGCTTCGCTTTGGTTTTCTTTACTTCAAAAACACCAAAATCACGAAGTTCTATTCTGCAGGTTGGATCGGCATCCAAAAGTGTGCCACGAATGGCATCGATGACGGCGTCAACCCAAGGCTCAGCCTGATTGAGTGGTACATCCATGGACTCAGCAACCCTTCGAACTATATCTCTTTTCGTATAAGTAATCATATTATATCGCTTACTGTTTGATATTAATGCATTTATTATTCTTCATGATCCATTTGATAAATGGGTAAGGAATATACAGTTTCTTAAACTAAAATTATATTAAAAAAGCGTAAAAGAGATACTTGCTGTTTTTTCTTTACTTAAAAGTGGAATTCACCCTTCTGTTCAATCAATTATTTACTACCAAGCATTACTTTGTTCGAGCATCGAGAGCCACATCAATGATTCTTATACAGATCAGAAGAAATTTGTTCCAATCAAACAAAAAATTATTCATATCGAATCACATTTTTGACACCGCTGACTCTTTGAAGTCTCTCAATGATCTGTTCCAGATGCTTCAGGTCGGTCACAAAGACGGTGAGGATTCCTTCAAACATTCCGCTGTCGCTACTCACATTGATACTTTTCATATTGGTTTTCATTGACTTCGACAAAACATCGGTTAGATCATTCACCAGGCCTACCCGGTCCTCTCCAATCACTTTAATCGCTCCCAGGAACTGGGTGTCAATGTTGCGGGCCCACTTTACATCGATAATGCGTTCGCTGTCGGTTTGAATTAAATGGTGAGCATTTTTACAATTAGAACGGTGGATTTTCACATCTCCGTCCCGGCTGATAAAGCCGACGACCTCGTCGCCGGGAATTGGATTACAACAATTGGCATAAGTGTACTTGATATTTGAAATTTCACCGTCGATCAACAGGTCCCGTTTTCCGGCATCGCTCCGGGCCGTGGTGATAAAACGTTCCTGCAGTTCCTGTTCGGTCAGCTCCCCCTCTTTCTGGTCGGAATCCGGATCAAAACGGCCCATGCTCTTGAGTTGCCGGACCGCATCTAATAGCTTGTTGACATCAAAAGCCCCCGAACCGATCGCATAAAACAGATCCTGTGGTGTATCAAAATCCAGCCGATGGGCCACCCGGCTCATCTCCTGTTCCGAAATTTTGACTTTGCCCCGCTTTGCTCTCTTGCTCCAGATTTCCCGGCCTTCGTCGGCCACTTCACGCTCTTTCTTTTTAATATACTGCCGTATTCGTGATCGTGCTTTATGCGTAACTACATCGTGGATCCAGTCCGGGTTAAGGTTGATTTTATTCCCGGTTATGATCTCTACCTGGTCACCGATATCAAGTTTTTGCCGGAGCGGAACCATTTTGCCATTCACCTTGGCTGCCATCGCACGTTCACCGATCTCGCTGTGAATTTCAAAAGCAAAGTCGATACAGGAGGCGCCTTTCGGCAAAGTTTTCAATTCACCGTCGGGAGTGAATACGTAGATTTCATCCTGGTACAAATTGAGCTGAAAATCCTTGACAAATTCCGTAGCCGCATCCGGCCGGGGATTGTCCAGCACATCCCGAACCCAATTCACAAACTTGTCGAGGGTGGTACTCCCTTGATTTGCCCCCTCTTTATATTTCCAGTGAGCTGCCAGTCCCCGCTCGGCGATATGGTCCATCATCCGGGTACGTATTTGCACCTCCACTTTTCGGCCCTTCTGTGTAATCACGGTAGTATGTAACGACTGATAACCATTTGCCTTCGGAACAGAGATAAAGTCCCGAAACCGTTGTGGAATTGGCGTATACCAGTCGGTAATAATAGAATAGACTCGCCAGCAATCCTCCTTGGTATGGGGATCTTCCAGAATGATGCGGATGGCAAACAGGTCGTAGATCTCTTCAAACGGTTTCTGCTGCCGCTGCATCTTTCTGAAGATCGAATAGATATGCTTGGGACGGCCTTTGATCTCAAATTTGAAATTCTGTTTATCCAGTTCGTTTTTTATCGGATCCATAAACTCCCGGATAAACTGTTCCCGATCCTCTCTCTTTTCTCTGAGCTTTCTTACAATGAACCGGTAGGAATTCGGGTCCATCACCTTGAAGCAGATATCTTCCAGCTCGTTTTTAATCGTAAACAGTCCGAATCGATGTGCCAGCGGAGCGTACAGCTCCATCGTTTCTGTTGCCACTTTCAACTGTTTCTCTCTCGACAGATGATGAATCGTCCGCATGTTGTGCAACCGGTCGGCAAATTTGATCAGCACCACGCGAATATCTTCGGCCATCGAGAGCAACATCTTCATAAATGTCTCGGCCTGCTTGGTATCCCGGCTTTCAAAAAATCCTTCGATCTTGGTAACACCATCAATAATATGTGCTACCGTCTCACCAAATAGAGTTCGAATATCTTCGATCGTAACCGGCGTATCCTCAACCGTATCATGGAGGAGGGCTGCAACCACAGATTCATCATCAATCGATAGATCACTGGCAATAATTTTGGCCACTTCGACCGGGTGCAGATAGAATGGCTCTCCGGATGCCCTTTTTTCTCCCTTGTGTGATAAATAGCACAGCTTAAAAGCCCGGGTAATCTTCTCGTCATCCACATCTTCCAGATTAGAATGACACAGGTCGAGCAACAGGCGTAAATCATCCTTCAAGGACGCACTCAGTTCAAACTCTTCAATCTTATCTATGATATGTTGATCTACATCTGCCATAACGTACAATTCGGGCGATTTGTAGAAGCCCTGATGTAAAAAACGTGAAAATGGAGGGTTTCATGCTTAAAACACCACCAAATCCAGCCCCACCCCTATAAAATAAAGCTCAACGGTAATTTACAACTTTTTGAACCCGATCAATTGAATAAAGCTGAGCAGAATATCAGAATTCCGGAATAGACGTGTAATAACTCAATTCTTCCCGATTCGGATATCTAAATGATCGAATAGGAACCTTGCGACAAAGAATCGATCGATACGGATTGGTGAAGCCAAATTTAAAACGACAGAGAGAGGCCGATCGCCAGCCGGCTGTTTTGACGATAATCAAACCCATCGTCATCAAATAATCGTACAAACCGATACTCGATAAA
>SLKI01000110.1 GCA_007134695.1 Balneolaceae bacterium
CGGAGTTGTGCCCTTGCGCTTTCAATCTGATATTCAGCAGCATTCAGATTGGCTCTCTCCGATTCCAAATTGTTTTTAGCCTGCAGGTACTCCAGATCCGAAATCATATTACGCTCATGAAGTTGAGCCTGCTTCTCATACTCCACCTCGGCCTGGTAAAGGCTGGCACGGGCTTGTTCAAACCGTGATTTCTGCGTTAGAAGCATAGCATTCAGCTCGTCTATCTGAGCCTGATAGATATCCGGCTTGATTCGAAGCAGCAGTTCTCCTTCCCGGACAAAATCCCCTTCCCGCACTCTCAGTTCAATCACTTCTCCGGAGACATCAGGGCGAATGATCACTTCTGTTTCCGGCTGAATTTTTCCGGATGCCGATACGGTTTGTGTGATCGTCCGAATATCCGCCGACTCAACTTCAACCGTGTGAGCGGTCTCACCGGCATCCATCCAGCCGAGTGTCCGTGCAAGGAAACCCAGTACAACGACAATCAGAAACCCGATGCCGAGTACTTTCAGTAATTTTTTGGTTGCCGATGTTTTTTTCTTCATGTGAATCTCTGGTTTTTCAATTACATATCCGATTCGAAGGCGGCTCCATCAGCAGACAGAACCGGGCCGAAATCTCATTTAAAGGTGCAGATCCTCGCTTAACCGGCCGAGGTAGTAGTCGAGTAATTTCTCCTGAAAAATAAAGTTGTATACCACCTGCTGCCGATTGGAGAGGGCTTCAATATAATCCCGGGTCGCCTGGTTCAGCTCGATAAGTGACGTAGCCCCGATCTCGTAGCGCTGCTGCTGGGTTTCGTAACTTCGTTCGGCTGCAATCAGCGACCGCTCTGTTGCTTCGAGTTCCTTGGCAAGCGAGATATAATCGTTGTATACCTGGCTGATCTCCTCTCTCACTTCATACTCAATATCCATGAGGGAGAGCTGGGCGTTGCGGTGTTGAACTCGTGCCTGTTCAATCTGAACGTTGGTATTCCATCGGTTAAAGATCGGAATCGAAATATTGAAACCGATCGACCGGGTAATTCTCTGATCAAAAAACTGATCCTGAAAACCGACACTCTCACGCACTCCAGTAATCGGGTCTGCCAGTGAATATTGATCACTGTAAGAAGAACCAAAACTTGCATTAGCCGAAATCGAAGGGTATCGGTTGGCTCGTGCAATATTGAGATTGTAACGAGACGATTCGATCTCCAGCCTCTGCGCTTCAACATCTTTCCGACTCTGCAGAGCGATATTGATCAACTCCTGAAGATTCAGATCACGCGGCAGCAAGTCTTCATCTTCAAAATCCGGTGCAACAAACTCATATTCGATGAGAGGGTCGATCTGCAGCATCCGAATCAATTGGGTTTTACTGATATTGACCGAGTTTTCGGCCTGAACAACCTGCAACTCATTGTTGGCGACTGTCGACTGTTGCTGATAAAGATCTACTACGGGCCGGGATCCGATCTCTACCTGGGCTTCCACCTGTTCAAGCTGCACGCGGGAAGTTTCGAGATTCTGCTGTGCAATCTCCAACAGCTCCTCGTTCAACAGTACCTGTAAATAGCGAGTCGCCGTATTGAAGATGATATTTTCCCGCAACCGCTGCGTATCCATCTGCTGCTGGCTGTGATTCACCCGGCTTTGCCGCAGATTGTTGATATTCTGAAATCCACTAAACAGGGTAATGTTGGTACTGAGATTTCCGGAGAGCGACTGGGCTGTTCGATCCTCAAACGTAAGCTCCTCCGGAATAAACTGCCGTCCGATATTCCGGTTACCCGAGAAACTGCCACTCAGGTTTGGTAAAAAATCGGCATAGGCACTTGTGATTTGAATTTCTGTCAGATCGAGGCTGTTCTTTGCCTGCAGTAGTTGATAGTTGTTGTCAAGTGCAGTTTGAATGGCTTCATCCAGTGTCAGTGTCTCCTGCGCCGTTACACTTACCGGAAGAATTGCAAAACAGAGAATAGTTAGTATGGTCCGCATTGAGTTTCCTTTCAGTTTTAGGTTCTGGGTATTACACGGTAAAATCGAAACAGAGTTGCAAAAAAATTTATTGGCTGCAAATAACGAAACGTCTTTTAACATGATACCGTATGTGAGATGCTATAAACCCCGTTAAAATATTAATCTATTAACAAAATTCCTCCCCGATGGAGGTCTGCTCAGCAGGTTTTACCCGATACTGATTCGTTCACACTACCGAATCCTGATGGTATCAGCTGACAATTTCGTATCCAGGTAAAGGTCAGATAAGCAAGTCTCGCCCCGATGCAGACTGGTTCACAAAGTTGTACTTGATGAAGCCTGTAGATAAAAACGCAGCTATAAGGATCTGCTAAATCACTCGAACAGGATTGTGAATCACTCTTAACATCTTGCACTCTCCCGGCCCGTTCAATTTTCTTCACTGCCGGACTTTGCCGTCTCGCGGCTGGACCCATTCTCTCTACTTCTGAAGGAACCCGGCTTCAACAACTGCTCATCAACCATCTCCACGATCGATTGGACTGCCCGCCGGGCGGCGACTCTTTTCAGCTCGTCAACAATCATCGAACTCATGCCCGGCCTGCTCTCGGTGCTGCCCGATTCACCTTTTCTTATTTTCTTGCTTTTGCCTCTCCCCCGGGAAAGCCCCAGAATAAAACCGGTAAGCAGCGATGTGCCAATAGCCTTGAACGGTTTTTTCCGTATCCACTTGACCGGCAGGATTGAGTGAGCAGCCTTGTGTCCGGCGTTGCGCATCGAACCGTCGAGCTGATGGTGCAGCTGATTCAGCTCGGTACGGATTTTACGCTTTCGCTGTTCAAGTTCGTCGAGTCTGTTGGTCTCCTGTTTACTCACGTTTTTTGCTCCTCCGCAGGATTTACTCCCGATTGTTGACGCTCTCGCCGGCCGTTTCTTGCCGCATCGTCAACTTCATCAATCGAATTGAGAATCTGTTCTACCATGTCGGACTGAATCTTTCGCGTAAGCCATTTCGGCCTGAGGTTTACAAATAGAAGGCCAAATAAAATCAGTGGAATGGAACTGATTAAAAATCCAAGCCAAACCGATTCCAGCAGTTCGCCCAGCAGGTATCCGATCGCGAACCAGAAGATCATCAGCCCGGCCCCTAAAATCAGGAAACCGGCAATCCGGTGAATTGATTCGGCCAGAATGGAGGCTACCTGTTCACTGATGGTAATTGTAAACAGCTCCAGCCGTTTTTCCACATAGAGGCGCACATCCCGCAGAATCGACTTTAAACCGGAATCGGTATGGGGATCATTCCCCGCCATCGAGTCAATCTCCTTTTAAAAGTTTGGCAAATATAAATCCGGCAGCCGCGCCAACCAGAACACTTTTAATGGGATGTTTCCGGATTAGCAGCTCGGCTTCGGTTTTCATTTCGTTAAACCTTTCTTCGAGGTTCGCCTCCTCGAGAAGATGTTTGCCCTCTTCGAGGATCTCTTCGAGCTCCTCATTCATATTTTTAATGCGTTCTTTTTCCATAGTTCGATCGTTTGTTTCTACTAAGGTAAGCATAACACAAATAACGGCAAATAGGTTCAACCCTGGTAATTCAGGTATAAACCCGAAACAACCCGTACTATAAGCTGTAATCGTTATTCGTAGCGCAAACTTTCTATCGGATCCAGCAGTGCAGCTTTCCAGGCCGGGTAAACGCCGAAGATCAGTCCGATCACTGTCATACCCACCACGCCGGCAACGGCGGCTGCCACTGGAAATACGATACTCGACTCCAGCCACAACGCTGCTGCATTGCCAACGACGATGCCGATGAGAATTCCGATTACGCCTCCGATCTGGCAGATGGCGATTGACTCCATCAGAAACTGCGAAATGATCGCCTTGCGGTTGGCACCGACCGCTTTTCGAATTCCGATCTCCCGGGTTCTCTCATTCACGGAAACCAGCATGATATTCATCACACCGATGCCGGCTCCAAGCAGCGCAATTCCTCCCACGATGAAACCGACCAGGTAGAGAATGCCGGTAAACTGTTCAAAAACGTTGGCAAGCGATTCGTTGGTTTCCACTTCAAAATTACTGGGATCGCCCGGAGCTACCTGCCGGATCGTCCGCATCAGCCCGGTCAATTCGTCGATTGTGTCTTCGATATATTCGATCGATTGTGCCCGAACCTGAATGCCGATATTGCGATCACGCCCGTAAACAAAAATCAGAGATGTGTAAGGCATCACAACATATCGATCGAGGGTCTGCCCGAAGACCGCTCCCCTCGATTCCGCCACACCAATCACCGTCCAGGGCCGGCCGTCGACCCGGATCTGGCGGCCGATCGGATCCGAGCCTTCAAAGAGTGTTTCCGCAATTTCCGCACCGAGTATGACCACTTGCCGGGCATTTTCAATATCCTCGATCTGAAAATTTCTCCCTTCATCCAGATCGATCGCATTGTTGGACAGATAATACTCGTTGCCTCCTCGTATCGGGATGTTTGGTTCAGTCTCCCGGTCTCCAAATGTTACACGTGTTGTACGAAACCCGACGTTCGGGCCGATCTCCCTGGCCAGCCGTGCACGGTCCTGAAGCTGCTCCATCTGACGGAAGGTGATATCCGGCCGGTTCCGGTACTCTTGCCAGCTCCCACCCATCTGAATAGCCGGCATCTTTTGAACCGTTACTACATCCCCGCCCATCAGGCTAAGTGTATCTTTGAAATAGGTGTCGAGTACCAGTACTGCGGTGTTGGCACTGATAATCGCAAAAACCCCGACAGCGATCGCCAGCAGCGTCAGTGATGACCGAAGTTTGTTGACCCGAATGGAGTCGAAAGCTTGTTTGAAAACTTCAATAATTCTCATAGTTACTCGTATCGTATCGATTCAATGGGGTCGGCGGTGGAGGCCCTCCAGGAGGGGAGAAACCCGAACAGAAGGCCGACGAATGTACAGATCAGTACAGCATTGAGTACTGTGGTCCAGTCCATATGGGCTACGAAAAACTGGTTGATCAGTTCGGTGATTCCGAGGGAGAGCAGGACTCCAATCAATCCGCCCAGCAGACAGATGATCACAGCTTCTGTCAGAAACTGAAAAAGGATTTCCCAGGGTTTGGCACCGACCGCTTTTCGAATTCCGATCTCCTTGGTCCGCTCCCTGACAGAAACAAACATGATATTCATTACACCGATTCCGCCTACAAAGAGCGCCAGGCCGGTCAGAAAGATGCCGATCCCGTAAATTACCACTTTCATTGAGTTGAACTGATCTTCGAACATCGAAGGCTTGTTGATCGCAAAATCGTTCTCTTCGACCGGTTCCAGCCGGCGGATCTGCCGCATCACCCCTTCTATTTCGTATTGTCCCTCTTCGAATGTGGCTTCATCAGGAAATTGCACCATAAGGCGTAATCCGGTTCGAAGTCCCCAGATATGCTGAAATGTACGTAGCGGGATAATGATCTGGTTGTCCATATCCTCCAGGCCGAGAAAACTCCCCTGCCGCTCCAGCAGGCCGATCACGGTAAATCGCTGCCCTCGCATCCGTACTTGCTGTCCGATCGGATCCTGGCCGGGAAAAAGCACTTCGGCGACACTGGCGCCGAGGACCATGACAGGAGCTCCATGCTGATCTTCAAAATCGGAAAAATAACGTCCGTCGTCGATATCGAAGTTCCCCATCTGATAGTAGTTTGCTGAGGCCCCGGACACCCCAACACCCTCGGCATAACGGTCTCTGTAACGGATGGTGGCCGACCGATAGGCGACTCCGCTAACGGTCGAGGCGAGCTGGCTTCGATCTCTCAGCTGATCCAGATAGCGAATGTCGAGTTCCCGGCGGTTGCGATACTCCCACCAGCGATATTCTCCACCTCCGAGTCCCCAAGGCCATTTCTCCACATAGACTACGTTCCGGCCGAGCATATCCATACTGTCTTCGAAGCTGCGGTCGATCCCGTCACTGACCGTATTCATTGCCGTCACCGATACGATACCGATGACAATACAGGTAGTCGTCAGAATGGCACGGGTCTTGTTCTTCCAGATAGCATGTATTGCGATCCGGATACCCTCGATAAAGCTGACAAATAGTCTGTTCATTTCTGGTTTAGCACATTAATTTATTTACAGCCGGAAGAAATTATTTACAGCCGGAAGATCCAGGCCAGGTGATCTTACACGGTCATTCTGACGCATCATGGTATGAACTCTCAAGCTCTACGTAAATTATTTGTTGATGGTTACAAAATCCGAAAAAAAAGTGCCGGTCGACAAAAATTGACTAATTGAACCTGATTACGCTAAGTTCCTTCTCATGAAAAAGATCGATATTCTTGCATTTGGCGCACACCCCGACGATACGGAGCTGGGCTGCTCCGGAACACTTGCCGCTCTCACCCGGGCAGGGAAAAAAACGGCTGTCGTGGACTTGACACGTGGTGAGATGGGGTCGAGGGGTACTCCTGAACAGCGGCTGAAAGAAGCGGAGAAAGCGGCCGGGATTCTCGGGCTGGCAGCACGAGATAACCTTCAGCTTACCGACACACAACTGGTAAACGAACGTCCGAACCAACTGCCGATTATCGAGCGTATTCGTAGCTACCGACCCCATATCTGTCTGATCGGCGCACCGGCCGACCGGCACCCCGATCATGGTGATGCCACGCGGTTGCTGATCGACTCCATCTTTTACAGCGGTCTGGCCAAAATCGAAACAGATGGCCCGGATGGAAAATCACAGAAGCCGCACCGGCCACGTCACGTCCTTCATTATATGCAGGACCAGCCCTTCAACCCCGACTTTATTTTTAATATCACGGAAACAATGGACCTGAAAGAGGAGGCGATCCGTGCCTTTAAGAGTCAGTTCGATGTGGCTGATCCGGGAGAGGAGCCTGAAACCTATATCTCCCGTCCTGAATTTTTCGAAAGTATTCGAGCCAGGGCCCGATATTACGGCCACCAGGCCGGGTTTACCTATGGAGAGCCATTTCTATATGCCCGGAAACCGGTTCCCCTCCCTTCATTTGATCTCTTTTTCGAAAGTTCACCGATGAGATGAGTGCAGCTTTGTTTTGAATGGGTTTCTATTTTTTACTAAGTCTTCCTTCTTGCCGGGGATCACTTCATATTGCGCATTTCACGCTTGCCGGGTATTTCAATCTTTCCGGGCATCTCATTCTTGCCGGGCATCACTTCTCACCGCACATCTCATTCTAGCCGCTCATCTCATTCTAGCCAGACATCTCTTCGAAACGTTTACAACGTCCGGTTATCTAACGAAACGTTCTCTTCTATTTTTTTAAGCAGATAGCGGTGAATCGACTCATTTCCGGCTACAATCCTTTCGCCGAAAAGCCAGTCATCGCCGCCGATCCAGTCACTGACAATCCCTCCCGCCTCACGGATTATCAGCGAGGCAGCCCCGACATCCCACGCCTTGAGGGCATATTCATAGAATCCCTGAAACCGGCCGGCTGCCACACAGCACAGATCATACGTTGCCGCACCGGGCCGGCGAATCCCCTGTACCTGGCCGATGAGGCTGCGAAAAAGCTGAAAATAGTCTTCCAGCAAGCTGTAGTCGTTATATGGGAATCCGGTACCGATCAGTGATTTGTCGGGTTCGGTTATTGCAGACACGCGAATCGGCTTGCCGTTCAGCCAGGCCCCCTCTCCGTTCACGGCGGTAAACTCCTCCCCCCGATTCACCTCGAGTACCACGCCCGTCAGCGGCCTCCCATCCTCCCAAAGTGCTACCGATACACAGTAAACCGGAAATCGATAGGCGAAATTGGTGGTTCCGTCGATCGGATCCACAATCCAGACTCGTCCATCCAGGTCCCGCTGCTCACCGGCCGATTCTTCGGCCATAACATAATCATCCGGAAAGTGTCGGTTTATCACGTCGAGAATCTCTTTTTCCGTCTGCAGGTCTGCTTTGGTGACCAAGTCATGCCGTCCCTTGTACTCGATATCGATCTCCTCTTTCTGAAACGAATTGATCACAGCCGCTCCTTTCCGGGCCGCCTTCAGCGCCACCTCAAGATCCTTGTTCATCCTCCTCCTTTTTCATGGTGTATTCAAAAACGCCGCCGGCTTTTTCCCGATAATTTTCCACATTATCCGGATCTGGAAAAAGGTCGTCAGCCGCAGTTCTATGGATCCGGCTGATTTCGCTCTGGGTTCGTTTCTGCTGCTTGACCAGTTCCTTTTTCTGTTCCGCATCCGCCTCTTTGATGCGGTCGGCCAGGGCGGCAAGGTGGCGTTTTAAGTAATAAAGGCGCAGCGGCTTCAGCGTACTTTTAGCTGTCAGCCAGGGGTCGCGGTCCCTTTTGAAGCGGGTTCCGGTCTTTTCGTGATGACGTTCACTCGCAGTGTAACGCTCCAGCATCACATCACCAACCAGTTCCGGAAACGGATCTTCCCGATGGGCATAATGCTCCACACTCACCTCCTCCTCCCGCTGATGGCGGTCGATAACGTCCTTGTAGAACTTACCAAGCTGCTCATCTTCGAATAGTTGTTCGTTACATAGCCCCCCGATATACCGGATCATATCCCGGTCGTACTGCAGCATCAGACGAATTATCTCTTTTTCGTAGTGTGGTTTCTTCTTCTGAGAAGCTGATGGTGCGGGGGCCGAAAGTCCTCTTGTCGGCGCCGGCCTGCCTGATGAAACCGGGTGTGGTGGTATCTCGGCTGGAGAGCCAGATCCTTCGGTATCCGCCGTTCTTTGCCGGCGTTCACGCTTTGAATTTCTTCGCTTTTTCTCCTTAAGCAACTTCGAGAGCTGATCGAAAAGCTCTTTGTCACTGCTGTTCCGGTAGCGCTGAGTTTTCTGATGGAGGTGCTGTACGTAGACTTGCC